>JAGQIK010000075.1 GCA_020431405.1 Myxococcales bacterium
TCCGAGCTGGTCAGGGCGCAGATGGAGAGCGACGACGAGTGGCGTGACGGCACGCAGCTCAACAAGGCGCCGAACCTATGAGGCCGAGACGCTAATGCCGACCATGCCCACAACGGATGTCCCGATGGTCGACGGCACGCTCGAGCCCAAGCGCTCGACGGCGGCGCTGGTGATCGTGGTGGTGATCGTGCTCGGCGCGGTCGGCACGGGGCTGTGGTGGTTCACGCGCGACAACCCCGTCAAGAAGCACACCAACGTCAAGCTCGAGCCGCGGCGTGGCATCTCCGATCCGCTCGAGGGCCAGCTCAGGCGCGGCTTCGTCGGCGTGTTGATCGCGCGCCGCTCGGTGGATATCTCGGCGCTCTACGGCGGCAAGGTCGCCGAAGTGATGGTCAAGCTCGGCGAGCGCGTGCAGCAGGGCCAGGTGCTCGCCAAGCTGGACAACGCTTCGGTGCGTCACGCGCTGGCGCAGGCGCGTGCGTCGCTGCTTCAGGCACAAGCCAACACGCGGCAGGCGCAGCTCGCCTATAACGCGGCGCGCGCGGGGTTTTCGCGGCGCCAGAAGGCGGCGGCGGCGCTCTCGGCGGAGGCGCTGGCGCTGGCGCGTAGCAAGAAGCAGCTCGCGGCCGCGCAGCGGCTGGCCGCAGGCGCGGGCGTGGCGGCGCAGTCGGCGCAGGTGGGAAGCCTCAAGGAGAAGATGGAGTCCGCGATCATCAAGGCCGACTTCTCCGGGCGCGTCGCAGCGGTCTACGCACAGGCGGGCGCGCTGCTGCGCCCCGGCCAGCCAGTGATGCGCATCATCGACCCCGATGACATCTGGGTCCGACTGGCCGTGCCCAACGAATACATGGGCCGCGTCAAGCTGGGCGACAAGCTGGTGATCAAGCTCGGCGACCTCTCGCGCGAGTTGCGCGGCGAGATCAAAAACGTCGCGCCCGAGCTCGAGCCATCGTCAGGCACGCTCTTCGTCGAAGGCAAGATCGCCACGCCAGGCAAAGACCAACGCCTGCCGCTCGGCTCCGTCGTGCGCGTGTTCCTGCCAACGCTGCACAAGCAGCTGCTCGGCGACGACTCGCCCGGCG
Source organism: Myxococcales bacterium (assembly GCA_020431405.1). Lineage (GTDB taxonomy): Bacteria > Myxococcota_A > Polyangia > JAGQIK01. The sequence goes on from JAGQIK010000075.1 coordinate 1,083, forward strand.
GCGACACGCCTGGCGCCAAAGGCGGCAGCAGCAAAGCCAAGCGCCAGGGCAAGTCATCCACCAGCGAGCCCATCAACGACTCTCCGTCGGGCAAAGACGGCGTCGATGATGGCAAAGGCGACGGCAGCGGCAGCGGCAGCGGCTCGGCGAGCAAGCCTGTCGGCAAGGGCAGCGACAAGGCCAAGGACAAAGCCGACAAGCCCGGCAAGGCCAAGAAGGCCACGGCGGGCGAGACCAGGTCGAAAGCCAAGTCCAAGGCGAAGACGAAGAGCCCCTAGCAGACGGGCTTCAGGCCTCAGGCATCAGGCTTCAGCATCGCCCGCGAGCGCCCCACACGCTTCGCAGCAGTAGGGACGGCTCGGCGTCGCCCTACCGCGAAGCGCGAAGCGCGACCTGCGGTCCGACCTGACTGAGCTTGCCCCGCTTTGGTGGACACCCTCAACTGGCACACTAGTGCCACTGGGGGGACAGCATGGGAAGACGTACTCGTCGTAGCAGGCGCTACACCGAAGACTTCAAGCGAGAGGCCGTACGGCTGTGGCGCGAAAGTGGGCGGCCCGTTGGGCAAGTGGCAACCGAGCTTGGCGTCTCGAAGTCGGCCCTGTCGAAGTGGGGCCGCGATCTCGAGGGCTTCAGCGTCGAGGTTGTTGATTCGCCTGAGTCGCCTGAGCAAGAGCTCGCTCGGCTCCGCAAGCGAGTTCGCGAGCTCGAGATGGAGCGCGAAATACTAAAAAAGGCGGCGGCCTTCTTCGCCAAGGAAAGCGAGTGAGATTCGCTTTCATAGAGGCGGAGAAGGCCAACTACTCCATCGACGTGCTCTGTCGGGTGATGCACGTGTCGCGCTCGGGCTTCTACGCATGGTGTCATCGTGAGTCCAGTCAGCGGCAGATTGCCGACCAGGCACTGCTTGTCGAGATCTGCGCGCTGTTTCGGCTGCATCGCGGCCGCTATGGCAGTCCGCGGATCTGGCGCGACCTGCTCGAGCTCGGCTGGCGCGTCAGCCGCAAGCGCGTCGCACGCTTGATGCGCGAAAACGGCATCATTGCTCGCCCAACTCGGCGCTTCGTCACGACCACGCAGTCGGAGCATGACTTTCAGCGCTTCGACAACGTCGTCGATCGCAACTTCGAGCCCGAGGCGCCCAACGACATCTGGGCAGCCGACATCACGTATATCCCCACACGGCGTGGCTGGCTTTACCTCGCCGTCATCCTCGACCTGTACTCGCGACGCGTCGTGGGCTGACGCTGACAGCGCTTCACATGGCCCTCGCAGCGCGGCCTGCACCTAGGGTGCACCACTCCGACCAGGGCGCGCAGTACGCAGCGGCAGCATACGTACGCGCGCTCGAGCTGCATGGCATCACCATCAGTATGAGCCGCAGAGGGAACTGCTGGGACAATGCTCCGGTCGAGAGCTTCTTCAGCACGCTCAAGACCAAGCTGTCACTGCCACTGACCTGGAGCAACCAACAAGTGACGACGGCGCTCTTCGAATACATCGAGTGCTACTACAATCGAAAGCGCCGCCACTCATCGATCGGCTACTGCACGCCAGCCGCCTACGAGCTGGCGGCATGAACCGGGTGTCCACTCTAGCGGGGCAAGCCCACCCTCTCCTGTGGCCTGTGGCCTCGAGCCTGTGGCCGCCTGATGGGCGGGCGTGTGTGTTCAGTGGGGTAGTTAGGGAACTGAACGCCCAGGGGCGTGGGCGTGGAGGGCCGCCTCGCGCGATCGGGGTGCGCGAGCGTGGGAGGCCCGCCGGCTAAGACGGGATGGGAGGCTGGTGGCCTGCAGGCGTTTGGCGCGATTGGCCGGCGTGGGAGGTGCCGCGGGCGTGCCTTTGGCGGGCCGTGGCGAGACGCCTCGCGACGTGGGGCGCGCGCGGACGTCGGGCGCGCGGCGCTGATGGACCGTCGCCTTGGCGCGGCGGGCCGAGTTGCAGGGTTCGATGCGTTGGGGGGACTTCGCAGCGTATCTAA
>JAGQIK010000601.1 GCA_020431405.1 Myxococcales bacterium
CCCGGGCGGCCCCCCGCCGCGTGTTCCGAGCAGGCCCTCGGCGGCGGCCGACGTCGGCTCGTCGCGGCGCGTGGCCTCGGGCGAGAACGCGTGGCAGGCGCTCGAGCGCGCCTATCGCGCGCACGTGGAGGCGGGCGTCGACTCGGCGGTAGCGATCCTCGTCGAGGTGGCGGGCATGTGGTCGCGCGGGGCCGGCGACGTGGAGCGCGCGTTCGACGTGCTCGCCGAGGCGGCGCTGCTGCTTCCCGCCGGCGAGGTCATCGAGCGCGAGCTCCTGGCGCTCGCCGAGGAGCACGACCGCTTCGAGCGCGTGATCGAGATCTACCGCGACCTCATCGACCATGCTGCCGACGCCGCCGCGCTGATGCAGCTTCATCTGCGCCTCGGACAGCTCATCGCCGAGCACGGCAACCTCGAGGACGCCGAGCCGCACCTGGCCGCGGTGCTGGCCATCGACCCGCGCGAGCCGCGCGCCGCCGCCGCGCTCGACGCGCTCTACGACAAGCTCGAGCGCTTCGGCGACCTGGCGCAGCTGTTGTCGCGTCAGCTCGAGCTGCTCGGCACCGACCTCGACATCGAAGAGCGCGCCGAGCGGCTCACGCGTCTGGCCAACCTCTACGAGCATCAGCTCGACCGTCCCTACGACGCGGCCGAGGCGCTGACACGCCTGCTCGACGACGACCCCACCGACGCCGACAGCCTGGCACGCCTCGCCGACATCTACGAGCGTCTCGCCATCTGGCCCAAGCACATCGAGTCTGTCGACGCGCTGATCCAGCTCTGCACCGAGCCCGAGGTTCGCGCAGCGCACGCGTTGCGCGTGGCGCGCGCCTATCACCGCGAGCTCGAGCTGCCAGACCGTGCCATCGAGGCCTACGAGCGCGTGCTCGAGCACGACCCGACCAGCGCCGAAGCGCTCGGGGCGCTCGAGGGGCTCTATCGCGACCACGAGCAGATCGAGCAGCTCGCCGGCGTGCTGCGCGCGCAGGTCGACCTGAGCGCCGACGACGGCGCCAAGCGCGCCGCGCTGGTGCGGCTGGCGCGTGCGCTCGAGGGGCTCGGCGACCCCGAGGCCGCGGCCGTCGAGCTGCGCCGAGCGCGCGAGCTTGGCGATTTCGACCCCGATGTCGAGGAGGGGTTGGCGCGTGTACTGGTGCTCGCCGGCAAGGCCGACGAGGCGACGGCGCTGCTCGAGGAGCAGATCACGCGCGCCGAAGAAGAAGGGCGCAGCGCGCACGATATCGCCGCGATAGAGGTGCGGCTTGCACGATTGCGGCGCGACCCGCTCGGCGATCCTGAAGGCGCGCGCGCCACGCTCGAGGCCGCGCTGGCGCGAGCACCGGCCCAGCGCGAGGCGCTCACCGAGCTGGGCGGCATGGAGGCGGCGGCCGGCAACTGGGACCGTTTTGCCGAGCTTCAGGCCGACCTCGCCTCGCAGCTCGAGGACGACGAGGCGGTGCAAATGTTGGTCGGGGCTGCGCACGCCTGCGCCAGCGCGGGCGCGCTCCCGGCGGCGACGAGCCTCTACGAGGGGGCACACTCGTTGCGCCCTGACGAGGTCTCGATCATCGACGCGCTGCTTTCGATGGCAGGCGCCTCGTCAACGTCGGAGCGGTCGTCCGACGAGATTCTCGCGCGGCGCGAGATGCTGCTCGGTCGCAAGCGCCCGCTGGTCGAGGATGGCGGCGCCAAGGCGGCGTTGCTCACCGAGCTGGCCGACATCCGTCGGCAGCGCGGTGCCACGCGGCAGGAGGTGGCGCGCCTGCTCGAGAGCGCGCTCTCGGCCGAGGCCGACTTCGTCCCGGCGCTCGACGCGCTGTCGTCGCTGCACCTCGAGCACGACGACATGGACGCGGCGCGCGACGTGCTGGAGCAGGCCATCGGCCGGCTCGAGAACACCGACGCGGGCCGCGACGCGGGGCAGCTCTACTACCGGCTGGGCGACATCTTCGAGCGCAGTGGGCGCAGCGAAGAAGGCTACAAGTACCTGATGCAGGCGCTGCGGCTGCAGCCACGCAACCTGCTGCTGCGCCTCGCGGTCGGGCAGAACCGCTACCGCGCGCATCGCTGGCGCGAGGCGCTGCGCCATCTCGAGCAGGCTGGCGAGCACGACGAGGCCGCTCAGCACGCCGAAGCGTCGGCGGAGGCGCTCTACTGCGCGGGCATCTGCGAGCGACGGCTGCGGCGCCCGGAGCGCTCGGTGCCGCTGTTCGAGCGCGCGCTGGCGCTGGCGCCCGACCATGTCGGTGCGCTCAAGGAGCTGGCCAGCCACTCGCTGGACGAAGGCGAGATCGAGGAGGCGGCTGCGCGCCTGCGCCGCGTGGCGCGCGTCTCGGTGGACCGCAAGGAGCGCGTCGAGCTGCTGTCGCACCTCGCCGACCTCTATCACGACCAGCTCGACGACGAGAGCGCCGCGGCGGACTGCTACGAGTCGCTGGTGGCGGCGCTGCTCGGTGAGACGGACGAGGACGAGGAGCTCGAGGACGAGGCGGCTGCGCTCGACACGCTGCCGCGCGCGCTGCCGGTGCTGCGCGCCGAGCAGCGGCACGGCGCAGCGGCGCGCGCCGCCGAGCGCTTGGCGAAGATCTTCGAAGGGCGCGAGCGC
>JAGQIK010000602.1 GCA_020431405.1 Myxococcales bacterium
CTTCCATCCCGTTTCAGCCCAGCCGCGCCCGAACGCGCCCCGGCCACCAACGCACGAGGCGTCCCCCCACGCTCGCGCCCCGCCCCGCCCCGCTCCGCCCCGCCAGCGCCGCTTCGCGGGCGTTCAGTGCTGTAGGCCGCAGCACGCGCGAGGCGAGCGCTCAGCCGCCGGCGACCTTCGACGACGCCGGCTTCTTTCCGCCGCCGCCCTCGTCGATGTCCTCGACGCGCACCGAGACCTCGAGCGTCTCGCCTTTGCCGCCCTTGTAGATCGTGCCCGACGTGGGCGTGGCGTCGCGGTAGTTGCGGCCGACGGCTACGCGCACGTGGTCGACGTTGGCTAGACAGCCGTTGGTGGGGTCGTAGCCGCGCCAGCCGGCCCACGGCAGGTACAGCTCGACCCAGGCGTGCGAGGCCTCGGACTGGATCTGGTTGTCGTAGTTGGCGGCGGTGTAGACGTAGCCGACGCGATAGCGCGCCGGCACGCCGAGCAGCTGCGCCAGGCAGATGAAGAGGTTGGCGAAGTCCTGACAGACGCCGCGGCGGTTGATGTAGACCTCGAAGGGCGTGGTCTGCAGCGTGGTGGACTTCGACTCGTACTTGAAGTCTTCGCGCAGCGACTGGTTGATGTCCTCGAGCGTCTCCATCAGGTCGTAGTCCTGGCGCTCGACGAAGCCCATGGCGAACTCGGAGAGCTCGCGCAGCTGCGTCTCGGGCAGCTCGGGCGGCAGCAGGTAGGCCTGCATCATCTGACGCTGCCAGGGCATCCACACCAGGGGGATCGACGTGCGCCGCGTGGGCGCCGCGACGGGTGGATCGATCGTGACGCGCACCAGCGAGCGCGAGGTGATGCGCAGCTCCTCGTAGGGGTTGCGCACCTTGGTGCGCAGCGTCTGGTTGCCGAAGACATCCTCGAAGGCGTTGGACTCGCCGGCCGGCGAGACGACGAGCGAGTGCTCGATGACCTCCTGGCGCACGTCGTGTACCGGCCGCAGCCGAAAGACATGCGTGCTGCGCTCGACGGGCTCGGTGTAGCGATAGATCGTTTCGTGAAGCACGCGCAGCAGGCGGCTCGCTTTGGTGCGCCGCGGCTGCGCGTAGTTGGTCGTGTCCTGCGCCGCGCGCACCTGCAGCGCCGCCTCGATACGCGAGGGGCGCGCCATCAGCGCCGGCAGGTGAAGCTCTTGCTCCTCGCGCGCCACCGCGCTGGCGAGGTCATTGGGCGTCAGCTCGGTGGGCCGCTCGAGCAGCGGCCCTGACACCCTTGGCTTGCTCTCGTCATCGCGATCGCGGTCGTTGACGTTGCCGCGCCAGACGATCGCGCCGCGCCGCGCCACGACCATCTCGCCGCCGTCCATCGCCGTCCACTCGGCGCGTCCCACCGGCTCGGTGGCGAACAGCACCATGGTGCGGTTGATATCGAGCGGATGCCCGAGGTCGAGGCGCACGACGCGGTTGGAGAGCTTGGTGCGCGTGTGCGGCGGGCGGCGCCGAATGTAGTGCAGGCTGTTGAACTCTTCCGTGTCGCGATAAGCGACGAGGTCGAGGCCGTCGGTGAGCAGCGCGTTAAACGAGCCGAGGCTGTCGAGCTGCCCCATCCAGCCGAGCAGCCGCTCCCAGCCAACCTCGCCCAGCGTGCGCGCGCCGGCGTCGCGGATCTTGGTCAGCAGCCAACAGAAGGCGTGCTCCGAGTCGGTGCGGCCCACCGGCTCGAACACCGGCGGCGTGCCGAGCGGCAGCTCGCTAACCAGCCGCGGCGCGAGCTGGCCGTTGTGCGCGAAGAGCCAGTCGCGCTTGCCATAGCTGCGGATGAACGGGTGCGTGTTCTCCTGGCTGGCGCGCTTGGCGGCGCCGCGGATGTGACAGACGAAGATCGTCGCGCGAAAACGCTCCCAGTCGCGCAGCACGCGCGAGAGCGGCGTGTCGCCGGTGGGCGTCGGGTCCTTGACCACCACCGCGCCTGCCTCGTGCGCCGGATACCAGGCGAAGCCCCAGCCCGTGGGCGGCACTTCGTGTGCCTCGCGCTCCTCGTCCGCCCAGCCGCGGATGCGGATCGATGGCGAGGCCGCCGCGTCGAATGACATGCCCAGTAGATCGCTCAAGATATGCTCCGGCTCGCCAGAAGTGCCTACGCCGCCTGCTCGTCGAGCGGCAGCGACGGGTCGAAGTAGTCGCGGTGGATCGCCGCGCAGACGTCCATCGTCGTATCGATGATGCGCGTCAGCTCCTCGTGCAGCGGCGCGCCGGTCAGCTGCTCGCCCGCGCGTACGCGCACGCTCTCGACGAGCGCGGCGAGCTTCTCGCTCGAGGCGTCGCCGCGTCCCGAGGACTTGCTGATGCGCGAGAGGAAGTTGAGCGCGCGCTCGAGGCAATGAAACACGGAGCGCGGAAAGAGCGGCTCGGACAACAGGAAGCGCGCCACGTGCGCGCCCGCGAGGCGGCGATGTCGGCGCAGATAGCTCTGCTCGGCCGAGCACGAGCGCAGAAGCGCCACCCACTGCGCCGCCTCCACCGGAGAGTCAGCCTCCGACGTGCTCGGCCCGAGCAGGTGGAACTTGACGTCGAGGATACGCGCGGTCTGCCCGGCGCGCTCGAGCAGCATGCCGAGGCGCATGAAGTCGAACGGCTCCTCGTGCAGCATGGTGTTGTGGCAGACGCCCTGGAAGAGCGCCACCGACTCTTTGACGCGCTGGTAGAAGGCGTCGCGGTCGCGACCGTAGAGGCGCCTGCCCTGCCCGCGCCGTAGCCAGTGCCAGAAGCCGTTGATCGACTCCCACATCTCGAGGCTGATCGCGTCGCGGATGGTGCGCGCGTTCTCGCGCGCCCAGTAGACCGAGCCGATCACGCTGACGGGACACTTCTCGTCCCAGGTCAGATACTGCTGCACCAGCTCGCCGTCGTTGCGCGCCGACTCGTCGGGGTGCTGCTCGGCGAAGCGCTCTTGCTCGCCGCTGACGATCACCACCGGCCACCAGCGCGAAAACTCGGGCAGGTTGACGTCGAGCAGAAACGAGCGATTGACACGCAGCAGGCGCGCCATGCTCTCGGCGCGCTCGGCGTGACGGTGCAGCCAGAAACAACATTCGGCGACGCGCGAGATCATCGCTGCAGCACCCAGGTATCCTTGGAGCCGCCGCCCTGGCTCGAGTTGACGACGTAGGAGCCCTCGGCGAGGGCCACGCGGGTCAACCCGCCGGGCAGCACCCACGTCGAGCGTCCGGTGACGATGAACGGGCGTAGGTCCACGCGGCGCGGCGCGATGCGGTCGCCGAGCCACGTCGGGCATGCCGACAGCTCCACCAGCGGCTGCGCGATGTAGCTGCGCGGGCGCTGCTTGATGCGCTGGCGAAACTCCTCGATCTCGGCCGGCGCCGCGCGCGGCCCGATCAACATGCCGTAGCCTCCGGAGCCGTTGACGTCCTTGGTCACCATCGAGGCCAGGTTCTGCAGCACGTGGTCGCGCTCGGCGGCGTTCTCGCAGTGATACGTCTCGACCTGGCCGAGGATCGGCTCTTCGCTCAGGTAGAAGCGGATCATCGCGGGCACGTAGGGATAGACGCCCTTATCGTCGGCCACACCGTTGCCGATGCCGTTGGCCAACGTCACGTTGCCGCGCGCGTAGGCGCGCACGATGCCGCGCACGCCGAGCAGCGAGTCGGCGCGAAAGGCCTCGGGGTCGAGAAAGTCGTCGTCGATGCGGCGATAGATCACGTCGACGCGCTGCGGGCCGGCCGTCGTCTTGACGAACACCGTGTCGTCGTGAACGAAGAGGTCCGTCGGGCAGACCAGGTCGCAGCCCATGCGGCGCGCGAGGAACGTGTGCTCGAAGTAGGCCGAGTTGTAGGGCCCCGGCGTGAGCACGACCACGCGCGGGTGGTCGCCGGCGCGCTCGGGCGCCAGCGAGCTGATGGCGTTGCGCAGCCGCGACGGATACTCGTCCACCGGGCGGATGTCGATCTTGGAGAGCACCGGGGCGAGCACGCGCTTCATCACGGCGCGGTTTTCGAGCACGTACGAGACGCCCGAGGGCGTGCGCAGGTTGTCCTCGAGCACGAGGAAGCGGCCGTCGGCGCCGCGGATCAGATCGATGCCGGCCACCTGCACGTAGACGCCGCCGGGCGGACGCACGCCGACCATCTTCTCGAGGAAGCCGGTCGAGCTCTCGACGACGTCGCGCGGCACGTGGCCCTCGGCGATGATGCGCTGATCGCCGTAGACGTCGGCGAGGAACATGTTGAGCGCGCGGATGCGCTGGCTCAGGCCGCTGTCGATGTGCTCCCAGTCTTCGGCGGCGACGATGCGTGGGATGACGTCGAAGGGGAAGATGCGCTCGACGCCGCCGCGCCGGTCACCGTAAACGTTGAACGTGATGCCGCCGGTGAGCAGCGCCTTGCCGGCGAGCCGCTGGCGCGTGCGCAGCTCGGCGGCGCCCATCGCGTTGATCAAGCTGACCGTGGCGGCGAACGCTTCGCGCGGCTTGTCGCGCGCCTCGAACACTTCGTCAAAAGTGCCGGGTAGCGGCGTGTACTCGGAAAAGGGGGCGGTCGTCTGTTTGGCGTGCATCTGGCTACGAACTTTACCCTAGAATACGCGCCGCCATGCGCGTTCGCATCAAGCACGAGACCCGATACACCTATTCGAGCCCCGCCGCCCTGGGCCCCCACACCGTGCGGCTGCGCCCGGCAGGTCACGCCCGTACCGAGGTGCTGTCCTACAACCTCGACATCTCGCCGGACTGCGCCGTGCGCTGGCAGCACGACCCGTGGAGCAACCGCGTCGCGAGGCTGACCTTTGGTGACGAGCAGCTCGTCGCCGAGCTCGCGATCACCGTCGACGCGGCCTTCGACGTGCGTCCGGTCAACCCCTTCGACTTCTTCGTCGACGACCGCTGCGAGAAGGTCCCCTTCGCCTACCCCGACGGGCTCGCCGACGAGCTGCGGCCGTTCCTCGCGACGACGAAGCCCAGCCGGCGGCTGGCCGCGTTCATCGAGGAGACGCCTTTTCGCGGCTTCACCGTCGACTACCTGGTCGCCCTCAACCAGCGCGTGGCGCAGCGCGTGCAATACGTCATCCGCAACGAGCCGGGCATCCAGAGCAGCGACGAGACGCTCGAGCGCGGCCTCGGCAGCTGCCGCGACAGCGCGCTGCTCCTGTGCGACGTGCTGCGCGCGCGTGGCCTGGCGGCGCGCTTCGTCAGCGGCTATCTGATCCAGCTCGCCGACGAAGGCATCATCCCCGACGAGGCCAAGGGCGTCGAGCGCGACGTGGTCGACCTGCACGCCTGGGCCGAGGTCTACGTGCCGGGCGCTGGCTGGATCGGCGTCGACGGCACGAGCGGCCTCTTGTGCGGCGAAGGCCACGTGCCGCTGGCGGCGACCGTTCAGCCGGAACTCGCAGCGCCCGTGACCGGCACCGCCTCGCTACCCACCACCGGCTTCGATTTCAAGATGAGCGTGACGCGCCTCGGCCACGAGCCGCGGCCGCGCAAGCCCTACGATGACGACGCCTGGACGCGGCTGTGCGCCGCGGGCGACGCGGTGGACGGCGTGCTGCGCGGGCACGGGCTGACGCTGACCTGCGGCGGCGAGCCGACCTGGACGTCGCGGCTGCACCCGCGCGAGCCGGAGTGGAACACCGAGGCGATGGGCCCGACCAAGTGGGTCCAGGGCCTGCGACTCGCCGACGAGCTCGGCGCACGCCTGGGCCACGGCACGCTGCCGATGCGGCGCGCCGGCAAGCTATATCCCGGCGAGAGCCTGCCGCGCTGGGCGCTGCACCTGTTGTGGCGCGCCGACGGCGTGCCGATCTGGCGCGACCGCTCGTTGCTGGCGACCAGCGCCGGGACGGCGCCGGGGGCCGCGATCGCCGCACACGCCACGGGCAACGTCAGCGTCGAGCAGGCCCACGCGCTCGGCAAGCGCGTCGCCGAGCGGCTCGAGATACAGCCCGCCTTCGTGCCCGCCTACGAGGATCCGTGGCACTTCGTGCGCGAGGAACAGGATCTCCCCGCCGACGTCGATCCGCTGCACGCCAAGCTCGACGACGAAGAGGAGCGCCGCCGACTGGCGCGCGTGCTCGATCGCGGGCTCGGACGCCCGGTGGGCTACGCGCTTCCGATCCAGTGCTGGAACGCGCGCTGGAGCACGGGACGCTGGACCTTCCGGCGCGAGCACCTGTTTCTGATCCCCGGCGACAGCCCGATGGGGCTGCGCCTGCCGCTCGATCGCATCACCGGCGTGTCGATGGACGTGCCCGAGGTCGACACGACGACAGTGCGCGAGCCCATCGCCTTCGATCCGCGCCGCGCGCCGGCGCAGCGGCGGCGCACGGTGGCCGCGGCGCGGCGGCGCGCAGGTCAGCTCACCATCGAGCAGGTCTACGGCACGACGGCCGTGATGCGCACGGCGCTCTGTCTCGAGCCGCGCGACGGCGTGGTGCACGCTTTCTTGCCGCCGCTGCCCGACATCGAGGCATTCCTCGAGCTGGTCGCGGCCATCGAGGACAGCGCCGCCGAGCTGGGTCTCCCCGTGCGCGTCGAAGGCTACGGCCCGCCTTCCGACCCGCGCATCCGCTCCTGCGTGGTCACACCCGATCCCGGCGTCATCGAGGTCAACCTGCCGGTGGCCGAGAGCTTCCGCGAGTACCTCGCTCTGATGGAGATCATCGGAGACGCGGCCAACCACTCCGGGCTGTCCACCGAGAAGTACCAGCTCGACGGTCGCGACACCGGCAGCGGGGGCGGCAACCACATCACGCTCGGCGGGCCGACCACCGACCAGAGCCCATTTCTCGTACGGCCGCAGCTTCTCGCCAGCCTGCTGCGCTACCTGCACAACCACCCGTCGCTGTCGTATCTGTTCTCGGGGCTGTTCGTCGGACCAACCTCGCAGGCGCCGCGCAGCGACGAGGCGCGCCTCGACACGCTCAGCGAGCTGGAGCTGGCGCTGCTGCAAGTGCCCGGCCCGGGCCAGTACGTGCCGCCCTGGCTGGTCGACAGGCTGCTGCGCAACCTGCTGGTGGACGTCAGCGGCAACACGCACCGCACCGAGGTCTGCATCGACAAGCTCTACGCGCCCGAGGGCCCCAGCGGGCGGCTTGGCATCGTCGAGCTGCGCGCCTTCGAGATGCCGCCCAACGAACGGATGGCGGCGGCGCAGATGCTGCTCGTGCGCGCGATGATCGCGCGCTTCTGCCTCGAGCCCTACGAGGCGCCGCTCGCGCGCTGGGGCACGGCGCTCCACGATCGCTTCATGCTGCCCTACTACCTCGAGCGCGACATCGCCGACGTCGCCGCCGATCTCGCGCGCACCGGGCTCGACATCGACGCCAGCTGGTTTCAGCCGTTCATCGACTACCGCTTCCCGATCTTCGGCACGCTGCGCGTGGGCGGCGTCGAGGTCGAGCTGCGCTCGGCGCTCGAGCCGTGGCCGACGCTCGGCGAGCAACCGCAAGGCTCGGTGGTCTCGCGCTACGTCGACTCGTCGCTCGAGCGGCTGCAGGTGCGCGTGCGCGGCCTGGTGCAGGGACGCTACGTGGTCGCCGTCAACGGCGTCGAGCTGCCGCTTCATCACACCGACCGCGTCGACGAAGGCATCGCCGGCGTGCGCTTCCGCGCCTGGCAGCCACCTTTCTGCCTGCAGCCGAACATCGGCGTGCATCACCCGCTGCGCTTCGACGTGGTCGACACCTGGGGCAAACGATCGCTCGGCGCGTGCACGTACCACGTCTGGCACCCCGAAGACCGCGCCTTCGACCAGCCGCCGCTGACGGCCTTCGAAGCCGCGGCGCGCCGCGCACAGCGCTACACCACCGAAGGGCACTCGCCGTGGCCGCTCACGCCGCGCGCGCCGACGCAGCGCCCCGAGCACCCGTTGACCCTCGACCTGCGTTGGCAACGCTGAGCAGCACCGATGGCCTCGCGCGCTGAATGGCTCGACCGCTTCGCCAGCGCCATCGACGCGCACGACGCGACGCTCGCCGAACGCGGTCTAGACATCTGGGTCGGCGGCGAGCCGACCTTCACCGACCGCTGGTCCGCGGACCCGCAGTGGAACGGTGGCGCGCTCGGCGATGACAAGCGGGCCCGCGCGGTAGGCGTGCTGCGGCGGCTCGCCGAGAGGCGGCCTGGCGCGGCGGTGCTGCGCGCGCTCGGCCGGCAGTATCCCGACGAGGACCTGCCGCGCTGGAGCCTCGGTGTCTACGCGCGGCGCGACGGGACGGCGGTTTGGCGCGGACCGCCAGACCCCTGCCTGCTGCCGCCGGAGCTCGATTCGCGCTGCGCGCCGGACGCGCTGGTGACGCTGCGCGACGTGCTGCTCGAACGGCTCGCGGCGCTCGGGTTGTCGACGGCGAGCTTCGAGCTCGGCGAGAGCGACCTGCGCGTGCTGTACTCGCCCGAGCCGATCGACGGCATCACACTGGCGTCGCATCCGGACATCGCGCGCGCCTCGGCGCACGACGAGGCCACGCCGCCTGAGGGACCAATTGATGCACTAGCCGCACGATCGCTATTTCTCATCGTGCTCGGTCAGCACGATGACGGCACGGCGCGCATCGAGCTGCCGCAGCTCTTCGCGGTCGATCCGTTCGTGCAGCTGCTCGAGCTGGTCGGCGACGCCGCCAGCCACGTGGGCCTCGCCGCGCTGGTGCTCGGCGGCTTCGCACCACCCACCGACGCCAGCGTGGCTTGGACCACCGTGACGCCCGACCCAGGCGTGCTCGAGCTCAACCTCTGCCCCTGCGAGAGCAGCCGCGCGCTGCTCGACGAGACCCGCGCCGCCTACCAGGCCGCCGAGGCCGAGGGGCTGTCCGCGTGGCGGCTGCACTTCAATGGTCACGTCACCGAGTCCGGCGGCGGCGGACACCTCACGCTGGGCGGGCGCACGCCCGAGACGTCGCCGTTCTTTGTCGAGCCGCAGCTGCTGCCGCGGCTGATCTGCTACTTCAGCGCGCACCCGAGCCTGTCGTACGCCTTCTGCGAGCAGGCGGGCAGCTCGAGCCAGGCGCCGCGCGCCGACGAGGGGGCTGCCGAGTCCGTGCGCGAGCTCGAGCTGGCGCTGCACCTGCTCGAGCGCGAGCCTGCCCCCGACCCGGAGCTTATCTGGCGCACGCTGGCGCCGTTTCTGGTCGACCGCTTCGGCAACACGCACCGCGCCGAGATCAACGTCGAGAAGCTCTGCAACCCGCTGCTGCCGCTGCGCGGCAAGCTCGGGCTGGTCGAGCTGCGCGCGATGCGCATGCCCGAGCGACCCGAACGTTGGGCGGCGCTGGCGGCGCTGCTGCGCGCCGTGGTCGCGCGCCTCGGCGCGGGGGCGGCGACGACTCAATTGACCGACTGGGGTCGCCAGCTTCACGACCGCTTCGCCCTGCCCTTCTATCTGCGCCAAGACCTGCGCCGCGTGTTCGCCGACCTCGACCAGCATGGCCTGCTGCCCGCGGCGCCCGTCACCGAGGAGCTGCTCGACGACGACCACCGCGTGCTCGGCGTGCAGCGCTTCGGCACGGCCCAGCTGGTCGTACGGCAGGCGATCGAGTTCTGGCCGGTGATCGGTGACCTCTCGGCGCAGAACGGAACCTCGCGTCTGCTCGACGCGAGCTGTCGCCGCGTGGAGCTGTGCCTGCGCGCCGTCGACGAGGCGGACGAGGCGCTCGAGGGCTGGACGCTGAGCGTCGACGGCTACGACGTACCGCTGGTGCGCGACGACGACGAGGAAGGCGCAGCGCTTGTCATCGGGCTGCGCTACCGCGCCTACACACCGGCGATCGGACTGCATCCGTCGTTGCCCGCGCACGGGCCGCTGACGCTAGCGCTGCAGCACCCAGACCAGGGCGCCTACTGCGTGCGGCTTCACGACTGGCGCCCGCAGGGCGGCGCGTACGAGGGGCTGCCCGTCGATCAGGACGACGCCATGCGACGCCGGCAGGAGCGGCTGGTGCTCGAAGAGGTCGCGGCGCCCGCGACAGTGCGCGAGGGCGCGCCGGCGGCAGCGCTGACTCGCTACTGCTTCGACACGCGTTGGCTGCCCGTGCGCTGAGCGCACGCGCGCGCCGCCGGCTGTTTGGCCAGCTCGCGCGCCACCAGCTTACGCAGGCGCGGGCTCTCGGTGATGAGCTGCACGTTGACGCCGAGCATCGGGCGCGGCGCGCGGCGGTAGTAGGCGCGCGAGCGCACGAGGTAGTCGCGCAGCGGGTACTCGACGACGCGCGGGTACTTGCCGAGCTGCGTCGCCTGGCGCACAACGCGCCGGCCGTTGACCACCGCGATAAAGCCTTGATGCGAGATCGGCTCGGGATAGGCGCGATGGGGGACGCGCACGGTGTTGAGCAGCGCGCCGTTGGGGAAGCGATGGGCGTTGGCGATGGCCACGTCGAGCGGCAGCACGGGCAGCTGGTACACGCCGCTCGGCGCCGCGCTGCCGAGGCGCGCGAACTTGCGGAACTTGCCGCGCCAGCTGCGCGGGCCAACCTTGACCGTCAGGACGCGCAGCTTGGCGCCGGGCACGATGGTGGCGGTGACGTCGCGCACCACGCCCAGCCGGCCGTTGAGCGGGATCCACTGGCTCGTCGGAAAGTGATGGCGCGCCTTGTAGTGCACGCGGCCGTCGCGGTAGCGCACCTGCGAAAGCACGCGCGGCGCGAGGTCGAGACGGGGCGCGTGCGCGAGGGCGACGAGCGTCTCGACAAAGGTCTGACAGTCGACGCGATAGAGCGAGAAGAGCGGATCGCGATCGACCGTGCCACCTGGCCCCTCGCCGAGGGCGTCGAGGCGAAATGGCGTGTTGATGAAGCGGCCCGAGATCGCGACCAGGCGCCTGCGGAAGTCACGGTGCTGCGCGTGCACGCGCTCGAGCGCGCACGCGGCTTGGCGGCTGGTCATGCGGTGAAACGGCTTGGGCCGGCGCGCTCGCTGTCGCGAGCGTGACAAAGCGTCCTCTGGCTGTAGGCAGAAGACCAGCGTCGCGAGAACGACCACGACGCCCACGGCGCCGCGACGACCACTGTAACGCACGTATTGATGGTACCCCAGCGAGCCGGGCCTCGCCCGAAAGTTCTTGGCTCAGCGGGGGCGGCGACGACGCCGGCCAACGAGCGCGCAGGCGAGCAGCAGCGACAGCAGCACCAGCAGCGTCGGCGGCGTCGCCGCGACGTCGTGGCCGGCAACAGCGCGGCTAGCGACCGCGCAGCCGCCTTCGAGCAGGCGCGGCGTGTCGTCCGGCGTCGCTGGCGGCGTGATGGGCTGCGGATCGGAGGGCACGGGATCGATCGGCTTGGCGGTCGTCTGCGGCTCGGGCGGCGGCGGTGGCTCGGCGGGCGCCTCGACGGTGATCGGGATCTGCGCGGTGGCCGTGTTGCCGCCGGCGTCGTAGGCGGTCACGCGAACGGCGTGGCGGCCTGGCTCGAGACTCGCGGTGACCTCCACCTTGGCCGCCTGCGCCTCGCCGACGAGCTTGTTGTCGACGTGCACCTCGATCTTCGCCAGCGCGCGCTCGTCCTTGGCGCTGGCGACGATCTTGACGTCGCCGATGATCGTCGCGTCTGCGAAAGGGCTGTCGATGGTGACCGTCGGCGCGATGCCGTCGGCGACGAGGACATCGCCGGCCGAGGTGCTCTCGAGCCACGGCACGAAGGGATCGAGCCGCACGTCATAGCCCTCCCCCGTGGCGCAGTCCTTCTTGATGAACGAGTGCACGCCGATCTGCGCCGGCTTGCCATTGAGCACGGTGAAGGTCGGGCCTCCCGAGTCGCCGAAGCAGAGGTTGCCGACGGCGCCGGTGTTTCCGTAGAACGCCAGCCGCAGCTTGCCCACGGCGCCGACGGTGTTGTCGGCGATGCGCATCACGCCCGGGTCGTTGGCGTTGTCGCCGGTGTAGCCCGCGCCGTAGAGCTTGACCTTCCAACCGTCCTGCGGCACCGCGGTGGAGACCGGGGTGGCCTGCACGGGCGGCGTCTCGAGCAGGCGCACGAGGGCCAGGTCGTTGATCTTCTGATCGGCGTCGTAGTTTGGATGCGTCGCCGTCGCCGTGACGTTGTAGCCGGTCCAGGTGCCGTTGACGTCGAAGTAGGCGGCGTTGATCGCCGGCACGTCCGACGACACGCAGTGCGCCGCCGTCAGCACGGTGCGCTTGCCGATCAGCGTCGCCGTGCAGCGAAAGCTTTTGCCCGACGCCACGAAACCCACCGAGCTCATCGACCCCGGAGCGCCATTGACCAGCGCCACGCCGCGTCGCTGTCCGAGCCATCGCCCGACGTCATCAGGTTCATCCGCTGCGCCGCAGCCTGTCACGAGCCACGCCGCCAGCGCGATTAGGAGCACCGTTGGTTTCAGCACGACCGGCGGTGAATCCAACATCCGCGCCAGGCCCGCCCGACACGATCTCGCACCCTTAGCGCGCCGCCCACCAGCGCCCCCCTGGGGAGATTTCGCACAACTGGGGAACCGACTCCCGCAAGCCCGCCCTATTGCATTGGCCGAACCTGCGTGCTAACTGTCCGACGTTCGAGGGCGTATAACTCAGCGGAAGAGTGCCACCTTCACACGGTGGAAGTCGCAGGTTCAAATCCTGCTACGCCCAAAGGCCCAGCGCTAACACGCTGGGCCTTTGTCGTTGCAGGGTTTGTTCGAGCCACGCTGCGGCGCCGCTGGCGCGCCGCCTTGCGTGTCAGGAGCAAATCCTGCTACGCCCGCTCCGCTGCTGGTCTTGGTCTTAGACTAGTCGTCCTTGCGGTCTTCTTTCTTCCAGTGCTTGTCGTGCTGCGGCTGATGCACCCGCGAGCGCTCCTTGTGGCCGCCTTTGGACGAGTAGTGGCCGTCGCGTTCCTGCTGGCGAAAGAGGCGTGACCAGAAGCTGCCGCTGTCGCTGGCGTCGACCTCGTCGGTGAGCTCGCTGCGCGGATCGCCGCCGCCCTTACCCTTCTTGCCCTTCTTGCCGACGATGCCGGCCTTCATCAGCACACGCCGCTCCTCGCGGCTGATGCCAGCGCTGCCGAGGATCGCGGCCTTGCGGCGTAGCTGGCTGAACGTGTAGTTGCCCTGCTGCGCCGGCCGCTTGCCGTCCTTGCCGACCTCGAGCGCGCCGACCATGTGCGCGCTCCATACCGCACCCGCCTGGCCGGCGCTCACCGGCCGCGCGAGCACGCGCATCAGGCGCCGCTGGTAGCTGCGGCGAAACGAGCGCCGCCCGCGCCGCGCGAAACCGCGGGGCGCCGCCTCGGCGGTTGCCTCCGCGTAGACCGACCCCGCGCACAGCAGCGCCAGGCCGACGGCGATGGTGCGAAGACGAAAACAGATCTTCATCGGCGATTGCTCCCAGTGAGTGACACCTCGCTGCAAAGCAACCGACGCGCCATCACCCGCGAAACAGCGATCACGCGCGTCTGCGCCGAGCCGCACGGCACATCGCCACCGCTTGTTTGCACGCCCGACCATCCGCCCGCCGATGCCGACCGTGAGCAGCGCCGAAGGTCAACGCTTGCGGCGGCGCCCGCAGCGATGCTCTGATGCGCGACGTGGGCACCCGAGACCCTCTAGGCCGAATCGACCCCGACCACCAGGTGCGCGCGACGACCCCGACGCGGCTCGAGCGACCGCTGCGCGCCGCGGCGCTGCCGCCCGAGGTCATCGCCGCCGTCGCCGCCTGCAAGCGCCGCCGCGACCTGTGGCGCTCGCCGGTCTACCAGCGCCACCGCGACGCGTTGCTCGAGCTGACCTACGCGATGGAGCACGAGCCAACGCCTGCCAGCAGCAAGCCGCTCGACCGGCCCTTCATCCGCACCGTCGCCTGGAACATCCAGCGCGGCATGCGCCTCGACGACATCAAGCGCCTGCTCGACACCCACGAGGCGCTGCGCGACACCGACGTGCTGCTGCTCAACGAGGTCGACATCGGCATGGCGCGCTCGGGCAACCGCAACATCGCCCGCGAGCTCGCCGAGCACCTCGGTTTCGGCTACGTCTTCGGCAACTCGTACCTCTGCCTGAGCTACGGCGACGCGCGCGACGTGCAGCAGAGCGCCGAGGCCCGCGGCGGCGAAAACCGCGAGAGCATGCACGGAAACGCGATCATCTCGCGCTTCCCGTTCGTGCACGCCGAGAACATCTCGGTCGCCATCAGCCGCGACAAGCTCTCCAGCTCCGAGCCGCGCCTCGGCCACAAGAAGGCGCTCTGGGCCGAGCTCGACACACCGCGCGGGCCGCTGCACGTCTGCGCTACGCACCTCGACGCTTACGCCTCGCTCGCGCAGCGCGGCGAGCAGATGCGCGACGTGCTCTCGCTGCTGCGCGCGCGCCGCATCGACCAGCGCGCCCTGCTCGGCGGCGACATGAACACCAATACCTATGACGTGGACACGGTGTGGCGGCTGCTCGGCAACTTCGCGCGCAAGATGGTGCGCGGCGGGTTCCCGCACGCCATCGAGCACTACCTCAAGCCGCACGAGATCTACGAGCGCCCGGTCTTCGACGCCCTCGAGCAGCACGGCTTCGAGTACGCGCCGTTCAACGACATGAGCACCGGCACCTCGCGCTACGAGGTCGGCAGCGAAGGTGACGAGAGCGTCATCCGCGAGCTGCTGCCGCGCTTCGCGGTCTGGATCCTCGCCTACAAGCTGCGTCCCTGGGACGGCGTGGCGCAGCTCAAGGTCGACTGGTTCTTCGGCCGCGGCCTGCGCGCCAACGCCCCCCAGACGCTGACCCGCGCCAGCGTCGATGGCCGCGAGGTCTCCGACCACGACCCCATCGTCGTCGACGTCTCTTTCTAGCCGCGCGCGCTCTGGCAGCCGCACTTGCCAAGCTGGGGGTTCCGTCCCACGGCGGCGCCGCCCAAACCACCGCGATCGCACGCCTCGACGCCGGCACGCTTCCTGCTCTTTCCAAGCGCGCGCGGGAAGAACGGACAGACCATGCTTCGCGTTCTTCGAACCACCATCTTCGGCGCCGCCCTCTGCACGCTCGCGGGCAGCGCCAGCCTCGCGGCACCGAGCGAAGGTCATCGCTTCGTTCGCTACTACCGCGGAAACAACCATCGCGTGCGCGTCACGCCGCACAACGTGATCGCCGGCAAGTCATCGACCCAGCAACACGTCGCGATCCACGTGCAGACGCTCGACGGCAAACACCTCGGACACATCGTCTATGGCGACATCAAGCTGCTGCAGCGCAGCGGCAGCTCCTCGCTGGGTGCGCTCGGCGAGCGGCTGGCGCCGAGCTACGAGGTGCGCGGCAAGCACACCGGCAGCGTCATCGCGCGCTGGACGCCGAGCAAGGGCCTCGTGCTGACCACCGATCTACTGCGCGAGGCGAGCCACAACGTCGCCGACGCCAGAGGCCCGTACGGCAACTTCCACGCCGCGGGCAAGAGCGACATGCAGCGCCTCGACCAGGCGCTGCGCACGTCGGGCTCCAAGATCGAGCTCGGCGAGGTCAACGCGTACACCTACGATCCGCAGGCCAACACGCGCTCGAGCCGTCACGCGCTCGTGCCCGACGCGCACCTCTAGCCGCTCACTTCATTCAGCGCGCTCGGGATCGACAGCGCTAGCGGACGCGGCGAATCGGTCCGCTGTACGGCGTGGTCTCGATCAGATCGGGATCGACGAAGTGCATGTCGCGCCGCGTGCGGTTCTGCGGCCGCGGCTGCCGCACCCGCGCCTGCGAGCCTGCAAGGTCACGCGGCCCGGCGACCTGCCGCCGTCCAGCAACGTGCCGCGCCAGCACGGGCGGCTCCATCTCGGGGATGGTGTCCGGGCCCGCCGGGCGATAGCGGCTGGCGATCAGCCCATCGGGCCGCGTCTGGACGTCGGTGTCCTCGTCGAAGTCGCTGCGGAACACGCTGTCGTTGTAGAACGCCATCTCCCGCCAACAGGAGAGCAATCTCCATACCGCCGCCTGACGCGCTCCAACTGCGCGACCACACTAGCGCGCCTCGTCGCGCTGCGCCCCTGCTGTGGAATCGACTCCACGCTCGGATGTGGAGTCGACTCTACGGCTCGCCTCGTCAGCGGCAGACATCGTCGCTGCCGAGCGTGCGCCCGACGCAGCCCGACTCGCAGGCGACGAACACCGGCCCGCTGCCGTCGCACTTGTAGAGCCGCCCGCCGCTGCAGGTCCACAGCTGCACGCTGCCGTAGGCCGAGCTCGTGCAGCTCCAGCTCGACGAGGCCGCCGCCGAGATGCAGTAGTCGCGCTTGCCCGCCGCCGCGCCGTAGCAACCGCGCGTGCAGGTCTGCGCCGTCGGCGTGCTGCCCACGCACTTGCGCACGTGCGTCTGCCCGTCGCAGGTCCAAAGCTGCGCGCCGAGGTACGACGAGCGCGCGCAGCTCCAGCTGCCCGAGGGCGCGGGCGACGGCGGCGTCGGCGCAGGCGGCGTCGGCGCCGGCGCGCTCGGCGTGACCCAGTTGCCACCGTCGCCGCACTGGTAGCTGCCCACCCGCGAGCCCGGCGCCATGCAGCGGCCGAGCGAGTTGCTCCAACAGAAGTAGACCGACGCGAGGCAGCAGTCCTTGCTCGTCGGGTTGGTGTTGCCGTCGTCGGGCATGCAGCCAGCCGGACCGCTCGCCGCCTGATAGTCGCGACAGCTCGCCGACAGCTGGCTCGCCGAGCCGCTGAGCTTGCCGCGCGCCGACAGCTCGCCGAGAGTCTGCAGCGTGATCTGGCTCAGGCGCCGGTGCTTGTAGAGCTTGGTGGAAAGCGACGTCTGCTCTTCGAGCTCGATGTAGCGGTGCATCACCTCGCAGGCGCTGTTGATCGTCGAGATCGAGTAGCTCGGCATCTGCGCGAAAGGCGGCTCGCCGTATCGTGCCGCGTCGGGGCTGCGCGGGTTCTGCACGGCGTCGCCGCTGCCCCACGACCCGTACGAGGTGCCCGGCTGCACGATCAGGTTCGGGTAGCCAACCCACGACACGTCGCTGAAGCGCGCGTCCTGGCGTGCGACCCAGTCGGCGAGCCGCACCGACTGGTTGCGGTCGAAGAGCGGGTCGAGCACGTAGAGCTGGCTCGGGTCTCCGTCGCGCTTGACCACCGGCGCGACGTGGTAACGCCAGCGCCCCATGATCGGATAGCCGCTCTTGGCGACGCAGTAGACGTGGTTCGACGGGATGCCCATCGAGGCCAACGTCATCGAGAAGTAGAAGGCGCGCGCGTAGCAGCCGTCGCTGGTGTACTTCCACGGCAGATACGGCAGCCCCGCCAGGTGGCGCACGGCCGCGTCGAAGTCGCCCTTGTTGAGCGTGGTCTCGCGCTCGTGACTCGCAGCGGAGGGCGCCGGCGGATCCTCGCCGAGGGTACCGACCGCGCCGGGCCCGCAGCCAGCGGCGGCGAGCGCGAGGAGAACAACAAGGAGGAGATAGCGTCTGGTTTTCATGGGGCGCGTCCTTTCGCGCCGCGCGCTGAGCAAGCCCCGCGCCATCGCCGCAAATACGCGAACGCGCAGCGTTGTCTAGCGCCGCCGCATCCCGTGCGCACCGCCGCTCGAACGGCAGCGCAGACCCTCGTGTGCACTCGCGACTCGATGTAGGATGGCCGCTCGCTCAGCCGAAGGACCTACCAACGTGACTCAGTCAGAACGAGACGGCGGCGCCACCATCGGACAAGTGCTGGCGCAAAACGGCGTTCGCGCCCTCTTCACGCTCTGCGGCGGCCACATCTCGCCGATCCTGCGCGGCGCCAAGCAGCACGGCATTCCCGTCGTCGACGTGCGCGACGAAAAACACGCCGTCTTCGCCGCCGACGCCGTGGCGCGCCTCACCGGCACCGTCGGCGTCGCCGCCGTCACGGCCGGCCCGGGCGTCACCAACACCATCACCGCGGTCAAGAACGCGCAGATGGGCGAGTCGCCGGTGCTGGTGCTCGGCGGCGCCACCGCGACAGTGCTCAAGGGCCGCGGCTCGCTGCAGGACATCGACCAGCAAGTGCTGATGAAGCCGATCACCAAGTGGTCGACGGTGGTCAAGACCGTGCGCAGCATCGGCCCCACCATCGAAAAGGCGATCAAGATCGCGCGCGAAGGCGTGCCCGGTCCCGTCTTCGTCGAGCTGCCGGTGGACGTGCTCTACGCCGAGGAGATCGTCTCGGGCTGGTACATGAAAGAGGCCGGCGTGGAGAACGCCACCTCCCTCGGCGGCAAGGCGCTCGGCCTGTACCTCAAGGGGCACCTCTATCGCCAGTTCAACCAGCCGCACATCCAGCTCGACCTGCCCACGCCCGAGCTGCCCTCGCTGCGCGACCGCGACTCGCAGGTGCAGAAGGCGGCCGACCTGCTCGCCCACGCCGAGAAGCCGGTGCTCGTCGTCGGCAGCCAGGCGCTGGTGGGCTACACCGAAGCGCAGGCCAAGTCCCTCGCCGCGGCGGTGCGCACGCTCGGCGTGCCGACATTTCTCGGCGGCATGGCGCGCGGTCTGCTCGGGCGCCACAGCGAGATCCAGTTTCGCCACAAGCGCAGCAAGGCGCTGCGCACCGCCGACGTCGTCGTCATCTGCGGCTTCCCCTTCGACTTCCGCATGGGCTACGGCCGCAGCATCAGCTCCAAGGCCAAGATCATCTCGGCCAACCTCGATGCGCGCGCGCTGCGCAAGAACCGCCGCCCCGAGATGCCGCTGCAGATGCATCCGGGAGCGTTTCTGCACGAGCTGGCGGCGAGCGCCGGCAGCACCGGCACGCGTGACGCATGGTTCGCCGAGCTGCGCGAGCGCGAGGCGGCGCGCGACGCCGAGGTGCTCGAGCAATCCAAGGCCACCGGCGAGCTGATCAACCCCCTCGACTTCTTCGTCAAGCTCGAGGAGAAGCTCGACGACGACGCGCTGCTGGTGGTTGACGGCGGCGACTTCGTCGCCACGGCGGCCTACATCCTGCGCCCGCGCGCGCCGCTGCGCTGGCTCGACCCGGGCGTCTTCGGCACGCTCGGCGTGGGCGGCGGCTTCGCCGTCGGCGCCAAGGTCGTACATCGCGACGCCGAGCTGTGGCTGATCTACGGCGACGGATCGTCAGCCTACAGCCTCTCGGAGTTCGACACCTGCGTGCGGCACGGCCTGGCGCCCATCGCGGTGGTCGGCACCGACGCCTCGTGGGCGCAGATCGCGCGCGAGCAGGTGGAGATCCTCGAGGACGATGTCGGCACCGTGCTGCTGCGCACGCCCTATCACACCGTCGCCGAAGGCTACGGCGGCGTCGGGCTGCTGCTCGACGACCCGCGCAAGATCGACGAGACGCTCGACGAGGCGAAGGCCATCGCGCGCGAGGGCAAGCCGGTGCTGATCAACGTGCAGCTGCGCCGGAGCGACTTCCGCAAGGGCTCGATCTCGATCTGAGCCGCCCGATCAGCAGCAGCGCCAGCAGCACGATCACGCTCGCCGGCGCGCCCCGTCCGCCCACAGCACAACCATCCGACGCCTGCGGCCCGACCCCGCTGGTCAGGCCGGCGTCGCCGCACGACGGCGACGACACGCAGTCGCTGTCGTCGCAGTCGGTGTCACCGTCGCCGTCGTTGTCCTGCCCGTCGGCGCAGGCCTGCTCCACGGACACGTCCGGCGTCGCGTCGACCGCCCCGGCGTCAGGCTGCGGCCCTGGCGCGCAGGCTTCGCCGATCTCGGGCTCGCAGAGCCCGTTGCAGATGCGCGTCTCGGGACACAGCCCGCAGTCGTCAGGGCACGTGTAGCACCACTCCTCGGCGTTGACGTCGCAGCGCCCGTCGCCGCAGCGCGCGGCACTGCACGCGCCGCAGTCGTCGGGGCAGACCACACACGTCTCGCCGGCGCTGACCTCGCACTTGCCGTCGCCGCAGCTGGTGGTGGCGCAGATGCCGCACTCGCCGAGACACGGATCACCCGGTCCGTGCGCGCGCGCCGGCGCCGGCGCCGACGCCGCCAACAGCAACGCCACGAAGGCTAGGCGGAGGGGGCGCATAGCCGGGTGCTCGTGTCGCGCCACTCGATCTCGGTCGAGCGCAGCGTGAAGGTCGGGATCAGCGCGCGCAGCGCCTTGTCGAGATCGCCGCTGTCGATGAGGTCGTCGATGATGTCGAGGCCGATGGGGCGCACGCGCACGCGCACGGTCACGCGCGTGGGCGTCTCGGGGATCTCGAAGGTGCGGCCGTAGTGCAGAAGCTGCGAGTTGATGCCGGCCGAGGGCGCCTGCAGCAGCGCGCTTTGCACGCGCCGCACGTCC
The DNA here is from genome assembly GCA_020431405.1 of Myxococcales bacterium. Classification (GTDB taxonomy): domain Bacteria; phylum Myxococcota_A; class Polyangia; genus JAGQIK01. The sequence goes on from JAGQIK010000602.1 coordinate 20,155, forward strand.
CAGAACATGTGCACCGGCTTGCCGGCGTCGTCGAAGACGCGGTCACCGAAGGTCCACAGGTCGGTGTCGCTGGCGCGCTTGGCGGCGACGGCCTCGCTGTCGCCCACCGCGCCGGTCTCGAAGACGAGCTTATCGCCAGCGTATGCCTTGACCTCGACCCACACGCGACGATCGTGCGCCGCGCCGCTCGGGAAGCTGTGACCCGCGCCGATGTTCTCGAGGGTCACCACGATCTTGGTGCTGCCGCTCTGCGTAGGCGAGACGCAGAGCTGCGAGACCAACACGGTGGCCAGCGAGCGCTCGATGGCGGCACGCTGCGCGTCGCGCCGCGGAAAGTCGGTCAGCGCGACGTCGAGACCAGGCATGCCGTGGTCGTGCAGGTCGCGGTCGCTGATGTTGCCGCGGTCGGGCTCGGCTGCGCGCGTGGGCATGTGGCACTCGCTGCAGGTCAGCTGCGAGACGACTTGCTCGCGCGAGAAGTTCGAGCGCTTCCACTCGGCGAAGGTGCGTTCGAGGAAGACGCCCGCCGGCGTCACCACGTCGTGGCAGCTGCCGCACAGCCGCGACGAGTCGAGCCCCGCCCCGGCGTGCAGCGTCGAGTAGGCCGTGCCATGCGCGTTGGTGGCGATCGGATCTTCGATGCCGCCGCGCATGTGCCTATCGCGTGCGAGCGCGAGCGGGTTGTTGTGCGAGCCGGCGACGGCGCTAACCTGGTGGCAGAAATAGCACGTCACGCCCTGCTGCGAGGCCGGCAGCGACGGCAGGTCGAGCCCGTCGCTGCTGGCGCCGCCGCGCAGCGCCATCGGCGCGTGACAGCGCACGCAGAAGTCGCCCAGCGCGCCGTTGGTCTCGCGCTGGCCGCGGGCGTTCATCGCGAGGAACACGGGGTCGGTGGACGCGTAGGCGTGCATGCTGCCCGACCACTGCTCGAAGTGCTGCGGATGGCAGCTCTTGCAGGCCTCCGGGTCGCGCAGCGCCTCGTCGCTCAGATCGAAGGACGCGCCGCAGCTGCACAAGCAGATGCACAGCGTCGCCAGCGCGCGTTCAGCGCGGAATGCAGAACCAGACTTCACCCGTGTCGCGCTCGTCTCCCGCGGAGATTGTAAACAGGTTGCGCCACGGGCCAGGCATGAACAGATCCATCGGCGGGATGTCGTAGACGCCATCTTCGCTGCCTGCCACCGCGCTGAAGCGTGGCGGCGACGTACCGTGTCCGTGGGTGGGCATCGTCGGCGTGATCGTCAACGTGGCACCTCCCAGCGCGGCGCCCGAGGCATCGCTCAGCGCCACGGTCCAGGCGTTGTCGCCACGCGCCGGCGGCGCGGGCGAGGCGCTGCGAAATGTCACCGTGAAGAGGCCGTCGGTGGTCGCGAAGCTGAGGCCCGGCGCGAAGACGCTGACATCAACGCCGTCGCAGCGATCGAAGGCCGCGCTATCGGGCACGGTGGCGGCGCTGTCGTTGCCGCCGCAGGCCGCCAGCAGCAGCCCGAAAAGCGCTGTCGCGAGCGCCTTCACACGCACGCTCTACTTCGGCTCGATGCGCAGCACTTCGTTGGCCTTGAAGTCGACCACGTAGAGGTTGCCGTCAGGCCCGACGGCGAGCCCCATCAGCGAGCCGGCCGCGCGACCCGTGTCGAGCCAATCGAGCCGCTTGCCCTGCATGTCGAAGGCGGTGATGCGCGAGGTCTTCCAGTCGCTGACAAAGACCACGCCGTCGTTGATCGCGATGCCGCTCGGTTTGCTGAGCTGGTTGGCGCTGCCTTCGGCGAAGGTGCGGATCGACACGCCGCTCATCACGACCTGCTCGCCGCCGTCGTAGTTGGGCATCACGGGCGTGGCGACGTTGCCGAGGCTGGTGTCGATCACGGCGACGCGGGCGTTTCCCGTGTCGGCGACGTAGAGCATCTTCTTCTGCGGCCCGAAAGCCATGTGCGAGGGCACCTGCGGCTCGCGCTTGACGTTGCCCATGGCGTAGTGCCGCACCGAGCCGTCGCCGTGGTACGTGCCGCCCGGGCCGTGGTCCTTGCCGAAGTCGTAGCGCGCGATGGAGTTGTGGTAGCCGTCGAAGACCCAATAGACGTTGGCCTTCTCCCAGGCGATGCCCATGCCGTTGGGCGAGTTGTGCATCATGTCGAGGTGGCCGCCGTGGCCGCCGTCGAAGACGTTGAGGTCGGAGGTGTAGAGCGTCGGGCCCATGAAGTCGGCGGGCGTGCCGTTGGGCCCCTGCGTCTTCTTGTCCGTCTCGTGGATCGTGGCGAAGTTGCGCTTGCCGTTCCAGCCGCTGAAGTCCTCGCCGAAGGCGATGCCCGAGGGCTGCGCCAGGAAGTGCGCGCCGGTGAGCGTGCGGCGCTTGAGGTTCTGGGCGCTGTCGTTGGCGCCGGTGGCGTCGCCGAGGATCACCACCGACTCGTCACCCTGGTTGACGATCCAAAGCTGCCCGCGGCTGTCGGGGTGGAACGCGAGATCGCGCGGCCCCATCAGGCCGTCTTTGCCCTGCGCGACGACGGTGATCGTCACCGAGCCGGCGCTGTGCGTGCCGTTGCCGAGCAGCGGGAGGCCAGAAGGCCCGCTGTCAGGCTGTGGCGGTTGTGTCGAGTCGCCGCCAACGCCGCCGTCGCCGCCGCCTGTGCGACCGTCGACGAGATTGATGGTGCCGTCGCCGTTGGCGGGCGTGCTGTCGCCGCAGGCAACCAGCGAGAGGGACAGCGGAAGCGACAGAAAAGCAGGGAGCGCGGCGCGTACGAGGCGTCTCGCCAGGATCTGCATGTAATACCTCTGACTAACTTAGATTCGCGTGTAATTCCCGACGATAGCGTCGTGTGTCAGTGAGCATATCCGTTACGGCCCCCTGGGCAAGCGTGTTACGGTGCGGGCGTCACAAATCCCACAAATGGCTGATCTGGCTGCACAATAGGCGCAGATGAGACTCGACCGCCTCGCGCTCGGCCTCACGCGGCTGACCGCCCGCTGGACGCCGAGCGCCTTCGCCATCGCGTGCCTGCTGACGCTGGTGACGCTGGTGGCCGGTGTGACCCTCGGCGAGGCGAGCCTGCCCGAGGTGATCCGCAGCTGGGGCGATGGCTTCTGGGCGCTGCTGCGCTTCGGCATGCAGATGTGTCTGATCGTCTTTTGCGGCTACATGGTCGCCGTCGCGGCGCCGGTGCGCGCGGCGCTGCGCTGGCTGGCGCGCCGGCCGCGATCGCCACGGCAAGCGGTGGTCGCCATGGCGCTGGTGGCGATGGCCATCGCCTGGCTTCACTGGGGCCTCGGGCTGATCGCCAGCGCGGTGATGGTCGGCTTCGTCGCCGCCGAGCAGCCGCGCGCCGACTACCGCTTGCTCGTCGCCGTCTCCTACTTCGGCCTCGGCGCCACCTGGCACGCCGGGCCGAGCGGCTCGGTGCCGTTGCTGCTGGCGACGCCCAACAACTTCCTCGTCAAGGGTGGGGTGTTCGACCAGCTGATCGGCATCGATCGCACCATCGGCATGCCCTTCAACATCGGCTTCGTCACCGTCGTCGTCACCGCCCTCGCCCTGCTCGCGGCGCTCCTGCATCCGCGCGATGAAGACGTGGTCAGCATCGACCGCGCCGTCGCCGACGAGCTCGCCGCCTACGAGCCGCCCGACCGCCCCGCCTCGCCGACGCCGGCGCAGCGCGTCGACCACTCGCCGCTGATAAACCTCGCGCTCGGCGCGGCGGGCATCGCCTGGCTGGTGCTGCGCTTCACGCGCGAAGGCTTCACGCTCGATCTCGACCGCGTCAACTTCATCTTCTTGATCGCCGCCGTGCTGTTGCACTGGCGCCCGGCCTCGCTGACCCGCGCTGCGCGCGAGGGCAGCGCGCACCTTCACGGCATCGTGCTGCAGTTTCCGCTCTACGCCGGCATGTTCGGCATCATCAAAGGCACCAAGCTCGCCAGCAAGCTCACCGCGGCGTTCGTCTCGCTCAGCTCGCGCCGCACCTTCCCGCTGGTGACCTTCTGGTACTCGGGCCTGCTCAACTACTTCGTGCCCTCGGGCGGCTCCAAGTGGGCCATCGAAGCGCCGTACCTCTTGCGCGCTGGCGCCAAGCTCGGCGTACCGGTCGAAAAGACGGCGATGGCCTACGCCTACGGCGACATGTCGACCAACCTGATCCAGCCGTTCTGGGCGATCCCGCTGCTGTCGGTGGCCAAGCTCGAGTTCAAGGACATCCTCGGCTACGAGGTGCTGGCCTTCTTGCTCTACAGCATCATCTCCAGCGTCGCCCTGGCCTTCTTCTACTAGACAGCGCCAAGCGCTAGCGCGTCGCGTCGTAGCGCCGCGCCTCGGCGCCGGCCCAGCGGCGCAGCGCCACGCAGCTCGCCGAGCGCTCCTCGCCCTGCGCGAGCGCGTGCTCGCTGCCGCGCGTGGCGTGCTTGCGAAAGACCGCGGCGGCGCGCGCGCGCAGCTCGGCGTCGCAGACGGCCGCGAGCGCGCCCGGCAGACGCGCCGCGCTGCTGCGCCCGAAGCTCGGCATACGCGCCTGCAGCGCGGGCAGCCGCGTCTCGAGGCGCGCGTAGAGCGTGCGCTGCAGCTCGGGCCGCCGCAGCAGCGCTTCGAGCACGCGCTGCGTGTTCTGCGTGCCGACCACCCCCGAGGCGAGCCAGTCGAGCGCCGTGTCGACGTGCGCCGCGGCGACCATCGACAGCGCGCGCACCGCCGCCACGCGCACCGTCGGCAGCGGCGACGCGAGCAGCGAGCGCAGCGCACGCGGCGTCAGCTTGCCCGCAGCCAGCGCCACGCGCAGGGCGACCGGCGCCAGGTCGGCCGCGACGCCCTGCGGCTTCTTGGCCGCCCCGCCGCGCGGCTTCTTGGTCGCCGCCGCCGTGCCGGCGACGTAACGTCGCGCCAGACCGGTCGCGTGTGCGATCACGCGCCGATCGCCGCCGAGCACGCCGAGCGTCTCGTAAAGCGCCACGCGCGCCATGCGCCGCGTGGGCGGCTCGCCGCGCCGTGGCTCGAGACCCAGCTTCGCCAGCGACGGCCGCAGCGTGGCCCGCACGAAGCGCCCGAAGGCGCCGCTTGCCCGCGCCGGCTCGAAGACGCGGCGCACGCGCTGCAGCACGCCGATGATCTGGGCCACCAGGCGGCGGTTGGTCGCGCCGCGAAAACGCCGCAGCAGCTTGTAGAGCACGCGCGGCTTGCTGCGACCCGCGGCGACGGCATACCACGTGTTCTCGATGATCGCCGCGGCCGACGACGGCGAGCCCTTGGCGCGGCGCGTCGCCGACGCCAGCGCCGACAGCTGCGCCGCGGGCAACGACCAGTGGTAATAGCCCGTCTCGGCTGCGTTGGGATGGATCCACGCGGGACAGCCGGCGCGCGACCGCGACAGCGACAGCTCGCCGCGCGGCTTGTCGAGCAACGTGCATCGCGTGTCGGATCCTCGTGGCGTGGCGTAGGCGACGCAGATCGGGATCGCCCACGGCGCGTCGGCCGTCGCGCGCGACTTGCCGCGCAGCGCCGGCGCGCCGAGCGGCTGGTAGCGTCGCTGCTCGAGCAGCACGCGCGGCGCGCGCCCGCGCTCGCAGCGAAGCTCGGCCTGGACCAGCGGTACGCCCGGTCGATCGAGAAAGGTGCGCGCCACACGCCCTACGGGCTTTTTTGTCGCCGCCTCGAGCGCGCGAAAGAGGTCGGCTGCGGTGGCGTTGCCGAACGCGTGCCGCGCGAGGTAGGCCTGCACGCCGCGCTGGAAGGCGCGCGGCCCAGCCCACGCCTCGAGCATGTCGAGCACGCTGGCGCCCTTGATGTAGGTCAGACCGTCGAACGCCGCCTCGGCCTGCGAGACCGAACGCACCGACTGCCGCACGGCGCGCGCGGACCGCAGCGCGTCGATGTCATAGACCCAGCTGCGGATGCTCCTCAGGCCCTCGCGCGCCCTGAGCTCGGGGCGATAAGCGTCCACCGCCTTGACGCTCATCCACGTGGCGAAGGCCTCGTTGAGCCACAGGTCGTCCCACCAGCGCATGGTCACGAGGTTGCCGAACCACTGGTGTGAAAGCTCGTGCGCGATGACCCACGCCGTGCGGCGCACCTGCTGGGCGCTCGCCGACACGCTGTCGTACAAGATCCCGCTCTCGCGAAACGTGATCAGCCCGGCGTTTTCCATCGCGCCCGAGCCGAAGGCCACCAGCGCGGCGATGTCGAGCTTGCGGTAGGGGTAGGCGCGACCGAAGTAGCGCTCCAGCACCGGCAGCAGCGCGCGCGTGAGCGCGAGCGAGCCGCTGGCCAGCGAGCCTTTGCCACGCGGCACCAGCGCGCGAAGCGGCAGCCCAGCGCCCGAGCGCGAGGCGATGCGCCCGCCATCAACCACGTCGAGGTCGCCGATGACGAACGCCACGAGATACGTCGGCAGCGCCTTGGTGCGCTCGAATCGCAGCACGCGCGTGTCGCCTTCGACGCGCTCGTCGCGGCGCGGCGTGTTGGCGAAAGCGCGCATGCTGCGAGGCACGCGCAGCGTCACGTCGAACGGCACCTTGAAGCGTGGCTCGTCGAAGCACGGGAAGGCCTTGCGCGCGTCGGCCGCTTCGAACTGCGTGTAGGCGTAGTGGCGGCCGCCCTGCTGCGCGCGGTAGAGCCCCGCCAAGCGCTTGTCGAAGCGACCGCTGAAGCGCAGTCGAAGCTCGTGCTCTCCGCGCGACAGCGGCGCCGCGAAGACCAGCACACGTTCGCCCCACGCCGGCTCTGCGCCGCTATCGCTGGGGCGCTCGACGCGCGCTAAGCGACGCGAGGCCCCTAGCACCGCACGCGCGATGGACAGCCCGCGCGCGTGAATGTGCACGCGTCGCGTGGGGCGGTCGACGGCAACCCGAATGCGCACCGAGCCTGAAAAGCCCGGCTGGCGCGGATCGACCTGCAGATCGAGCGCGTAGCGCAGCGGGCGCACGCCCTCGGGCAACCAACCCGGCGCGAGCCTGCGCGGGGCGCGCGCGGCCACCACGCCCGCTCGCCTCGGCGACGGCGCCAGCGAGCGCGCGGTCGGCTTGGTCGCTGGCGTCGAGCTGGTCGTCGAGCAGGCGACGACGCACGAGAGCAGCGCGGCGAGAGAGAGCGCGCCCGTACCTCGAGCGCGCACGCGCAGCTACGACCGGCCCTTGAGATCGGCCAGCACGTGCTCGGCGGCGCGGGCGGCCTCCTGGATGTTGGCCTCGGGGCCACCCAGGTAGATGCGCCCGAAGGCGCCGAAGGCGCGAAACTCGAGCACGTTGATCGGCGCTGCTTTTTCGGCTTCGTTGGCCGCGATCGCCGCGTAGCCGGCCGGACGAACCTCGAGCACGTAGAGCGCCTCGTTCTCGCCGATCATGTTGCCGTGGCGCATGCGGTTGATCAGCTGCGACTGATAGCCCTCGAGACCGGTGATGATCTCGTTGGAGATGACCTGCGGCTTCATGCGGTCGTGCTCGGTGAGCCCCATGCGCTCGAGGATCGCGGCGCCGGCCTCGCGCACCTGGCCCTGATCCTCGTGGTGCAGCTCGAGCAGCCCGTAGGCGCGCTCGACGATGAGCATGCCCGGCGTCGCCGCGGTGCGCTTGAGCGCCACGTCTGTGAGCTCGTTGATCGCGATGCCTGGCGCTATCTCGACGAACAGCGAGGCCTGCTCCTCCAGCGGCATGAAGCCTGGGCAGACGGTCTGCAGAAAGCCCGTGACCTGAGGTTGCAGGATGTCGATGAAGCTGAACGTGCGCAGCTGCATGGTGGCCTCGTGAGGGGGGACAGGCTGGTCTACCAGCGACGCGACGAGCGTGTCAACGCATTCACCTTGCCGGACGTCTCGTCGCGGGCCTCGGTTTGCGCGGTGTGCCCCGCTGGGATAGCATCAAATCTAACTTACGGGGATCAATGCAAAGAGCGCTTAGTTATGCCCTGGCGGCGGCGCTGCTGTGCAGCCTGCCCTCTTCGGCCGTCGCCAAGAAGCGAAACATCAGCCCCGCCGAGCGCAAGCTCGCGCAGCGGCACTTCGAGCTGGCCAGTACCTACTACCAGCAGGCCGCCTACGACGAGGCGCTCAAGTACTTCGACAAGTCGTACCAGCTCAGCGGCGAGCCAGCGCTGCTCTTCAACATCGGCAAGTGCTACGAGGCGCTGGGCAAGCTCGAGCAGGCGATCGCGAGCTACCGTGCCTTCCTCAAGGACAGCGGCAGCAACCCTACCGTCGAGGCGCGTATCCGCAACCTCAGCAGTCGGCTGCCCAAGAAGGCGCCCGTGCCCAAACCCGCGCCGAAGCCGGCGCCCAAAGCCGGCGGCGACGACCCCAAGGCCAAGCCCAACACGCCCGCGAGCACGCCGAAGACGGCCAGCGCGACGCCTGCGCCGGCCAAGGACCCACCCGCCAGCAGCACGCCGCCCGCGGCCGCGCCGAGCGACAGCGGCGGCGCGCGCACCTGGAGCTGGTGGACCGGCTGGGCGCTCGCCGGCGCGGGCGTGGCCGCCGTCGGTCTCGGCATCGCCTTCGGCGTGATCGCCAAGAACAAGGCCGACAGCGTGCAAGGCTACTACCGCGACGGCAATCGAGACTGGAGCGAGGTCGAGCCCATCGCCAGCGACGGTCAGACCTTCGAGACGGCGCAGGTCGTCTCGCTGGCCGTGGGCGTCGGGCTCGCCGCGGGCGGCGCCGCGCTGCTGTTGTTCTTGCCGCGCAAGAAGGAGCCGAGCGCACGCGCTGGCCTGGGATCCAGCGGTCTGGGATCCAACGTGTCCGTGGCCCCGGTCATCGGCAGCGGCCTCTACGGCGTCGCCGGCGCCTTGCGCTTCTAGGAGGAGTGACCGTGCGATCGAAAGCGACATCGCTCGCCGTCGCCGTCGCCGTCGCCGTCGTCGGCTTGGCGGCCTGCTACAGCGTCGACTTCGGCCCCGACGGCCAGTTCACCTGTCGAAACAGCGACCGCTGCCCCGAAGGCTTCGTCTGCCGCGCCGCGGTGTGCGTGCCCGAAGGCACCTCTGCCGACGCGACGGTAGACGGCGACGCCGCGCGGCCTGCCGATGGCGATCTCGGCGGCCCGCGCGACGGCGACATCGGCATCGACGACACCAGGCCGCCCGACCAGGCCGTGCCCAACGTCTGCGCCGTGGCCGCAGGCCCGGTGCAGGTCGCGAGCAAGCTGCACGTCAAAGGAACCTACGGCGTCGACTTCGATCGCGCCGATGGCGTGATGTGGGTCAGCTTCAGCCGCGCCGCCGGCTCGAGCGACGCCGACGCCTCGACGCTCTGGACGCGCCGCACGCGCACCAATGATCCGACGAGCTTCGAAGCCGAGGTCAAGGTCGGCTCGCAGGCAGCGCCCTACTCGGCCATCGACGGCTACAAGGGCAGCTACGTCGTGGTCTACCCGAGCGAGAAGGGCGAGCTCGGCGCAGCGCAGGCCGGCGGCGGCACGCCGACGCGCGTCGTCTCGCTCGATTCGCGCAAGGGCGTGACGTGGGTCGCGGCGCGCGACGTGCCGGCGACCAACCCGCAGCTGGTGCACGTCGCCTTCGCCATCGAAAACGAGCAAGAGCTTCACGCGCTGAGCGTCACGCGCGGCAGCCTGGCCCTCAAAGACTCGGCGACGCTCGTCGACCGCGTCGTAGCGGGCGCCAGCAACACGGTCGGCCGCGGCCTGCGCATGGACAGCGAGACGCTGCTCAACCAGCCAGCCGTCGCGATCTCGTACTTCAAGGCCAACCTGCTCAAGGCCAACTTCGACCTGGTGCGCGCGGTGCGCGTCACGCCCACCAACTGGGCCACCAAGTCGCTCGATGCCACGCGCCCCGGCGCACAGCTCGAGGCGGGCCTCGCCATGTCCGGCGGTCCGCACCTCGCGCACAGCACGCGGCCCAACGCGCCGCTGAGCTACATCTCGCCCGCCGCGATCACTACCGACGTCTCGCTAAGCGGCACCGTGCCGCGCAACAACGCCCACGCCGTGATCGCGGCTAACAAAACGCAGCAGCTGATCGCCTTCGTCGACGCCAGCGGCGCGCTGCAGGTCACCGCGCGCAAGCCCAACGGCCCGTGGCTTGGCCCCGTGCTCGTCGACAACAAGGGCAACAAGGCCGAGACGCGCGTGCTCGACATCAACGGCGGCGACGTCGCCGGCGGCAAGCTGCGCTACGTGATCTTGTGGCGCGAAAAGGGCGTCAGCGAGGACAACCTGCTCGCCGCGCTGCTCGAGTGCACGCCCTAGCGATGCGCGCGCCCTGGACCCAGATCAGATACAGAACGGGTTGAGGCACAGCGGCAGGCAGCCCCAGATCGGCAGCCCCAGGATCGGGCAGCAGCAGGGGCCGTCCTGCGAGTTGGCGCAGTCGGCGTTGCTCTGACAGGAGCCGATGCGCGGCAAGTCCATCGTGGAGTCCGTCGGCGTGCCGAAGTCGGGCGGCGGCGGGTTGTTCACGTCGGGGTACGACGTGTCGGGCCACACGAAGGTGTCCTGCCGCGGGGCGTCGTCGGGCGGCTGCGGGCGGTCCAGCGTCGTGTCGGCGACGATGCCGATGTCCGGGCGCGGCGTGGTCGAGTCGCGCCCGAGGCTCGCGCCCTCTTTGACGCAGACGCGGATCGTGCCGTTGCCGACGCACTGGTAGCCGTCGGGACACTCGGGCTGCCCGTTGTTGCAGTAGAACGGCGCGAGGCCGAGGTCAGGTGTGCAGTCGACGGTGACGACGAGCGCCACTGCGCCGACAAGCAGGGCTCCGCTGACGACCCGCGCGCGCACGAAAGCCAAGCGCTAGAAGCGGATGGCGCCGGCGACGCCGAAGTTGCCGCCGCCGATGACCGGCGCGAACACCACGTTCGTCTCCGAGCGCGACTTGGTGGTCTTGCTCGAGGTCTCTTTGCTGGGCTTGTCGAGCACCCAGAAGATCACGGCCGCCGCCGCCATCGCGCCGCCAGCGGCGAACGAGACGATGGAGATCGTGCGCTTGTTCTTGACGCCCTGCTCGAGGTCGAAGTGTTCCTTGCTGAACGAGATCGTCGGCTGCGTGCCGGTGGGGTTGCTGTCCTTGACCGCCGACTCGAGCTTGCTCGCGTCGCCCGCTGCGAGGCCGGCGAAGGTTGCACCCATGGCGATACCGCCAACGGCGAGCCCCGTGGCGACCCACTTGAGCCAACCGAGCGCCGAGCCGCCCTTGCCGCCCTTGTCGGTGGTGTCGGCCTGCTGCTGTTGCTGCTGCTGCGCCGCCTTCTTGCCGGCGATCGCGTCGGGGACCTCGTTGTCCTCGCCCGTCGGCGCGCCGATCTTGGCCGTCTTCTTGGCCGCCGGCGTGGGCGTTGGCGCAGGCGTGGGCGTGGGCGTGGGCGCAGGGGCCGGCGCAGCGGCCTTGCCCGAGCTGTCGTCGTCGTCATCATCGCTGGCGCCGACGACCATCTCGAGCTCGCGCACCTTGGCCTGGATCTTCGCGCGGTCCGGCGCTTGCGGCGCGTCTTTGAGGTAGCGCTTGAAGTACGAGATCGCCTTCCGCGCCTTGTTCATCTTGTAGTAGGTCTGGCCGAGATAACGCAGCAGCGCCGGGTGTGGCTTGAGCTTGTAGGCGCGCCCCAGCTCCGTGGCGGCGACCGCGTAGTTGCCAGCTTTGAACGCCGTGCGCCCCGCCTTGAACGCCTTGCGCGCCTCCGCAGCGTTGTCAGCACGTGCCGGCGTCGCGTCGAGCAGCACGGTGCCGCCGATCAGTGCGGCCATCAGGGCTGCCGGAAGGGCTCCGGCAGCCAGAAAAACTCGATACAGCTTCCGCATTGTCGTTGTCTCCAGGCGGTACTTGCCAGGTGCTTACTTGCGAGGCGCTACTTGTAGGGATCTTCCCAGTCGCGAGCCTTCTTGGCGCGCCCCCGACCCCTGTGCGAACGACTAACGTGCCTACGCGCACCAGCTGACAGCTTGGCTCGCCGGGCACGCCGACGCACGCGCTCTCTATGGGCGCGGGTGTGTTGGCGCCGCAGGGGCGTCGCGCTGGCTGTGGGCGCGGGGGCGGTCTTGGCGCTGCTTCGCAGCGTGACGTGCGTGCCCGATGCGGCAGCCGCCTTGGCCTCTGGAGCTTTGGCGCCGTCGTCGTCCGCGAGGGGCTGCACGCGCGGCCCGCCGCTGCCGCTGCCGGCAGGCGCGCCGAGCGACGGCACGGCCGTCGGGTGGCCGGATCCGAGTGGCTGCGCTTGCGGCACACCCTTGGTCGGCAGCTTGGGCAGCGCGGCGGCGCTCTGGGGGCGCTTCTCGCCCTTGAGCATGCGCCAGAAGTCTTTCGGCCCGACCATCAGCGCGAACGTCGCCACGCCACCGACGGCCATCGCGACGGCACCGCCGAGGATCCAAGCCCACGTGCGTCCGGCACCGGGCGGTCGCGGCGGCGCCACGCGCACGGTCTTGTGGCGCTGCCGTCGCTCTGCGACACGGCGCGCGACCTCGGCTGGATCCACGCCCGCAGCCGAAGGCGACGCAGGCGTCACGACCGGCGTCTTCTCGGCGTCGAAGAGCACCGCCCCATCCGCCGCGTGTGACCCGCTAGCGTCAGCTCTGGCCGCCTGCGGCGTGCCCGCTCCGTGTGGTCTCCCCCGTGCCGCGCGCGCGTTGCGCGCCTCGGCCTCGATGGCACCCGGCGTGTGCGTGCTGTAGTAGTCGACGAGGCTGCCTAGCGTCTCGTCGAACTCCTGCTCGCTGGTGCCCGGCGGTCGCGGTGGAGTGCCTCCGCTCTGAGATGGCCACGCTTGCTGCTGACTTGCCATGATCCGTCTCTGGCCCGTATGCACCACATACCTCCTGCGAGCGCGGAACATACTCCCTTTTAAATATGTGGGCAAGGCGTACCCGGCGAATCCCCTACTGCTACAGGGGCTTACACTATCCCACCCGCTCGCGGGCTCGCCTGCCAGTTGGACCGCGCCACGCGTTCGAGTATCGTGCGCCGCATGCTTCGAACCATCTCGCGCCCCGGTGCGACGGTCTCATACGAGGTCAGTGGTGACGGCCCACCGTTAATCCTCGGTCACAGCCTGCTATGTGACGGCCGCATGTGGAACGCCGTCAGCTGCGAGCTCGAGCAGCGCTACCGCGTCATCAACGTCGACGCGCGCGGCCACGGCCGATCGCACGCCGACGGCCCGTTCATTCTCGAGTCGCTCGCCGACGACTGGCGCGCGATCATGGACGCCGAGGGCATCGACCGCGCGGTGCTGTGCGGCCTCTCGATGGGCGGCATGACAGCGATGCGCCTCGCCCTGCGCGCGCCTTCGCGCGTGCGCGCCCTCGCGCTGCTCGACACGAGCGCGGATCCCGAGCCGCTCCGCAATCGGCTGCAGTACCGTGCCATGGCCGAGCTCACGCGGCGCTTCGGTCAGATCGACGCACTCTACGGCATCGTGCAGTCGATGATGTTCGGCAAGACGATCATGGCGGCGCAGCCGGCGCTCGTCGAGGCCGCCATGGAGCAGATCCGCGAGCAGGATCCAATGCAGATCTATTTCGGCGCGCGCGCCGTGATGGATCGCGCGTCGATCACCGAGCACCTCGCCACGCTGACCTGCCCGACGATGGTGATCGTCGGCAGCGAGGACGTCGCCACGCCGCAGGCTTGCTCGGAGCGCATCCGCTCGGCGGTGCCGAGCGCCTCGCTGCGCGTGCTCGACAACGTCGGTCATCTGAGCGCCGTCGAAGCACCGACGCGCGTCGTCGGCGCCCTCGGCGAGCTGTTCGCCGAGATCGGCTACTTCTAGCCCTCGAACAAGCGCTAGAGGCGCACCTCGGCGAGCACGCCGTAGTGATCCGAGCAGCGCGTGCCGCGCGCGTCGGGCTCGACGAGCACCACGCGGCAGCGCTCGATGCGCCCCGCCCCCGACGGCTGCTCGGCGCTGACATAGATGTAGTCGAGGCGCTGGCCCGGCAGGAAGCCGAGCTGCTCGGTGTAGGGATTGTCAGCGCTCCAGGTCAAGCCCGCGGCGCCGGGGTTGCACACCGCGAAGGCGTCCTGGTAGTAGGCGCGCTCGCCGTCGATGGAGGTCAGCCCGCGCAGGTAGCGCATCTCGTCGGCATCGGGGCCCGCGTTGAAGTCGCCGCACAGCACGGCGACCTGCTCGCCGCGGCGCTGCTGCTGCACGAAGCGATGCACCGCCTGCACCTGGCGCTCGCGCAGCGCGCCGTGCTCGGGGCGCCACGCCAAGTGCGTGCTGAAGAACCACGCCGACTCGCTCGCCGCCGAGAGGCCCGCCGCGGCGAGCTCGACCTCCACCCCGACGCACACCCGCCGCGACGTGCCCTCGTCGTAGGGAAGCGCGACCATCGCGCTGTCACGCGCCGCGTGCCGCGAGAGCACCGCGATGCCCTCGTCGCCGCCGCCCCAGCGCTGCGCGGGGTGGAACACGCAGGTGCTCATGCCGAGCGCCGCGGCGAGCGTACGCGCCTGGTTGGGGATCGGCCCCTTGGCGCTCGGCTCGTCGCCGCTGACCTCGCGCACCTCCTGCAAGCACACCACGTCGGGCTCGAGCGCGGCGATGCGTTGCTCGCACAGCGCGAGCCGCTCGCGCCATGGTCCCTGCTCCTGCCACAGATTGAGCGTCAGCACGCGCACGCGCGTCGCTGTCATCAGACGAATACGCCGTGCAGGATGTAGTCGAGGATCTCGCGCGCGACGTGATCGCGCGCTTTCGCCTCCTCGCGCGTCAGCCAGTGCACGAGGATCTCCTTGAGCGCGCCGAGCGACAGACGCGCAACCAGCGTGTTGTCGCAGGGGCGCACCAGCCCCATGGTCTGCCCCAGCTCGAGCGCGCCCTCGAGCCACGCGCTGAGCCGCTCGTAGAAGCTCGTCAGCTTGAGATCGAGCGCGTCGTCGAGCGAGACCGCCTCGCGCAGCAGGATCAACGACAGGTGGCGGTGCTCTTCGACGACGATCAGCAGGCGGTCGACGTTGTCGAGCATCTGCACCAGTGGCGGCGCCTCGCCGGGCCCGACGCGCACGCGCTGCAGCGCGTCGGTGATGTGCTCGAGCATCGTGTCGACGAGCGCCTCGAAGACGGCTCGCTTGCTGGGGAAGTAAAGGTAGAAGGTGCCGCGCGAGACGCCGGCGGCCTCGAGGATGTCGGCGACGGTCGCGGCGTGGTAGCCGCGCTCGGAGAAGACCTTGCTCGCCGCGCGCAGCAGCTCGGCGCGACGGCGCACCCGCCGCTGCGCCGCGCGACGCACGCGACCATCTTCAGCCTCGTGCTCGTCGGCGGATTTTTCCGCGACGTCCGCTCCGCGCGAATCCCGCTCTAGCAGCGTCTCTGATGAGTCTGCAGCTGTAACGCTTGACACCCCTTCTGACAGAAGAATACCATTTCGCACATCTACGGTCACTCAACACACTCCTGAACAAACGCGAGGGCTACAGGCCAATGGCTGGATCGGACAAGAGGAAGCAGAGTCTTTACTTCCCAGAGGCAATGCTGAAGGAGATTCAGGAAGAGGCGGCGCGACAGGATCGCTCGCTGTCCTGGATAGTGCAGAAGGCCTGGAAGATCGCGCGCAAAGAAATCATGAAGTACCCGTCGGTCAACGAGTTCCCGGGCGCCGACGATGAAAAAGAGACCGGCAGCTAGTCCACGCGTGGTCCCGCCGCGGTAGCGCTTGGCTCGCCGAGCGCCGCCCGATAGACTTTGAGCACTGCATGCTCGACCCCCAGTGGCTCGCAAGTCAGCTTCGCGCACGCGGCCTCGTCTCGGACGGCCAGCTGCGAGCGGCGTCGAGTGATGGCGGCGATTTCTGTTTCAGCCTGCTCAGCGCCGGCGCCATCGAAGAGACGGCGCTGCTGCGCTTTCTCGGCCTGCACTTCAACACGCGCTACGTCTCCACCGAGAAGCTGAGCAAGGCCAAGGTCCCGCAGTGGGTTCTCGACCTACTGCCGGTGCAGTTGTGCGAGCGCGCGCAGGTCGTCCCCGTCCGCTGCGACAAGCAGAAGATGGTGCTCAGCGTGGTGACGCCGGATCCCTCGGATCCGCGCATCCGAGAGGCCGTGCAGCGCGCGTCGCGCGTGCGCGAGGTGCACATGTACGTCGCGCTGCCGCACGCCATCGAGGCGGCGCTGCGCAAGTGGTATCGCGGCGACATCCACGCCTTCTCGCGCATGGAGCAGAAGCTGGGCTCGGGCTACAGCCAGATGCTCGACATCTACGACCAGCGCGCCATCGACCTCGGCGGCGGCGGCGGCAGCGCCAGCATGGACGCCTTCGACGCTGACCTCGCGCTCGCCGACGGCGCCGGCATGGACATGCAGATCGAGCAGGACCGTCCCGGCATGGGGACGCGTCCGCGCGCCGGCATCAATCAGCCCCACGCCGACGGCAGCGCCGACTTCGGCATCGACCTCGACAACGGTCCGATGCCCGGCACCGGGCGCGGAGACTTCGATCTCGATGGCGGGCTCGGCATGGACGTGGGCGGCGGTCGCGGCGGCGGTATGGGCGGCGGCGGTATGGGCGGCGGCGGTATGGGCGGCGGCGGCATGGGCGGTGGCGGCATGTCGTCGCCTGGTGATCGCTCGATCCCGCTCGATTCAGGTCCGATGGGTGGCGGGCCGGGCGGTGGCGCGATGAGCGGCGGCGCGATGGGCATGCCACGCTCGGCGCAACCCACCGCGCCGATCCCGGCGATCAAACCGCAGGAGGCCCACCGGCGCCAGACGGCGAACTTCGGCAGCGTGCCCTCGGCCTCCTCGGGCAGGGTCAGCGACCTCGAGCAGCTCGGCACGGGACCGGCGATGTCGCCCAGCGACAGCGCGCTGATCGCTGCGGAGCCGATCGTGCCGCTCGAGACGTTCGTGCAGACGGTCTCGGTGCTGGTGAGCTTGCTCGAGATGGGACAAGGCTGGCGTCAAGGTCACTCCGCCGAGGTCGCGCGGCTGGTGGCGTTGATGGGCCAGCGCGTTGGGCTGCCACCCGACGAGGTCGGCTACCTCAAGCTCGCCGCCTACCTTCACGAGCTGGGCAAGCCCGCCGAGCCGCATCTGACGGTGGCGAGCGTCGCCGAGTCGCCCGAGCTCAAGGCGCTCGCGCGGCGGGTGTACATGACGCCGATCAAGCTCACCGAGGCGGCCAGTCTTCCGGCCGCCGTGACGAGCGTGCTGGCTGCGCAGTACGAGCGCACGTCGGGCGACGGCGTGCCGGGCAAGCTGTCGGGACGCGAGGTGCCGCTCGGCGCGCGCCTGCTCGCGGTGGTCGACGTGTTCTGCGATCTGATGGCCAACCCACGCGCCCCCGGCGGGCGTGCAGCCGATCAGGCACAGGGTCTCGAGCGGCTGCGCCAGGCCGCCAGCGCGCGCGTGCTCGACGCCAACGCGGTCGACATCTTCTGCCAGGTCACCACCGGCGACGCGCTGCGCGAGCAGCTGCTCGGCGACCGGCCGCGCATCTTGATCATCGACGGCGACGCCGAATCGACCACGGTGCTCGAGCTCAAGCTCGTCGCCGCCGGCTACGACGTGCGCGTCTACAAGACCACCGCCGAGGCCGCGCGCGAGGTGCTCGGCAGCAGCGTCGATCTGATCCTCAGCGAGGTGCGCCTCGAGCCGGTCGATGGCTTCGGCTTCCTCGAGCGCATCCGCGCCGACCCGCGCACGCGCGACATCCCGCTGATCTTCGTCTCCGACCGCACCGACGCCGACGACGTCAACCGCGGCTTCGAGCTCGGCGCGGCCGACTACATCGTCAAGCCCTACACGCCCGAGCTGTTGGTGGCGAAGGTCAAGATGGTGCTCGAGCAGCGCCCGCCGGCTCCGGGCACGCGCGGCGTCAGCGGCTCGCTGCGCGAGATGTCGTTGCCCGACATCCTGCAGATCCTCTCCGCCGGCAAAAAGAGCGGTCAGCTGCGGCTGCGCTTCCCCGACGGCAGCGGCGAGATCTATCTCGACGGCGGCCAGGTGGTGAACGCGGTGTGCGGCTCGCTGCGCGGCACCAAGGCGCTCTACCGGCTGCTGCCCGTCGACGACGGCGAGTTCACGCTCGATCCCAACGCACAGATCCCCGAGCGCGTGATCCACCAGTCCACCGAGGCGCTGGTGCTCGAAGCCATGCGCCGCTTCGACGAGGGCGGTCGCTAGCCAGCGCCCCCCCTCCACGGTCACCGTCACGGTCACGGTCCACGGTCACGGTCACGGTCCACGGTCACGGTCACGCCCCACGGTCACGCCCCCACGATGCGCGCCCTAGCCCACGCCGCCCGCACCGCCGCACGCGCCCCGCTACACCTTCTCCTCCTCGCCCTCGCCGCGCTCGCCGCCGAGCTCGCGCTGCGCTGGGGCATCACCGAAGCGCTCTCCAGCGCCGACCCACTGCCCGCCGTCGGCGCGGCGCTGCTCGCCGTCCCGTTGCTCGCGACCTTCGCCGTCGCCTGCACCGCGACGCTCGCACGCCGCAGCTCGCTACGCGACCTGCTCGCCGCCGTCGCACGCATCCCACCCGCCGCCAGCGCCGCGCTGCTCGGCGTGCTGC
>JAGQIK010000603.1 GCA_020431405.1 Myxococcales bacterium
GGGCAGCGCTGGCCATAGCGCCTCGAGACGCGCGTGCGCGGCGCCAGCCTGGCCCTCGTAGAGCTCGACGCTGGCGCGCGCCCACAGCGCGAAGGCCGCCGGCCAATCGAGCGCATCGTTGGCGGCGCGCTTGTCGTCGGCGTGGCCTAGCGCGTCGATGGCCTGACGCGCGGCTTCGGGGGCGTCGTCGCCGAGCCAGCCGAGCACCGCCGGACCGAGGCACAGGTCGCGCATGCTGCGTCGGTCGCCGCGCCGCCGCGCGCGCCGAAAGCCTCCGCTGACGCGTGCCGCCAGCGCGCGCACGTCGCCGAGCGTCGCCAGCGCCCAGAGCTCGATCAACTGCGCGTTCTCCAGGTGCCAGCTCGAGCCGTCGCCCGAAGCGAGCTCGCGCGCCGCCCCGCGCGCCGCCTGCGCCGCCTCGCGAAAGGCGCCGCGGCACAGCGAGAGCAGCGCGTCGGCGCTCTGACAGAGCGCCAGCACGTACGCGCGATCGGCGGGCGCTCCGAGCTCGGCGCTGCTCGCCCGCACACGCGCGAGCGTACGCGCGGCCTCGTCGCGCTGCGCTGGCTCGACGGCGAGCAGCTGCGCCTCGCCGATCAGCGCCAGCGCGCGCCCCAGCGGCCAGCGCGCGAGCAGTGCCTCGGCGTGCAGGTGCGCTTGGAAGTCGGCGGCGAGCGCCAGATCGACGAGCCCCAGGGCGCTCGAGGCGAGCCAGCAGGTCTCGATAGAGCGCCGTACGCTGCGTCCATCATCGTCGTCGCGCGCGGCTTCGTGCTGGCGCTCGCTCTCGAGGCGCGAAAGCAGCGAGAGCATCGCGCCGGGGCGGTTGGCGGGCAGCGGGCGGCCCACCGCCTCGAGCACCCTGCGCAGCAGCGCGAGCCCCTCGTCGCGGGCGCCAGCGCGCAGCAGCTGCTCGGCGGCGGCGGTGAGCAGGTCGAGGCGCTGCGGCTCGTCCGGCGCGGCGTCGGCGGCTTGCAGCAGCGCCAGCGCGGCCGCATCGCCGCGGCCGCAGCCGATCTGCGCTTCGGCGAGCCGCAGCATC
This sequence comes from Myxococcales bacterium, assembly GCA_020431405.1. GTDB lineage: Bacteria > Myxococcota_A > Polyangia > JAGQIK01. The sequence goes on from JAGQIK010000603.1 coordinate 1,043, forward strand.
AGGCGCTGGCGCTGCTCGGCATCCGCGGCGAGCTTGCTGGCATGGCTGAAGAGCTCGACCGCCCGCTCGAAGGCTAGCGCCGCGAGCGCCTGCTCGGCGGCGCGCTCGAAGAGCAGCGCGGCGTCGGCTTGGCGCCCGACGCGCTCGAAGTGCGCGGCCAGCGCTTGGGCGTCAAACTCACTGGAAGCGGAGCGGTCGTCCTCGGCGAATTCACTGCCCGCGGAGCCGTCGTCCGCGGCGAATTCACCACGCGACGAGCCAGGGCGAACGCGCTCGACGAGCGGCCCGCGCAGCAGCGCGCGCAGGGCCGTGACGCGCGGCGCGTCGACGCGGCGCAGGATCACCTCGGCTAGCGAGCGCTGCGCTAGCTCGTAGGTGTCGAGCCGCCCGGCGATGGCCGGCGCGATCAGCGCTTCGAGCTCGAGCACTGCCAGCGCCGCGGCGACGTCGCCCTCGCTGCTGCCCTCGGCGCGCGCGGCGCGCGCCAGCGCGCTGGCCGAAAGCGGCGTCTGGGAGACGGCCAACAGCTCGAGCAGCAGGCGTGGCAGCAGGTCGAGCTCGGCGATGCGAAATTGCTGCAGAGCGTGCACGTGTGCGGCACCATACGTGCGCTGTGTGCCTGATATCCGCTGCGCGCGCAGGGTCTGCTCGCTGGCTTCGAGCAGCTGCTCGACGGGCAGCGTCTGTAGATCGCGCGAGTCCGGCAGCTCCTCGAGGTCAGCGTCCTCGAGCACCAGCACGTCCTCGAAGCGCCCGCCGCCCGTCGTCGCGAGCTCGCTGTCGTCTTGCAGCGTCTGGTCTTGGTCCTGCAGGGTCTGGTCCTGCGGCGTCTCGTCTTGCAGCGTTTGCTCTTCCTCGAGCAGCTCGCGCGTCGGCGACAGCGAGGGCAGGCCGCCCGAGCGCAGCACACGCTCGGCGCCGCCGGCGGCGGCCGAGCGGGCCAGCTCGCTGATCGCCAACGGCTGCTGTGGCACCAGCACCAGCTCGTCTGCCAACGCGCGCGCCTCGCCGTCGTCGACGCCGTGCTCGCGCGCGACGTGGGTGAACAGCTGTCGCGCGCGATCGAGCGCCAACGGATCGAGCAGCACGCGCTCGGCGCCGAGGCGCACGCAGAGCGTCTCGAGACGCGTGGTAGAAAGCTCGCCCGCGTCGACGGTGCCGACGACGAGCAGCGACAGCGGCTCCGACGCGCTGCCGAGCTGCGCGAGAAGCTCGAGGCTGTCGTCGTCGATGTGATGTAGATCGTGGATCGAGAGCACCAGCGGCTGCTGCGCAGAGAGCCGCGAGAGCAGCCGTTCAGCCGCCAGCAACAGCGCGTCGCGCGCCCGAGCAGCGCGCGCGCGGCCGCGGCGCCGCAGCGTCAGCGTGTGCGGCGGAAGCAGCGCCGCAACCTGCGGGAAGGCGTGACCGAGCGGCGCGAGCATCTCGACCAGCTCTTGCTCGTCGCGACCGACCAGCGCGTGACACAGGTCGTCCATCAGGCCGTCGATGGCTTGATAGGGGATGTGCTCCTGCTGCATGCAGCGGCTGCGCAGCACCAGCGGGGGCGTCGGCTCGCTCGACAGCTGACGAAAGAGCGCCGAGAGGATCGTGCGTTTGCCCGAGCCGGCGGGGCCCACCAGCAGCACGCAGCGCGCGCGCTGGCTGCGCAGCGTCTGGTCGTAGTGGTCGAGCAAACGCGCGCGCTCGATGTCGCGTCCGACGAGCTGGGCGAGCCTCGCCGAGGTCGCCAGCGGCTTGAGGTCGCGCGAGTCGCGCAGCCAGCGCGACAAGTGCTGCGCGCTGCCGAGCTGCCGCACGAGCGCGGCCGCGGTGGGGCGCGATGCGGGATCGGCGGCGAGCAACGCGTCGGCGATGCGCGCCAGGTCCGCCGGCGCGTCGGGCGCCAGCGCCAACACGGTCGGCGCCGCGCGCTGTTGCTTGTCGGCGAGCACGCGGCGTACCGAGCCGATGAACGGCCGCCGGCCGGTCAAGGCCTCGAACAGCACCACGCCGGCTGCATAGCAATCGGCCGCCGGCGAGACCAGCTGGCCTGCCGCCTGCTCGGGCGCCATGTAGGCCGCCGTGCCGGCGCCTTCGACGGTGGTCGAGCCCTCGTCGATGGCGAGACCGAAGTCGAGCAGCACCAGGCGGTCATCGTCAGCGAGCCAGATGTTGGAGGGCTTGACGTCGCGGTGGATCTTGCCGGCGGCGTGAAGCGCCGCCAGCGCGCCGAACAGCTGTGCGAAGGCGTGGCGCAGGCGCGCGCCATCGACCGCCTGGCCCGCCGTGGTGCGGTAGTCCGCTTCGCTGGTCACGAGGTCGGGCAGTGGCGCGGTCTGTAGCTCGGGTGCCTGACGGCCGAGCCGCTCGAGTAGCTCGGCCCCTTCGAGCAGCTCCATGGTGAAGAACCACTGGCCCTGCTGCTCGTAGAGCTCGCCGAGCCGCACCAGGTTGGGGTGGCGGATGTCGCGCAGCGCGCGAAACTCGGCCTTGAAGCGCAGCAGCCGCTGCGGCGTCATGTGGCGCAGCGTCTTGAGCGCTACGCGCCGCGCGATCTCGCGGTCGAAGACCTCGTAGACGATGCCCATACCGCCAGCGCCGAGGCAGCTCTTGGGCTCGAACCGGGCCGTCCCCTTGAAGGCGCTCGCCGAGGGCATATCGCTGTGGTATCACGACCGAGCCTCTAGGAGCACGCTATGCGATCCGCCGCCGCCATGATCCTCTGTGTCGCGCTCGCCGCGGCGGGTTGCTCGGATAGCACGCCGGCGCCGACCGACGCCAAGGCCTCCGCGGAGGCGGGCGCGGACGGCGCGTCAGCTGACGGCAGCGCCACCGATTCCGCGGGCGAAGCCAGCGTCGTCGACGCAGTCGTGCGGCTCGATACGCTGCCACCGGTCGATCCGGTGGGCGGTTGGAGCACCACCGGCCTGTTCGCCTGCTTTTCGCGCGACGGCCGCGCGGCCTTCGGCGACAAGATCGACGAGGTCAAGAGCGCCTGCTGCAGCTGGAAGGCCGATGGCACGTTCCAGATCCAGACCAAGTCGGGCAGCTGGACGCTCGTCGACCCCAACACACTCAAGCTCGAGGTCGCCCCGCCATGTGGCGACGGCGGCTGCGTGGTGACCTACACGCGCGACGACACGTTGCCGTGCTTCTTCAAGAGCGACGGGAGCTAGTCTTGCGGTCCGCGCGGCGACACGCGTTGATCGCCGTGCGCAGCTCGCTCAGCGTGAACGGCTTGGGCAGCGTCTGACGCACGGCGCGCCGCAGCTTGCTCGGCGCGTCGTCGAGGTTGCCCGAGATCAGCAGCACCACCACGTCGGGATCGATCTCGACCAGCCGCTCGAAGGTGGCGGCGCCGTCGAGCCCCGGCATCTTCATGTCGAGCAACACCAGCCCGATGCCCGCGCGGTTGGCGCGGTACATCTCGATGCCTTCGAGCCCGTCCGCGGCGAGCAGCACGTTGCTGTGACCGGCGAGCGCGAGCAGGCGGCTGATGCTGGTGCGCACCGATCGCTCGTCGTCGATGACGAGGATGGCGCCCTCGAGCAGCGACCACTCGCCCGATGACGGCGTGGGGTTGATGCGCCGGCCTTGCTGCGGTGGGGGTGCGTCGTGGCGCGGCAGATAGACGCGAAACGTCGTGCCCTCGCCGAGCTCGCTCTCGACGCGAATGTCGCCGCCGTGGCGGCGCACCACGCCGTAGGCGCTCGCCAGGCCGAGGCCGGTGCCGCTGCCCTCCTTGGTGGTGAAGAAGGGCTCGAAGATGCGCGAGCGCGTGGCGTCGTCCATGCCGCTGCCCGTGTCGGCGACGGCGATCTCGACATAGCGTCCGAAGGGCAAAAGCGGCAGCTGCCGCGCCGTCGACGAGCCATGCGACAGCGCGCGCACGTCGACGTGGATCGAGCCCGAGCCGCCAGCGAGCGCGTCGCCGGCGTTGACCAGGAGGTTCATCAGCGCCGCCGACAGCTGCGACGGATCGACGTTGACGACCAGCGGCTCGTCGGGCTTGTTGCGCTCGACGGTGATCTGCGGTCCGAACGAGCGGCGACACAGCGACAGCACGGTCTCGACGAGCTCGCTGACGTCGGTGAGCACCTGATCGCCTTCGCCCAGGCGCGCGAAATGCAGCAGCTGTCGCGTCAGCTTGGTGGCGTGGTTGGCCGCTTCGAGCTGGTCGTCGAGGCAGGCACGGATCTCCTCGGGCTCGATTGGCTCGCCGCGCTGCGCGCGCGCCAGCATGTACTGCGCGTTGGCGAGCACCACGCCGAGCATGTTGTTGAAGTCGTGGGCCACGCCGCCGGCGAGCCGCCCCACCGACTCGAGCTTCTGTGCCTCGAGCAGCTGCTGCTCGAAGCTGTCATGTCGGGTGAAGACGAACACCGCGTCGTTGCCGAGGCGGATGATGTCGCCATAGCTCAGCGTGGCGCGTTTGACGGGGACGTTGTTGAGGTAGGTGCCGTTGCGGCTGCCGACGTCCTCGAGGACCCAGTGGCCCAGCGACTCGTTGACGATGCGCGCGTGCTCGCGCGAGATCGAGCTGCCGTCGAGCGAGATCGTTGCTTCGGGGAGCCGTCCGAGCGTGACGGTCTCGGCGCCGAGCACGAAGGCACTGCCGCTGTAGCCATGTGTCAGATCGACGAGGCGCGCGCGGTTTTCGATCGCGACCTCGCCGGTCTTCTCGCCGACGACATCCCCCGGCTGGGTTATCGTCAGCTCGCCTTCCCACTCGTCTGACATGGCGGGATTTGATCGCAGTCAGTTCGCGATTTCAAGGCGAACTGTCATAGCAATCAAATCAGCGACGGCGGCGCGCGGCGGCGCCATGGCCGGCCAATCCTTCGAGCGCGGCGAGCGCCTCGGCGTCGGCGTAGAGCTCGGCGGCGGCGTGGCGGTCGTCGACGCGCAGGTAGCTCTGCACGCGCACAAAGTGCAGCACCGAGAGGCCACCTGTGAAGCGGGCGCTGCCTCCGGTAGGCAGCGAGTGGTTGGGGCCAGCGCAGTAGTCGCCGATCACCTCGGCGCTGCCCTCGCCGATAAACAGCGCGCCGTAGCAGCGAAAGCGCGCGGCGGCGTCGGCGGCGTCGTGCAGCGCCAGCGACAGGTGCTCGGGCCCGAGCAGATCCGCGATGGTGGCCGCCTCCGCGATGTCGCGCACCACCACGCAGAAGCTGTTGCGTGCGAGGGACACTCGGGCGGTCTCGGCGGTGGCGAGCGTCGCGAGCTGTGCGGCGAGCTCGGCCTCTACACGCGCGACCAGCGCGGCGTCGGTGCTGACCAACATCGGTTGCGCGTCGACGTCGTGCTCGGCCTGGGCGAGCAGATCGGCGGCGACGAGCGCGGCGTCGGCGTGCGCGTCGGCGACGACCAAGAGCTCGGTGGGCCCGGCGAGCATGTCGATGCCGACCTCGCCGACGCAAAGCGCCTTGGCCGCGGTGACCCAGCGGTTGCCGGGGCCGACGATCACGTCGCAGCGCGCGAGCGTGTCGTCGAGGCCGTAGGCCAGCGCGCCGATAGCCTGAGCGCCGCCGACGCAGAGCAGCGCGTCAGCACCGGCGACGGCGGCGGCTGCCAACGTGGCGTCGCTGGGCCGCGGCGAGGCGACGATGACCTCGGCGACGCCCGCGGCGCGCGCCGTGACGGCGGTCATCAGCACTGTCGAGGGCAGCGGAAAGCGCCCGCCCGGCGCGTAGCAACCGGCGCGTGTCACCGCGCGCACCGTGTGGCCGGCGACGCCGCCAGGGATCGGTCGCTCGATGTCGACCAGCGCGGCGCGCTGCGCCTCGGCGAAGCTTCGCACGCGCGCGGCGCAGCGCTCGAGCAGCGCACGCTGTGACGCGCCGACGCGCTCGAGGGCCGCCTCGAGCGCCGCGCGATCGAGCAGAAGGTCGGCGCCGGCCTCGATGTCGCCGAGGCGCTCGGCGTGACGGCGTACGGCGGCGGCGCCATCGCGACGCACGTCGGCGAGGATCGCGCCGGCTTGCGCCAGCGTCTCGTCGTCGACAGGACGGCGCGAAAGGGCGCGTACTTCGTCGGGGCTGAGCCGTCTGAGCGTGATCTTGTCCATGGCGTCGTTCCCTACGGGTTCGGCTTGGCGTCGCCGGGCCGGCGTTGGACGCGCAGCGCGCGCCGGTCGAGCTCGCGTGCCACCTCGGCGAGATCGACGCCACGCTGCTTCATGGTGACGAGCGCGAAGTACATCACGTCGGCCGTCTCGTGCGCGACGTCGGCGCCGCCGCGCGCCTCGCTCAGCTCGCGCGCCTCCTCGGCGAGCTTGCTGGCGAGCAGCTCGGGGTCGTCGAGCAGCCGGCGCGTGTAGGAGCCTTCGGGCGCGTCGGCGATACGCGCGGCGATGCGCCGCTCGAGCGCGCCGAGGCCGCGATCCTCGCCGAAGCAGCGAAAGGTGCCGGTGTGGCAGAAGCCGCCGCCTTGCTGGCGCACGGTAAAGCACAGCGCGTCGCGGTCGCAGTCGAGCTCGACGCGCACGAGCTCTTGCACGTCGCCCGATGTCTCGCCCTTGCGCCACAGCCCGCGCGAGCGCGAGTGATAGATGCCGCGCCGTTCGGCGATGGCGAGGCGCAGGCTCTCGGCGTCGGAGTAGCACAGCCCGAGCGCCACGCCGTGCTCGTCGCAGACCACCGTCGGCCACAGCCCGTCGGCGCGGTCGCTGCGAAGCGGGGCGGCGAACGCGTCGCCCAGCGCGAGCTTGCCCGAGTAGAGCGCCATGCCGACCTGCGCGTCAGCGCCGAAGGCATCGAGCGCGGCGATCTCTTCGGCGCGCGTCACGCCGCCGGCGATGGTCACGCGCGCGTCGCCGGCACGCTCGGTCAGCGCGCGCGCGCGCTCGAGATCGGTGCCGCCGAGGCGGCCTTCGAGCTCGACGAAGGTTAATAGAAAGCCGCCCACGTGCTCGCGCAGCGCGTCGATGCGGTCTTCGACCCGCTCGCCGGTCTTGGTCTTCCAGCCCTCGACGACGACCTCGCCGTGGGCCGCGTCGAGCGCCGCGATGACGCGCGCGCGCGGAAGCTGCGCCAGCAGCTCGGGCTTGGCGGCGGTGCCGAGGATCACCTTCTCGGCGCCCGCGTCGAGCCAGCGCAGCGCCGCCTCGCGCGAGCGGATGCCGCCGCCGACGCGCGCCGGGTAGCGGCGCACGATCTCGGCGATCACCGCGCCGTTGTCGCCCTTGCCCATGGCGGCGTCGAGATCGATCACCGCCAGCTCGCCGGCGACGGCGAAGCGCTCGGCGACAGCGAGCGGATCGCCGCCGTCGATCGCCTTGTCACGGCCGCCGACGAGCTGCACGGCTTGTCCGTCCTGGATGTCGATGGAGGGGACGATCACGGCGAAGTCCTCCTTTGCGCTACTCGAGGCGCATGGCGAAGCCCTGCTCGGCGAGGCGCTGTTTGATCTCGCTGACGGTGCGCTCGTCGTCGTGAAAGATCGTCGCCGCCAGCACGGCGTCGGCGCCTGCCTCGAAGGCCTCGGCGAGGTGGCTGACCTCGCGCGCGCCGCCAGACGCGATGATCGGCACGTCGGCGACGGCCGAGACAGCGCGGATCAGATCGAGGTCGTAGCCCACGCCCGTGCCGTCGCGGTCCCAGCTGGTGAGCAGGATCTCGCCGGCGCCGCGCTCGACCACCTCGTGCGCCCAGGCCACCGCCGAGCGCGCGCGGCCGAGCCCCTCGCGCCCAGCGCGCACCACGACCTCCCAATCGCCCGGCGCGCCGGCGCCGGCGCCCGACGCGCAGCCGCTGGCGCCCGTCGTGTCTTCGTGCAGAAAACGCGCGTCGATCGAGACAACTGTGCACTGACTGCCGAAGCGCGCCGCGAGCTCGTCGATCAGCTCGGGCCGCGCCACCGCCGCCGTGTTGACCGCGACCTTGTCGGCGCCGTGCTCGAGCAAACGCGCCGCGTCGTCGGCGACGCGCACGCCGCCGCCGGCGGTGAGCGGCAGCATCAGCCCGGCGCGGATGCCGGCGATGACCTCGGTCTGGTGGCTGCGCGCCTCGACCGTTGCCGAGACGTCGAGCACCACGATCTCGTCGGCGCCCTGCTGCTGGTAGGCCAGCGCGCGCTCGACAGGATCGCCGGCGTCGCGCAGACCCTGAAAGCGCACGCCCTTGACCACGCGTCCGCCCTTGACGTCGAGACACGGGATCACGCGATGGGTCAGCACGCGCCGTCTCCCTCCGCGCCGAGCCACGCGCGCAGCAGCTCGGCGCCGAAGCGTCCCGACAGCTCGGGGTGAAACTGACAGGCCCACAGCGCCCCGCGGCGCACGGCGCCGCAGAAACGCACCGGCTGGGTGACATCGCCGCGGCGCGGCACGAGCTCGCTCTCGGCGATCTCGAAGCCAGCGGCCTCGACGGCGGCGAAATGCTCGGCCGACAGGCAGTAGCTGTTGGCGTAGTAGGCGTAGCCCGCTGCGAGCCACGCGTCGTCGCGCGCGCGCACCAGGTTCCAGCCGAGCTGCGGCACGCGCACGCTGCGCGGCAGGCGCGTGATCGGCGCCGGCAGCAGGCCGAACAGCGCGGTGCCGGGCGACTCGTCGCTGCGCTCGGCGAGAAGCTGCAGGCCGAGGCAGATGCACAGCGTGGCGCGGCCCGCGGCGAGCCGCTCGCCGAGCGCAGCGCGCATGCCGTTGTTCTCGAGCGCTTCGAGCGCCGCCCCGGGCGTGCCCACGCCGGGCAGCACGAGCCGCTCGGCGCGCTCGACATGCTCGGCGCTGGTCGCGTCGATGACGTCGTGATCGAGCCGCGCGAGCGCGGCGCGCACCGAGGCGATGTTGGCCACGCGCGTGTTGACCAGGTGCACCGCGCGCGCGCTCACTCGCCGAGGCTCCCCTTGGTGCTCGGCACGTCGCCGCCTTCACTGCCGCGCCGCGCGTCGAGGCGCACGGCCTGGCGCAGGGCCAGCGCCGTCGCCTTGAAGGCGGCCTCGGCGCGGTGATGGTCGTTCTCGCCGGCGAGCATCGTCACGTGCAGCGTCATGCGCGCCGTGGTGGCCAGCGAGCGAAAGAAGTGCGTCAGGTTCTCGGTGGCCACCGGGCCGATGGCTTCGCGCTGAAAGCCGAGCGCCACGTGCGCCGAGGGGCGGCCGGAAAAGTCGATCACCGCGCGGGCCAGCGCCTCGTCGAGCGGCGCGTAGGCATGGGCGAAGCGCGCGATGTCGGCGCGCGAGCCGAGCGCCTGGTCGAGCGCGCTTCCCAGCGCGAGCGCCACGTCCTCGATGGTGTGGTGATCGTCGACCTCGAGATCGCCCTTGCAGCGCAGCGTGACGTCGAAGCGCGCGTGAAAGCAGAGGGCCGTCAGCATGTGGTCGAAAAAGCCGAGCCCCGTGTCGACCTCGACCTTGCCGCTGCCGTCGAGCGCGAGCGCGAGCTCGATGTGCGTCTCGCGTGTGTCGCGCCGTACGGTGGCCGCGCGCGGCGCGGCGAGCGCTATCGGGCCGGTCTTGTCGTCGCCCATCAAGCGCCTTCCTTGCGGCCGGCGACGCCCGCGGCGTCGAGCAGCGCACCGATGGCGGTGGTGGTCTCGACCACGCGCGCCGCGCCCGCACGCGCCAGCGCCTCGTCGGGTGTGGGCACGTTGCCGGGGGCGCGCACGCCGATAGGCACCACGCCGGCCGCGCGCGCGGCGACGATGTCATCGACGGTGTCGCCGAGCAGCCAGGCTTGCCGCACGCCGAGCGCGTCGAGCGCGGCCTGCACGGGCGCGGCGTCGGGCTTGAGCGTGGCGGTGTCCTCGCGGCAGATCACCGCGTCGAACAGCTGCGCGATACCGTGGTCGTCGAGGAAGCGCTCGGCGTCGCGTCGCGGGCGGCCGGTGACGACGGCGAAGCGCGCCACGCGGCGCAGCATCGCCAGCGCCTCGCGCGGCAGCAGCAGCTTCTCTTTCTGGTATAGGCCCGGCGTCTCGCCGTCGCCCTGGTAGAGCTTCTCGAAGCGCTCGGTGACCTCGGCGAGCTCGGCCTCCACGCCATGCGCGGCGCACAGCCTTTGCGTCAGCGCCCAGTCGTCGTTGGCGTCGCCCTGCGTCTTGGCGGTGGCGATCTCCTCGTCGGTGAGCGTCACGCCGTAGCTCGCGGCGGTCTCGATGATCGCGCGCCGAAAAGACCCCGAGACGTCGGCGAGCACGCCGTCCATGTCGAAGAGCAGCGCTTCGGGCGCCAGCGCGGCACGCAGCGCGGCGCACACGCGCACGCAGTCGGCCTCGTCGCCGGGGCAGCTGATGCGCACGGCGGCGCTCAGATCGGCGGCGCCGGTGCTGAGCACCTCGTCTTCGGCGGGTGGCGCGAAGCGGCGAACGGCGATGCCGAGGCTCGCCATCGCGTCGTAGAGCCACTGCGCCTGCTCGGACGAGCGCATGTCGGCGAGCACGAAGTTGGCCTGCGACGGGCGTGGAAAGAGGCCCAGCTCGCGCAGCTCTTCGCTGAGGATCGCGCGCTCTTGGCGCACGCGCGCCACGTGCGGCGCGACCCACGTGCCGCCGCGGCGAAGCGCCGCCTCGGCCACGCGCTGCGCCGCGGTGGAGACCGCGTAGGGTTGGCCCACCGAGCGCAGCCAGTCGATGACGAGCGGCGCGCCGATGGCGTAGCCCACGCGCAGGCCCGCTAGGCCCCAGGCCTTCGACAGCGTGCGCACGCAGAGCGTGTTGTCGAAGCCGAGCGCCGCGCGGCCCACCGACTCGCCCGCCTCGTCGTACTCGCTGTAGGCCTGATCGACGACGATCAGCGTGCGCGGCAGCTCGCGCGCCAGCGTCTCGATGGTCTCGGCGTCGGTGCTGGCGCCCGTCGGGTTGTTCGGCGTCACCACCATCACGCAGCCCGCGTCGTCGCGCGTCTTACCGTCGCCGCGCGCCGCCTCGAGCACCGCCTCGAGCGGGTAGTCGCCGCTCGGCCACGGGATCTCGATCACGTCGGCGCTGGCCAGCGCCGCGTAGCGCGAGAGCATCTCGAAGGTGGGCACCGGCAGCACCAGCGGGGCGCGCTCGTGGCAGCAGGCGAGGATCGCGCGGCCGAGCGCGTCGTCACCGCCGGCGCAGACGATCAGCCGCTGCGGCAGCACGTCGTGATGCAGCGCGAGCTGCTTCTCGAGCGCGGCCGGTCGGCCGTAGCGCCGCACCTGGTAGTCGGCCTCCGCGGCGAGGGCGCTGGCGATCAGATCGGCCGGCGGCGTCGATCCCTCGTTGCCCGAGATGATCAGGTCCGTGGGCGCCGGGTGCTGCGGGATGCCGTAGGCCGGACCGAGCCGCTCGAGGCGCGGCGCGGGGCGCAGCTCGTCGGTGCCGTCGTCTTCGGTCTGCGTGCGCGCCGAGAGCAGGCTCGGGGCGCCGGACGGCGGGCGCGGGATCGGCTCGGTCTGGGTGGTGGCGTCGACCAGCCGGCGGTCGCTGCGGCCTTGGGAGTCGCTCATGGCACGATCTGCGAGGGGCGGCTGACGACGATGTCGGTGCCGCCAGCGGCTTTGATCGCGGGGATCACGCGCGGCAGGTCGGGGCGCTCGACGGCGGCTTTGACGGCGAAGCCGCCCGCCTCGGCGAGCTCGGCGATTGTCGGCTTACGCATACA
>JAGQIK010000604.1 GCA_020431405.1 Myxococcales bacterium
CCGCGTCGCGCGGGCGCCGGCGCGCTCGCCGCCGCGCCGCCGCCGAGCCGACCCTCGAGCCCTTCGAGCCGCTCGAGCAGATCGCCCAGCGGCAGCATCGGCTCGGCGTGCACCATCTCGATGACGGCCATCTCGAGCAGCAGCCGCGGATAGGACGAGCGCGCGATCTCTTCGGCGGCGCGCGCGAAGGTGTCGAAGTGCTGGCGCCATAGCACGCCGCGCTCGTCGCGCGCCTGCTCGGTCAGCTCGCCGAGCTCGGTCTCGGTGGCGTCGACCAGCGCGCGCGCGTCGCCCACGGCGCGCACCACCACCAGGTCGCGAAGATGCGAAAGCAGCCGCTTGGACAACTGCGACAGGTCGAAGCCCTGCGCGAAGAGCTCGTCGATGATGCGCAGCGCCCCCTGCGCGTCGCCCTCGAGCACCGCGCGCGAGAGCGAGAACAATACGCGCCGGTCGGCGACGCCGAGCACCTCGGCCACGCGCGCCGCGCTGAGCGTCTCTTCGCCCTCCGCAGGCCCGTAGGCGATGACCTGGTCGAGCAGCGACAGCGCGTCGCGCACGCTGCCCTCACCAGCACGCGCGATAATGGCGAGCCCGTCGCGCGCGACGTCGACGCCCTCCTGCTCGGCGAGCGTCGCCAGATGATCGGTGACCACCGACAGCGGCACGCGCTTGAAGTCGAACCGCTGGCAGCGCGACAGGATCGTCGCCGGGATCTTGTGCGGCTCGGTGGTGGCGAACATGAAGACGACGTGCGGCGGCGGCTCTTCGAGCGTCTTGAGCAGCGCGTTGAAGGCGCTGGTCGAGAGCATGTGCACTTCGTCGATGATGTAGATCTTCTTGCGCAGGCGCGCCGGCAGGTAGCGCACGTTCTCGCGCAGCTCGCGGATGTCGTCGACGCCGGTGTGGCTGGCGCCATCGATCTCGAACACGTCTACGGTGGCGTTGCAGCCCTCGCACTCGCCGCACGGCTCGGCCGTGGGGCCGTCTTGCGCCTCGCAGTTGAGCGCGCGCGCGAGGATGCGGGCGACGGTGGTCTTGCCGACGCCGCGCGAGCCGGAGAAGAGGTAGGCGTGGTGGACGCGGTCACGCTCGATGGCGTTGCGCAGCGTGCGCGTGACGTGCTCTTGGCCGATGACCTGCTCGAAGCGCAGCGGGCGATGCCGCCGCGCGAGCACGACATATTCACCGCGCACGCCGCTCATCTCGGCCTAGCCGTGCTGAGAATGAGAAAGAGGGGGTAAGGCTCCGGGCACCCGGTCACGACGGTACCGTTGCTCCCTTCCGGGCCTGGCGGGGTTATCGACGTTTCCGTCGCCCGGAGCCACAATGTCGCGCGCGTCAGCGGAGAGAGAGGGATTCGAACCCTCGGCATCTTGCGATGCACACGATTTCCAGTCGTGCACCTTCGGCCACTCGGTCATCTCTCCAAGCGTTTTGTTCCTGGGCCGACAGCGGAGAGAGAGGGATTCGAACCCCCGGTACCACAAGTGGTACACCTGATTTCGAATCAGGCGCCTTCGACCAACTCGGCCATCTCTCCAAGTAGTTTTGCCGTGGATGACTGCTCCGCGGCGAGCGATCTCTGCCACCACGAGGGCGACAGCGCGACGCAGCATAGTGGTCGGCCCCGGTCGCGTCAACCAGCGGAATGGCGGCGACTCAGGATCCGCCGGCGAAGGCGGCACGCACGCTGGCGAGGCCGATTTTGTCGGCCAGAAGCTGCGACGGCGAGGCGCCGCTACGGGCGCCATGCCAGCCGCCCACCAGGTAGAGCTGACCGAACTCGTCCACGCGCAGGTTGGACAGCGAGATGTTGCCGTGCGCGATGCCCGCCATGTTCATCGCCTCGATGGCGCGCTCGAGCCGCCCGAAGCTGCCCGGCATCACCGACAGCAGGCCGTCCTGCGTGAGCGGCTTGAGGCTGCGGCCGCCCTCGGGCAGAAGGCCTGGCACCTCAGCCTTGACGCGCGACAGCAGCGCCGCGCCGCGCAGCTGCACCACCGCGCGCGCGACGGTGCGGCGGCGGCGCTGCGTGTTGCGGCGCCCGCGGCGCATCAGCGAGGCGATGGTCAGCGGCTGACCCTGCGCGACGTGCGTCTTGCCATGCGTCGTACCGTGCGTCGGGGTGCCGTCGACCAGCTCGCCGAGCGAGCCGAGAAAGCTCGTGCCGTGCAGCGCCGTGGTCAGCACGCGCTTCTTGGGCAGCCGGATGCGCAGCCGACCGCGCAGCCGCAGCGGCGTGCGGCCGCGAAGGCGCGTCACGTGGTGCTCGCCGAAGCCGCCACCGTGGAGGCCAACGTGGCTGTGCAGCGGCAGCGCCAGGGCGGTGCCGCCGCCGCTATTGCCGGCCGGCGGCGTCGCCAACGCGGGCGCGCCGGCGCTGGCGACGAGGAGCGTGGCCAGCGCGATGATCGATGGACGAAACACGTGCGGGCCAACGGAGCAAGGCGTAGGCCAGCAAAACCCGACGATTTCGTCTGTGATCCCGACCTGCTCGCCGAGGCGCACAGCCCGACTGGTCACTGATTTTCGGAGTCTTCTCCGGATTTCGACGCGCGCAGCTCGGCGAAGAAGCGCGTCAGGATCTCGCTGCACGCCTCGGCGAGCACCCCGCGGCGCACCTCGAGCCGGTGGTTGAGGCGTGGATCCTCGACGAGCGCGAAGAGGCTGCGCACCGCGCCGGCCTTGGCGTCGTCGCAGCCGTAGACGAGCCGCGAAACGCGCGCGTTGACCAGCGCGCCGGCGCACATCACGCACGGCTCGAGCGTGACGTAGAGCGTGCAGCCGTCGAGCCGCCAGCGCCCGCGCGCCGCCGCCGCCTCGCGCAGCGCCACGATCTCGGCGTGCGCCGACGGGTCGGCGTCGAGCGCGCGGCGGTTGTAGCCGCGGCCGACGACCTGACCGGCCTCGTCGACCACCACGGCGCCGACCGGCACCTCGCCGTGCTCGGCGGCTTCGCGCGCCAGCGCCAGCGCGGCGCTCATGAAACGCCGATCGGTGCGCGATCTCATCGTGCCGACGACGGGGGCTTCGGCGGGACAGCGAGCGCCACCTCGACGTCGCACTTTCGGGGGCCTGTGGCTACTACCTGAGCCACATGGGGTGTGGACTCCCCCCGACACACAAATGGCAGCTGTCGATAAAGCGAACGAAAACGGGGATCGATCAATGTAGGTGCTAGTGCGATGGATGGCACGGGCGGTGCACTACAGGCTGCCCATCGGGGCAACCCGACGCATGAAGGACGAACGGACGAGAGTATCGAATGCGAGGATTGGCTCAGTGTCGTCGTCATTTCACGCTAGTTGGATGCGCAAGGAAGCCTACCAACGTTCTGACTCGATCCAGCGCATCGGAGATCGAGTTCCCGCACATTAATATCCTCTAACGTCCCCCCCCAACTCCACCACCCCCGGGGCTCCGCCAACTCGCAAGGCGGAGCCCCGCGTCGTTTTGGCGCTCCGCTTCCAAGCTCCAACCCGCGAGCGCGCTCAGCGCGTGCGGATGCTCTGCTTGTATTCCTTGCCGGCGACGTTGGCGGCGACGGTGAACATGCCGTCCTCGTCGAGGATGAACGTCACGTCGATGCGCTCGCGTCCGGCGGGGGCGGCGGGCAGGCCGCGCAGGTAGAGCTTGCCGATGGGGCGGCTCTCGTCGACGCGCGACGTGTTCTGCTCGAAGAGGCTGAGCACCATCTCCTGCTGGTTGTCGCGCAGCGTGGCGAATGACTCTTTGCGCTCGGCGGGCAGCGGCGTGTCGCGCTCGAAGAGCGTCACCACATGGCCGCCTTCGACGCTGGCGCCGAAAATGCGCCCGGCGACCTCGTGCACCATGCGGCTCTTGTACTCGAGCTCGACGCCGCCCTTGTTGGCCGCCTCGATGGTCGCGCCGGTGACGACGGCGAGGTGCGCGTCGGCGAGCGCTGGCTTGGCGCCGAAGACCTTGGACACCGCGCGGCGCACGGCCGGGATCATCGACGTGCCGCCGGTGAGCACCACGGCTTCGACGTCCTGCGGGCTCAGGCGCGCGTGGTTGAGCACGCGCTCGACCACCGCCAGCGAGCGCTTGACCAGCGGCCGCGTCAGGCCGTTGAAGTCCTTGCGCGAGATGCGGCAGCTGAGCCCGCGCGCGCCGTCGGCCATCTGCACCAGGCCGTCGAGCGAGACGTCGGTGGAGCGCTTCTTCGTCAGCGTGCGCTTGGCCTGCTCGCACTCGACGAGCAGCGCCTGCCACTCCACCGCGCGCTTGCGCAGATCGATCTCGGTCTGACGCCAGAACGCGTCGGCGACGTGGTTGGCGATGAGGTCGTCGAAGTCGTCGCCGCCGAGCCACGGATCGCCGCCCGACGAGAGCACCTGGTAGGCGCTCTCGCTGACCTGCAGCACGTTGAAGTCGAACGTGCCGCCGCCGAAGTCGTAGACCGCCACGCGCCCGTTGAACTTCTTCGGCAGGCCGTGCGCCATCACGGCGGCGGTGGGCTCGGAGAGGATGCCGAGCACCTTCATGCCGGCTTGCCGCGCGGCGCGCTCGAGCGCCGAGCGCTGCAGCGAGCCGAAGCCCACCGGCGCGGCCATCACGCACTCGGTGATCTCTTGGCCGGTGTGGATCTTGGCGCGCTCGCGCAGCTTCTCGAGGATCATGGCGCAGATGTCCGTCATCGAGTAGATGCGGTCGTGCGCTTCGAGACGCAGGAAGCGATCGCTGCCGGCGAACGAGCGAAACGCGAGCGCGCCCGTGATGCGCGCCACCTCGGGATCACCGAAGGGGCGGCCGAGCAGGCGCTTGGGCGAGGCGATGGTGAACTGCGCCTCGGCGCCCATGCGCGCGCGCGCCTCGGCGCCGACGAGCACCACGTCGGGTGCGGGAAACGAAACCACCGAGGGCAGCATCGGCTCGCCGTCCTCGAAGCGCACCATCTCGATCTTGCCGTCGCGCACGACGCCCACCGACGAGTAGCTCGTGCCGAAGTCGATGCCGACCACCGGCGCGTGGCGCTTCTTCGGCAGCACCGGGCGCTGCTGAGGGCCGGTCTGCGGCAGCTGCGGCACCGGCGTCATGGGCTGCGGCGCCGCCGGCTCTGCTTCTGCGTCCTGCTTGCCAAACAGTCGTCGGAAGAAGCCGACTTTCTGCTTGCGCGCAGATCCTCTCGGGGGGCCGCCAGTCGGTTTCTTGGACATAGAAGGGAGCGGCTCCATGGTACCGTCATGACTTCGTCTCGTCTATGGCGCGCTCAAAACGCGCAGAGCGGGAGCTTCGAGCGATGACGCTTACCGACCGTTTTGCAGACGCATTGACTTACACGTGCGCGCTTCACGCCGAGCAGCGCCGCAAGGCGAGCGACGTGCCCTACATCTCGCATCTGCTCGGCGTGGCGTCGCTGGCTATCGAGCACGGCGCCGACGAGGACGAGAGCATCGCCGCGTTGCTTCACGACGCCGTCGAAGATCAGGGCGGCGCCGAGCAGCTCGAGGCGATCCGCGCGCGCTTCGGTGCGCGCGTGGCGACGATCGTCGATGGCTGCACCGACGCCTACGTGCTGCCCAAGCCGCCGTGGCGCGAGCGCAAAGAACAGCACCTCGAGGAGCTCGTCGAGGCCGACGCGTCGATCCGGCTGGTGGTCGGCTGCGACAAGCTGCACAACGCGCGCGCGCTGGTGCGCGATTACGTCGAGCTCGGCGAGGCGCTGTGGCAGCGCTTCCGCGGCGGACGCGACGGCACCCTGTGGTACTACCGCGCCGTCGCGGATCTGCTGGCGCGCGACGCGTCGCCGCTGTCGCGCGAGCTCGAGCGCGAGGTCTCGCGCATGGAGCAGCTGGCGGCCAACGCGCGCCGGTGAGCGCGCAGGCGCCGGTGAGCGCGCAGCCGCCGGCGCCGGCGTGGCTGCGACGCGCGCTGGGGTTTCTGTGCGCGCTGCTGCTGGCCAAGCTGCTGCTGGTGCTGCTGCGCGTCGCCGACGGTGGCGCGCGCGGGCTCGCCTCGCCGTGGACGCCTGCGGTGATGATCTACCGTGACCTGTGGCTGCTGCTGTCGCTCGCGGGGCTCGACGCGGCCGCGAGCTGGCTCGTGCGCGCGCGGGCGGGCGCGGCGCGCGTGGTGTCGTTGGCGATGGGCGCGCTCTATCTCGGGGCGCTCGGCTACTGCGCGTTCAACGTGCCGGTGGCGCGTACCATGTCGACGCCGCTGACGGCGCTGATCCTCGGCGCCGCCGGCGGCGCGCTTTCCGACTCGATCAAGGTCTACGTCACCTTCGGCAACATCGCGTCGATCGTCGCGGTGATCGCCTGCGGCGTCATCGTCGCGTGGCGTGTGCGGCGGCGGCCGAGCCGGCGCGCGGCGACCATCCTCGCCACGCTGCTCGTGGCGGCGCTGCTGCTCGGGCCGCTCGGGCTCGGGCGCGTCGAGTCGCTGGGGCTTCATCGCAACGCGCTGCTCACGCTGCTGCGCACGGCGTTGGCGCAGCGTGACGATGCGCGCTCGGCGGACGCGAGCGCGCGGCGCGCATGGCGCGAGCGGCTGCCGGCGGCCGGTGCGCGGCGCGACCTTTCACACCTTCGCGGCGCGGCGCGCGGTCGCGACGTGCTGTGGATCGTGCTCGAGTCCACCGGCGCGCGCTACCTCGCGCCTTACGGCGCACGCCACGACCCGACGCCCAACCTCACGCGCCTCGTGCGGCGCTCGGGCCTGCTCTTCGAGAGCGCCTACGCGACCTATCCGGAGAGCATCAAGGGCCTGTGGTCGGTGCTCTGCGCGCGGGCCCCGACGCCCAACACCAGCGCCGCCGAGTACGCCGCGAGCAAGCTTTCGTGCAAGGCGCTGCCGGCGGTGCTGCGCGCGCGCGGCTATCGCACCGCGCTCTTTCACTCGGGCCGTTTCGTCTATCTCGGCATGCGCCACATCGTCGACGCGCGCGGCTTCGACGTGCTGCGCGACGCGGGCGACATCAAGAGCGCGCACGCCTCGAGCTTCGGCGTCGACGAGCGCTCGACGGTCAAGGCGCTGCTCGGCTGGCTCGACGGGCTGCCTCGGGGCGCGCGCTTCTTCGCCATGTACATGCCCATCGCCGGCCATCACCCCTACTCGATCCCCGGCGGCGGCCCGTCACCCTTCGGCTCGGCCACCGACACGCAGCGCTACCTCAGCGATCTCTTCCGCGGCGACCTCGCCCTCGGCGAGCTCCTCTCCGGCCTCGCCGCGCGCGGCCGGCTCGCGCGCACGCTCGTCGTCGTGCACGGCGATCACGGCCAGGCCTTCTTTCAGCACGAAGGCAACTTCGCCCACACGCTCTTCATCTACGAAGAGAACGTGCGCGTGCCGCTCTACTTCATCGTGCCGGGCGCGCTGACGGGCCTCACGCGCGCGCCGCAGCTGGCCAGCCTCACCGACGTCGCGCCGACCACGCTCGCGCTGCTTGGCCTCGCCGCGCCCACCGACTGGCGCGGCCGCTCGCTGCTCGGCGCCGACTCGCGCGCGGTGCGCTTCTACACCGACCACGGCGTGCTGCAGCTCGGCCTGCGCCACGGCCGCTACAAGTACATCCTCGAGCCGCGCAGCGGCCGCCAGCGCCTCTTCGATCTCGACAACGACCCCGCAGAGAAGAAGGATGTTGCGACCCAACGGCCCCGCCGCGCCGCCAGATACAGAGGGTCACTCTCTGCTCCGTAAGCACCCGATATCCAAGGCCGCAAAAGGCACAATGACAAAACCGCCGCGGCAGTGCCGTGCCGGTCAGCGAAAGAGCGTCTCGCCGAGGCGCAGCGCGCGGCCGATTTCGGGCCGCAGCTCGGCGCCGCGCGCCAGCTCGCGTGAGAGCAGACACACCACCGTGGAGCCGAAGGTGAAGTGACCCAGGCGCTCGCCTTTGCGCACGTCGCGCTCGATCGTCGTCGCGCGCGGCGGCGCGCTCGCCCAGTCGGCGCGCGCGAGGCCTTCGAGCTCGATGCCGCCGATCAGGCTGGCGCCGACCATCACCAGCAGAAACGGCCCGGCGTCGCTGTCGAAGCGCAGCACGGCGCGCTCGTTGCGCTCGTAGACGCGTGGGATCACCGACAGCGCGGTGGCGTTCTGTGGAAAGTAGCGCCCCGGGATCCAGCGCACGTCGCGTAGGCGCGCGTCCACCGGCGCGTGCACGAAGTGATAGCCATGCGGCGTGAGAAAGACCGTCGCGTAGCGGCCGGCGGCGTAGGGTGACAGATCGAGCGCGTGCAGCGGCCGGCGCGCGTGCGCCGGCGCGAGCAGCGCGCGCTGCGTGCCGTTGACCACGCGCGCGAGATCGAGCACCTGCTGCTTGACCACCAGCGGACCGCCGTCGAGCTCGCCGGCGGCGAAGAGCTTGCCGTCGGCCGGCGAGACGAAGCCCGCCTGCAGCGGGCGCGCGCCAGGGCGCAGCTCGCGCAAGAAGAACTGCTCGACGGTGGTGTAGGCGCGCGGCTCGTAGTCGGCGAGGTCGATGCGCCCGCGCGCCACCCACGCGCGCACGATGGTCTCGACGATAGGGGCCGGCCAGCGCGCGCGGCCGAGGACGCGGGTCGTCTCGCCGAGCAACCGGTGGGGCAGCAGCCCGTAGAAGCGCAGCGCCGCGGCATACAGCGCGCGAGCAGCGCTCACCGCGGCATCGTGCGCTTCGCCACGGGCGCGGCCAGCGCTCCGGCGGGCGTGGTGTCGCGCAGCGTGTCGAACAGCTCGGACGGCTGCGACGCGGCGATCTCGGCGATCTCCGCCACCGGCGTACGCGACAGATTTACGCGCTTGAGCAGCAGCCACGAGACGATCGTGCTCGCCGCACACCCTGCACGATTCCAGGCCCAATCATGCACGATGTGCGGGATTGGCGAGGCGTAGATCGCGGCGCGGTCGCCGGCGAAGCCCAGCGGAATGATCGTCAGGTCGACGTCGCTGTCGGCGCTCGCCGCGTCGTACATGGCGTGCACGAGGGTCACACGCGCGAGCAGCCCGCGCGCGGCGAGGATCACGCGCGCGCGCTCGAGGTTCTCTTCGCTGCCGTCGACGATGTAGAGCCGCGCGCAGGGCAGCACTTCGGCGAGGGCGATGGCGGTGCGCGGAAAGTGGCCGCCGCCGACGATGCGCACGCGGCGCGGCCGGCGCGGCAGCGAGTCGATCAGCCGCGCCAGCGCGCGGCGATGCGTACCCAGCATGAAGCGCTGGATGCGACCCGGCGCGATGGCCAGCCGCTCGAGCGCCACCAGCGCGCGCGCCTGCAGCAAGTTCGCCTTCGTCGCGATAGAACGGCCGATCGAATCGGCAGCGCGCGCGATGTCGTCGAACCAGCGCAGGATCGGCGGCCGGCGCGAGATCGCCACCTCGCCCTCGGCCTCGACATCGGCCGTGCGCGCGGGCAGCCGCGTCCAGTGCTCGCCCGGGTAGCGGTGATGCTCGGCGTGAAAGCCGTCGTTGAACCACAGGCGGTTGTACAGCCAGCGGTAGCAGCTGATGCCGCCCGACGCCTCGCGCCCGGCGGACTTGTGCTCGTAGCGACCCTGCATCCAGCACAACAGCATACCGAGCAGGTAGCCCGG
This sequence comes from Myxococcales bacterium, assembly GCA_020431405.1. GTDB lineage: Bacteria > Myxococcota_A > Polyangia > JAGQIK01. The sequence goes on from JAGQIK010000604.1 coordinate 9,537, forward strand.
AAGATAGCCGACGACGAACACGCGCGGCGCGAGCAGCAGCAGCGCCAGCCAGCTCGCCGCCACGGCGCCGATCTCGAGCACGCCCTGCGCGCCGAGGCGCAGCCGCGGGTATTCATCGGGCTCGCCGGCGTGATGCCAGAGGTGCCGATGGCGCCAGATGCGCTGCGGCACGCCGATCATCACGCTCATCAGCAGGCTGAAGGCGCTGTTGAGCGCGCGCGCGCGAAAGAGCGGCTTGTGCAGATGGATGTGCGAGACCGAGTTCGAGCACCAGCACATTACCAGCGCCAGCATCGCGCCAGCGGCCAGCGACGCGCCGGTGCCGCCGTTCGCCACCGCGGCGGCGAGCAGCGCGCACAGCCCAACAAACTGCAGCACGACCATGGCGACGCAGAGCGCGTCCTTACGGCTGTGACGAAACACGCCCCGCGTAGCCATCGTGCGCTAGCTCCGGCGCCGGCGACGCGCGAGCAGGATCGCGCAACCGAGCAGCAGCAGAAGCGAGGCGCCGAGCGGCGAGCCACCACCCACGTCACAGCCCCCACCATCACCGCTGCCACCCGATCCCGTTCCCGTGCCCGTACCGGTACCCGTGCCGGTGCCCGTACCCGTTCCGGTGCCGGTGCCCGTACCAGTTCCGGTGCCGGACCCCGTATCGGGCGCAGCCGCGTCAGGCGCCGACGTCGCGCCATCGGCCGCCACGGCGCTGTCCGCGCTCGCGCCCTGATCGCTGCTCGCGCCGCCATCCTTGCCGTTGCCTGTCCCCGCGTCGGGCGTCGCCGTCTGCTTGAGCGCGGCGCAGTGGCCCAGCGCGTGCGGCGTGATCAGCACGCCGAGCTGGATCGGATACGTATCGGGATTCGAGAGCGGCGTCCCCGTCGGGCGCACCGTGCCGTTCTTGACCTTGAGGCTGCCGAACATGGCGCAGTCGGTGGCGTGGCCGGCGACCTTGCGCAAGTCGTCCCACTCCATCTGGCAGACCTTGTCCTCGTTGGCCGGACACTCGAAGTACATGTAGCCGACCTGCACGGCCGAGTAGGTGTAGTTGACTGGATCGGTGACGATCTTGAAGGCGCCAGTGATGACCACGCGCGCGGGCTTGGTCTTGAGCACCTGCACGCTGGTGACGTTGGCGATGATGCCGGTGGGCATGCTCGCGAACGCCGTGCCGGTGTAGGTGATCAGCGCGGCGGCGATCCAAAGCAGTCGAATAAGATGTCGGGACATGACCTGCGTCGCTCCTCTCGGTGGGTGTGCGTTTGATAGACACCACCAGCGAGAGGCCCCGAGGTTTCCCGACTTTTTTCGCGCTGTATTTTCCGAGCTAGATCAGGGCTTTGGCGCGGCCTTGGGGGCCGGCTTGCCCTTTTTGGGCTTCGCCCTGATCGGCGCCACCTTGGCCGGCGGCGCGGTCTTGGCTGGCGGCGCGGCCTTGGTCGGCGGCATCACGCGCAGCGGCGGTCGCCTCGGCGGCACGGGCGCCGGCGGTGGCGGACGCAGCGCGTCCTCGCCCTTGCAGCACAGATCGCGCGGCGGCACCACGCGCAACGCCGAGCTTCGTCGCCCGCGCAGAAGCCGCATCGTCGCGCCGGCGATCTTGTCGAAGTAGTCGACGCGCAGCTTGTACCAGCCGCGCTTGACGCGGATCGTCGCGCACGTCTTCTTGGCGGCGTGCACTTTCCAGTCCTCGACGATCTTCTTGTCGTTGAGCCAGATGCGATTGCCGTCGTCGCTCTCGCCGCACAGCACTTGCTTGCCGGCGCGCGTGAAGCGGATGTAGCCCTCCCAGCGCACGCTGAAGTTGTCGCGCGTGATCTGCGGGTGCGGCGCGCCGCTGGTGCTGAAGGCGATCTGTCGGTCGGTGCGCGTCGCCTTGAGCTGACGGTAGTTGCGACCGAGGTAGTAGCTGCCGACGATGCCGCCAGGGCTCTTGATCGCGGCCGTGTCGGCGAGCGGCGGGATCGGCCGCGTCGCCGCGTAGCGCCACGCGCCGAGCGCCACCACCAACGCGACGGCCGCCGCCGCGCCGCCCCACACCAGCCGTTTGCGCCGCGCGAGCTCTGCCTCGGTGCTCAACGACGTCAGCACGTAGCGCTCGAAGCGCCGCACCAGCTCGTAGGCGCGCTCGAGCGGCGCCTGCCAGTCGACGCGCTCGGCGATGTCGAGCAACGTCATGCGCTCGTAGTGCTCGACTTGGCGCGCGAGCCCCTCGAGCTCGGCGACGAGCGCCACGTCGTCGCGACCGAACGGCGTGCTCGCCAGCACGGCCTCGATGTCGTCGCCCGGATACGGCGCGCCGCGCAGCGCGCACACCGTCGCGAGCGTGTCGGCGGCGACGCGCGCTGCCAGCGACAGCGAAAGCTCCGGCGGTAGATCCGGGCTTCGCTGCGTGAAGGCGATCACCTTGAGGTGCTCGCGCGCACGCGGCAGAAAGATGCGCCGCGCGTTGGTCGGAAAGTCGCGGCTGCTGCGCAGGATCTCGACGTGGCGCTGCAGCCCGCTCGACGCGTCGAGCGTCTCGACCCAGCGACGCTCGCCATCGCCGGCCATCACCACTTCTTGCCAGCTGCGCGCGTCGTAGAGCGCCGGCACCACGCGCTCGCCACGCTTAGCGAACGCCGCGACCACATCGCGCGCCACCTTGTCGCGCTCGGGCGGCGGGCCGCGATCGACGAGCCGCGCCAGCGCGAGCTTTACGCCACCGGTGCTGTAGAGCTCGATGGCGTCGATGGCGTCGAGCTCGCCGAGCACCTCGGCGACAACGCCCGTGGGCTGCGGCGCTTTTTCCTCGGCATCGGCGTCGGCTTCGTCCTCGGCGTCGGCTTCGTCCTCGGCGTCGGCTTCGGCTCCGTCCTCGGCGTCGGCGTCGTCCTCGGCGTTGGCGTCGTCCTCGGCCTTCGGCTCCTCGGCTTCGGCTTCGGCTTCGGCCTTCGGCTCGTCGGCTTCGGCCTTCGGCTCCTCGGACGCCGCCGCTTCCTCGGAAGCCTTCGCCGCCTCGGACGCCTCGTCGACCTTTTTGCCCTTGTCCTCAGCCATCGCCGTCTCGACTGTCTAGTCCAGCTAGAACTGGAAGTAAATAAAGGGCGGAGGCTTCTCCAGCGACAGCAGCATCGTCGCCACCAGCAGCACCACCACCACGACGAAGCGCACGGCCGACGGCGCCGACCACAGCTTCGCCACCAGCGCCTTGCTGTCGCTGCGCGTGATGTTCTGGAAAAGCACCAGCGCCGCGACCACCAGCATCATGAACGCGAGGTACTTGCCTTCGCCCGACAGCACGATCGCCCGGCCCCAGCGCGCGAAGTCGAAGCCCTCGAACCCGAGCAGCTTCTTGCAGATCGCAAAGCAGTCGGAAAACGTCTGCGCCCGAAACAGCGCCCAGCCGATGCACGTCACGTGAAAGAACACGATGCGCCGCGCGAAGCGAAGCGACGTCTGCAGCGCCAGCGGCGCGTCCTTGGCGAGCTCGAAGCTCTCCACCGGACGCAGCACGATCAGCAGCACGCCGTGAAACGCGCCCCACAAGACGAAGTTCCACGCCGCCCCGTGCCACAGCCCGCCGAGCAGCATCGTCAGCATCAGGTTGCGCCACGTGAACAACCGGCTGCCACGGTTTCCGCCCAACGGGATATATAGGTAGTCGCGCAGCCAGCTCGACAGCGAGATGTGCCAGCGCCGCCAGAAGTCGCTCGGGCCGTCGGCCGAATACGGCGAGCGGAAGTTCTGCACCACTTCGATGCCGAGCAGCCGCCCGAGCCCCACCGCGATGTCGGAGTAGCCCGAGAAGTCGCAGTAGATCTGCGCCGCGAACGCGTACGTCGCGATCCACAGCGCGCCCGCCCACGCGTCGGCCGGGTTCGCGTACGCCGTCGCCACCAGCGCCGCCATGTGATCGGCGATCACCGCCTTCTTGAACGCGCCGAGCGCGATCAACCCCATGCCGCTCCAGTTGATGCGCCGCTCGAGCACCGACATCTGGGGCAGCAGGTGATGCGCGCGCTCGATCGGCCCCGCCACCAGCTGCGGAAAGAACGCCACGTACAAGCAGAAGTCGAGCATCGAGCGCGTCGGCGCCAGCGTGCCGCGATAGATGTCGATCGAATACGTCAGCGTCTGGAACGTGTAGAACGAGATGCCGACCGGCAGCAGCACGTCGAGCACCACCGGCGAGACCGACAGGCCCAACGCCGAAAGCAGTCCCACCACCGAGCTGGCGAAAAAGTTGAAGTACTTGAAGATCGCCAGCACGCCGAGGTTGCCCACGAGGCTGACCATGATCAGCCGCCGCCGCCGCTTGGCCCCCGCCGCGCTGCCGCTCGGCGTGGCGTAGATCGCCGCGCCGATGTAGTAGTCGAGCAAGCTCGAGCCGATGATCAGCAGCAAGAACTTCGCGTTCCAGCTGCCGTAAAAGAAGTAGCTCGCCGCCAGCAGCCACACCTTGCGCGCGCGTCCGCGCAGCACGCTGTAGCCGGCGAAAAACAGCACGGCGAACAGCACGAACTGCGGTGTGGTGAAGATCATCGCCGGCGCAGCTCGGGCGGCCGTCGCGACGGCGCCGGGCGCGGGCGCGGACGCGGGCGTGGCCGGTGCGGCGGACGCCGGATGAATCCGCCCGCGCGCATTTGCTCGATGAGCAGCGCGCGCTGCAGCTGTCCGCCCAGCGCGGACGTGTGAAAGCCGTCGCGAAAGTGCTGCGGCAGCCGCGCCCCGCGCTCCGTCGCCAGATCGAAGCACGTCACGTTGTGGCGCGCGTCGCACATCTTCTTCATCAGCGCGCGGTGACGCTTCCAGCCGAGCGCCACCTTCGCGCGCCGCTTCGGCTCGCGCTCAGACAGGTTGATGTCGGGCAGGATGTTGACGAACACGCGCTGCGAAAGCTCGCCCAGCGAGTCGAGCAGCGCGCGCATCATCTCCGCCTTGTAGGCCACCTGCGCCGGCTCGTAGGGACACAGATGCCAGTGGTTCTTGCGCTTGGGTCGCTTCTTGAGCACCCAGCGCCACCCCGCGCCGCGCCGCGGCTCGAACAGCGCGCGCGACCAGCGCGACTGCAGAATCTTCGTGTCGCCATACGTCTCCGACAGCGAGATGCCGATGAAGCGCGCGATGTAGTTGAGCGGCCGCTCGGCGTGCAGGTAGATGCCGAACGTCTCGGGCACGTCGGCTGCCGGCAGGTTCATCACCTGCTGCAGCACGCGCTTGGAGTGCTCGAACTCGCACATCTGAAACTGGTTGGTGCCGAAGAAGGCGTACTGGAAGCGCCGCCGCCCGCGCGCCAGCATCGCTTTGACCTGCGCCAGCGTGCACGCCTGGTGGCAGCCGTTGACGTGCGCGTCGAGCACGTCGTCCGGCTTGCCGCCGAGGATCTGCGCCACGTGCCCCGGCCGCAGCCAGTCCACCGACGTGCTCGATCCAAACAGCACGATCCGCCGCGCCCGCGAGCGCGCCACGCGCCGTTGCCCGTCGAAGACCCCGTTGCGCTCCCAGCCGATCCGCCCATCGTCGCTGACCACGCGGTCGGCGAGCCACAGCGCGAGGACAACGGGAACGACGTACAGTAAGTGGCGCATGAAGATCTAGCGAAAGACGAAGGAAATCACAGCGCAACGCACCCGAACAGACAGCGCGCGCGCGCGCCGCGCAGTGTATCGCGTCGACCCTAGCTCGGGGCTTGAAAATGCCCAACCCCCGCGCTACAAAGCGGACCTCGTGCGGCCCAGCCGCCCACAAGGAGAGATGACCGAGAGGCCGAAGGTGCTCGCCTGCTAAGCGAGTGCGGGGGGAAAACTCCCGCCGAGGGTTCGAATCCCTCTCTCTCCGCACGACAAGCTAGACGCGAGCCGCGACTCCCGCTATTAAGACGCGGCAGACAACTCAATACCAAGCACCCGTAGCTCAGCTGGATAGAGCATCGGTCTACGGAACCGAGGGTCGGGCGTTCGAATCGCTCCGGGTGCGCTGCTCAGAAGGGATCGTCGAAAGACGGTCCCTTCTTTTTTTTGGCCATCTCACGCCCGACCCTCGGCGCTCGCCAACGAGACCAGCGAAGACGGCGCGAGGCTCATCCGGCCTCCGAGCTCAGTGCGGGAACGACCGGGCGGCGGCGCGGTCGGGCGTTCGAATCGCTCCGGGTGCGCTGCTCAGAAGGGATCGTCGAAAGACGGTCCCTTCTTTTTTTCGCCATCACCGCCGACGGCGAGCCCGCTGCGGTGGCGCGCCGCATCAGCGCTGCGCGCTATCACTTGCTCGGCGCCGCGATCTTTTCATCTGGTCGTTCGCGAGCACACGCTGTCCGCGTGTCGGGCGTTGGCGCTGCGCCCGCGGTCTTGTTGCGCTTGTTGATGAGGCGGTCCCACCAGATCGTGCCGCCGAGGTCGCCGATGATTTTGGCGGCGAAGTTCGTCTCGAGGCCCAGGCCCGGAATGCAGCGGTGCAGGTTGGAGGCGGTCTCCATCGCCAGCGAGCCCTTCCAGATGTCGCGGAAGCGTTTGGGGTCGTTGGCCACGCGGTTGCGAATGCGGTTTTGCAGGTAGTCCTTGAACATCTCGTAGCCGATAAGCCCCACGGCATTGACCGCGAACAGGCCGACGCCCGTGGCGCCGAGCCCGCGCGTCAGCGAGCGCAGCGTCGCGGCGTGGGCGAAACCGACGAAGCCGAAGCCGCTCGACATGCCGACGTCGGTCGCGAGCTGCTTGACGTTGAGCGGGTCGATCTTGAGCAGCATCGGCGTCGAGTGCACCAGCAGGCTGCGCGAGCCGCTGGCCAGCGCGCCGCCCGCCGCGACGCCCGCGATGTCGGCCGCCGTCTTGCCAGCGACGGGCGTGAGCCATGTCCCGATGGCGGTGCTGAGGGCCGGGGCGGCGTAGAACACCACGCCGAACATCGCCGCGGCGCCCACGCCGACGGCCGCCGCCTTGCCCGGGTTGTTCTTGACCCAGCGGCCAGCCTTCTTCGCGCCCTCGACGACGACCACCACCGGCTTGCTGCCGGCGATGCGCTGGCGCGCCTGCTTGAAGCGGTCGGCGATGTGGTGCAGCTCGGTCCGCGCGCGGCGCAGCTCGGTCCGCGCGCGGCCGCGCAGCCGCGTCCACGGCGAGGCGAGCACCTGCGGAGCGTGCAGCAACAGAAGCCCCGTCAACGCCAGCGTACAGACACGACCCATCATGATGGGCCGATCCACAGCAGTTTCCGTGCCGCGACCCCTGCGCTCCGCCAGCTCGGGGGCGCGAGGATCGACAACGACTTCAGTAGGTTCTAGCTCGTTTCACGCACTGACAGCCGTCATACGCGGATGCCTCTCCACAAATCGGTCAGCACCCGAGCTAGCGCCGCCGCCCGTCTACCTCGTCGCGTCGAGGGCGCGCGCGATCCCAGTCGCCGCGGCCCGCATGAGCAGCCGCACCCCCATGCCCGGGCGCTTTGTCTGCTTCGGATCGCGGCGAAACCCGCGCGTCGCAGAGGGCACGGCGTTCGTCGGGTAGGCACGCGTGAGATAGCGCCGACCAGCCCATAGATCCGGCTTGCCGCCGCGTACCAACCGCATGTCCAGCGCCACTGTCGCGGCCGAATGCTCGAGGCCCTTGGCGTCCTTCTTCAACCCACCGCGCGTGCGAAAGACCAGATAGAGCACGCTGTCCGCGGGCGCATCGGCGCCGACGAAACCCCCGGCGTGGAGCGCTGCGTGGATATGCCCGTCGAGCGCCTTGCGGGCGTGGGCCTTGGCCCATATGGCCAGCCCCTTCAACGCCGCGACCAGCGCGCCTGTCGCGGCCAAGATGACCTTGGCTGGCGCGCCCACGCGACCACCCTTCATGTTGTCCAGCGCCGAGCCTTGAGCTCGCAGCGCGGCGTCCATCTTGGCGTCGGCTCGAAGGCGTGCCTTCTGCCCGGCCGTCACGAGGGAGACGTCGACCGCCGGCGCGCCCAGCCGCGCGAGCAGCTTTGGTCGCGCGGTCTCGTCCTTCAACGCTCGAAGTGTCGCCTCGTCGCCGTTGACGATGGTGAGGGTCTTGTCCGGCATCTCGATCGTGTTGACGGCGATCCAGCGGACCGCCCGCGCCAGGGGGTGGCGGGCTGGGGCGCGCCCCTCCTTCTGCACATGCCGAGCGCCGGTAGGCTCGAGCCCGGCCTGCAGGCCGCGTTAAATGAACCATGGTCATTTAGACGCTGGTCATCTATGGTCCGCCGTCGAGGTGACGACCGTGTACAAGCGCTTTGTTTGCCTGCTCGCGATGACGGTGATGATCGGGTGCTCGCCGAGCAGCCCCGCGCACGATTCCGGCCCCACGTCAGCCCCCGACGGCGCCCTCGAGCGTGATGGTGTCGCGGGCGCGGATGTGCGCGGCGACGGCGCGTCGGCGCAGAGCGCTCGACCCTACCGCGAGGTCGTCGCGTCGCATCGCGGCTTTCAGGTCGACGCGCTGACACGCGCCTACCGCGCCATCTTGCAGCGCGAGCCCGACGACGGCGGCCTCGCCTCGCACGCACAAACCATCGCGCGCGACGGCATCGACGGCTGGGTCAAGACGCTGCGAACCATCGCGACGAGCGACGAGTTCAAAAACAACGTTCGCCCCGCCAAGTCCGACCTCGAGATCCTCGGCGCGCTCTACGAAGGGCTGCTCGGGCCCAACCGCGCCATCGATCCACAACACCAGGCGGCGCAGCTGGCGCAGATCAACGCCGGACGCGTCGCTGACGTCGCGCTGGCGCTTGGCGATAGCGACGCGTTTTACGGCAAGGTCTACCCCTTCGCGCCGCTCGACGCGGACCGCGCCAGCGCCGCGGTCAAACGCGCGTACCTCGGGCTGCTCGGCCGCGACGCCGACGCCGCCGGCTTGCAGACCTACGTCGCGGACCTGCTCGACGACAACATGCGCGGCTGGTACGGCGTGCTCGTCAAGCTGAGCAGCAGCGCCGAGCATCGCGCCCTCGCCGCCACCAAGAGCGCCACCGAGCTGGTCACGCAGCTCTATCAAGGTTTGCTCGACCGCGATGTCGCCGCAGCAGATGGCGGCGCGGCGGCACAGCTCGTCGCGGCCGGGCGCATCGAAGAGGCCGCCTTCCTGATCGCCACCAGCGACGAGTTCATGGGCAAGCTCGGCGTTGGCAAGCGCCGCGGGCTCGTGCGGCTTAACGGCCGCACACTGTTCGACGACAGCGGCGAGCTCAACGCCCTCGGCGCCACGCTCTTTTCCGCCGCACGCTGGTACAAGCTCGATCGCAAGCGGCTCGAACGCCAGCTCGACACGCTCGCGCGCAACGGCTTCGACTACATCCGCGCGCTCGGCACCGTGGCCTGGGCAGGACGCGAGATCGACCCCAAGTGGGTCGACTATCGTCAGGTGATCGAAGGCGTCACGGATCTCGCCTACGACAAGTACGGCCTACGCGTGCAGTGGACGATCTTCGGTGACGCGCAGCTTACCGCGCCCAGCGACAGCGAGCGGCGGGCGATCGTCCAGATGTTCCTCGACATCTCGACCACGCGTCAGGAGAAGATCATTCTCTTCGAGATCGCCAACGAGTACTGGCAGAACGGCTTTTCGGGAAGCGCGGGTGAGACGCTGCTGCGCGAGCTCGCGCGATACCTCGACGACCGCACGCCGATTCTGGTGGCGACCTCGGCCGCGGGCAGCGACTGCAGCGCCCTCAACGGCGCCGGCATCACCGACGTCGGCATCCAACACTTCGATCGCGATGTCAGCCAAGTCGACGGCGCGTGGCGGCCCGTCGGTCAGCCGTGGAGCTATCAGTTTTGCAACGGCCCGGTCGCCGGCAGCAACAACGAGCCCATCGGTCCAGGCTCGTCGGTGGCATGCGAGAGCGATCCCTTGCGGCTGGTGATGGCGGCTGTCGCGACCTACAACGCAGGCCTGCCGTTTTACGTCTTTCACTCGCGGGCTGGCGTCGGCATGGGCTCGCGCTGCGGTCTCGACGGGGATCAGGACCTCGCTCAGATGCCCGGTATCGACGCCTTCAAAGCGATGAAGGCGTACATGCCAGCGGGATCGTCTGGCTGGGATCGGCACGCGCATACCTCGTCGAGCAATCCGCTGATCCTCTACGGCGACGGCAAGGCGCTGCGAACCACGACCGACGGCGCGCAGAGCGGCTGCATGGCCAATCTTGCCAGCACCAAGGGCAACGCCTTTGTCGCCGCGCTGATCGGATGCAAGGGAACGGTCACGCTCGAGGCGCGCTACGACGCCAGCTTCAAAGTGCTCGACCCGCTCAGCGGCGCCGTCCTGCAGACACGCGCGCTCACTAAAGGTCAGTCCTTCGGTCTTTCAGGGCTCGCCGCCTACGTCATCAAGGGCACGACCAGCGGCACGACCTCCACTGCCGCGTGCACGGGGTCGCCCCTGAGCATTCTGCAGTGCCACCGCAGCAAGTACGGCACGCCGATGACGGATGCCGAGATGCTCGCCGTCGTGCGCGACAGCGCGCGCGACTTCAACAGCGCCAGCGTGCCGGGCGGGCCTTACGGCATCCTCAAGAAGGCGACAGGCAACAACTGCGCTGGCTACTCGTGCGACATCATCTGCGCCGGCCAAGGCAGCAGCCAGCAACAATGGGACGTGTTGGTCGCTTCGAACACCCCCACCTGGGGAAGCCCGCTGCCGGGTCCGCTTCGCATCGACGTGTGCGAGATTCAGTAGGCTGCGTCGCTGTCGAGATCCAAGCGCTATCATCTGCCCATGAGTGATACGCCGTCAGCCGCCGCGCGGCTGTCCGAGCTGATCGGACGCACGGGCCTCGCCGAGCCGTTCTCCGCGAGCGGCGGCGAACTGTTCTGCCAGGGCGACACCGCCGACTGCATGTTGGTGATCGACGAGGGCGAGGTCGAGATCGTCGCGCGCACGCCTGGTGACGAGACCGTCGCGCTGGCGCGCCTCTCGGGTCAAGCGGTGCTCGGCGAGCTGTCGTTGATCGACAGCGGCCTGCGCTCCGCCAGCGCGCGCGCGCTGCAGCCGACCTCCGGCTGGCGCCTCGCTCGCGACGCGTTCGCCATGCTGCGCGCGTCGCGCTCCGAGATCAGCACGGCGATCCTCGCGCAGCTTGCGGCGCTGACCTGCGAGCGCATCCGCGCCCGCGTCGCCGACCTGGTCGCCGCGCTCGACAGCGCCGACGTTCCGCGCTTCGACTATCGGCCCGTCGTCGAGCGCGTGCGCTGGCGTGCGCAGCCCGCGCCGCAGCTCGAGCGGTCGACGGCCGAGCTGCTGCCGCTGTTTCGCGCCCTCGGCGACCCGCGGCGCTACCGAGCGCTGCTCGACGCCAGCACGCTGTATGCCGTCGAGCGCGGCGAACGGCTGGCCGTCGCCGGCGAGCAGCCCGATGGCGCGGCGCTCGTCGTGCTGCGCGGCGCGGTCGTCGTGTCGATCGAGCGCGACGGTCGGCGAGAACGCTGCGGGCTGATGCCGCCCGGCCGGCTGCTGTCAGCGGTGGCGTTGCACGACGGCGGCCCGCACGCGCTCGACGCCGCCGCGCGCGAGCCGGCCGAGCTGCTCTGCATCGAGCCCGAGGCGCTCGAGCGACTACGCGCCGATCCCGTGCTGGGCTACGCCCTCGACGACGCGCTGATCCGCGAGCTGACGTACGAGCTGCGGCTGGTCAGCGCGCAGCTTTCGCGGCTCGCCGCCCACGGACGTGTCGCGGTGGCGGGCGCGTGAACGTCGCGCGCGCCGGCCCGCCCGCGCGTCTCGAGCGCTAGGCGGCCAGCTCGACGATCCGCGCGCGCTCGAAGCCGCTGGCAGGACCGACGTAGATCGCGCTGTACTCGGGAACCTCGATCCACGTCGACACGTCGCGCGTGAGCGGCTCCGACGCCATGATCACCGAATCGGCGCGCGCCGGCCCCCCGACCATCTTCCACTCGTCGCCGTGCAGCCCGTAGTCGCGGCCGGTCGTGTACCACAGGCTGAGGAACGTCACGTTGGCCGGATGCGGCGCGCCCTCGTAGCGACCGAAGTCGAAGCCGAAGCGCGTCGCCACCATGTGGTGTCCGTCGCTGACGAACAGATTGACCGACGACGACTGCTGAATGCCATGGCGCTCGCGCACCCGGCGGATCACGCGCAGCGTCGCGTCGATGGCGCCGACCAGCTCTTCGGCGCTTTCGATGCGTGCCGGGTCGCGCAGCTGCGAGGCGAGCAGCGCGAGGATCATCTCGCTGTCGGTGGTGCCGGCGATCGCACCGGCGATAGGCGGCGAGATGTGCTCGAGCAGGTCCTGCTTCATCAGCGACAGCTGCGCCAGGTCGCCGTTGTGCGCCAGCGACAGCTGCGTTCCGGGCAGCTGGAACGGATGGACGTTCTGTTCGCTGACCACCGCGCGGTGGCTGTAGGCCACGCCGCGCACGTGCGCCAGCAGGCAGCGCGCGCGCACCTTGGCCGACAGCGCGCGCAGGTTGCGGTCGAAGAAAGGCAGCTGCGTCGTGCGGTAGACGAAGGGCCGCTCGGGCTCGAACGACGTGGGGTCCCAGGCGACCATGCCGAAGCCGGCGAGGTTGAGCATGCCGAGCATCTGCGGCGCATAGCTCTGCGTCACGAGCGAGTTGTCCGGTTCGAACAACAGGTGATCGAGCGCGACGGGGGTCCCGTGGTAGGCCAGAACGCGGCACATGCTGTTGCCTAGTATAGGGCCCTGTCGAGCTTCGGGAGGTAGCCGTGGTAGCCGCGCTGCGCGGTGCGCGCGCGCGCTGCACGCAGCGCTTCGATGGCCTGCGCGTCCTGCGGGACACGGCCGGCGGCGCACAGCGCGCGCGCGTAGTCGGCGACGTGCTCGCTCCACGGCAGGGGGACCGGGGTGCAGGTCAGCAGCGCCTCGACAAAGCGCTCGGCGTGCTGCCATTGCCGCCGCGCGAGCGCGGTCTCGATGGCGTCGCGATAGAACCACAGGTGGTTGTGCACCGCGCAGCCGCGGCGCAGCAGCGCTTCTGCTTCGGCGAGCGCTGCGTCGCGCGCGTCGTCGTCTACGCGACCGAGCCGCGCGAGCGCGCCGAGGCAGAACGCACCGTTGTACGAGGCGTCCGCCTCTCGCCGCGTGCGCGCGGCGCGCTCGACCAGCTCCGCGGCGAGCTCGCTGTCACCCTCGGCGTCAGCCAGGTAGGCCGAGAAGACCATCGAATGCACGATGAAGCGGTGACTGCGCAGCGCCGAGGACAGCTGGTCGACCCGCGCCATCGCACGGCGCGCGAGCGGCAGGTCTCCCAGCTCGAGCGCGGTCCAGCCGACCACGTGCTGTGCGATCAGCTCCGCGCGCTGGTGGCTCGTTTGGCGCGCTAGCTCGGCGGCGGCCTCACCGTCATCCACCGCGGCGGCGAGGTGACCGAGGTAGGCGCGCGTCCAGGCGAGCATCGGCCAGTTGGCGACCTCGACGCGGTGCAGCCGCTGCGCGCGGCACAGCTCCACGCAGCGCGAAAAGTGCGCCTGCGCCGCCAGCATGTCTCCACGCAGGTAACACGCGTCGCCCAGCCCGCCCTCGGCCACTGCCGCCAGATCCTCGGCGCCTGCACGCTCGGCGTGCTCGAGCGACAGGCTGTGCTCGCGCTGGCAGCCGTCGAGATCGCCCAGCGGAAAGAGGATGTTGCCGCGCAGGTGGTGCAGCTCGGCCCGTTCGCGTTGCAGCGAGCCGAGCCGGCCCTCTGCCTGCTGCAGCGCCGCGAGCGCGCCGTCGTAGTCGTCGGCGAGCCGCTTGCCCGCCGCCATGCCGAGCCACGCGCGGCAGCGCTGCGCGTCGACGTCGGCGGCGTCGCTGTCGTCGCTGCCGTCGAGCGCGTCGAGCGCGTCGAGCGCGGCGCGATAGCTCTCGATCGAAGCGCTCGCGGCGCCGCGGTCGCCGTGGGCGCGCCCGCACAGCACGAGCAGCTCGTGCCGCAGCGGCGCCGACGCCGCCAGCTGCAGCCCGCG
>JAGQIK010000605.1 GCA_020431405.1 Myxococcales bacterium
ACCACCATCGACGAAGACGCCGTGCTCACCGGCGTGTCCGGCAACTCGGCCACCGACATCAACGCCGTGGGCAGCGCAGGCTTTGCGGTCCACTTCGACGGCGCGACCTGGACCAAGGTCAACACCGCGGTGCCGTGGACCTTGACCGCCATCGCCTGCGGCGCGCCGCAGGGATGCTTCGCCGTCTCGAGCTCGGCGGTGGTGCTGCAGCGCGCGCCGACCACGCCGTGATCCGCCGCGCCTTCTCGTTCACCGCGCTGCTCGTCGTCGTCGTCGCCTGCCTCGCCGCGTGTACGCGCGGCGGCTTCAGCGCGCGGCCGCGCGACGCTCCCGGCCCCGACACGACCTTCGATCAGTTCATCCAGCCCGACTTCGGCGACGCCAACTGCACCACCGACGGTTGGTGTTTCGCCGCGCCGCCGCGCCTCGGCATGCAGCTCACGGCCGTCTGGGGCGCAGCGCCCGACGACGTCTATGCCGTGGGGCGTGCAGGCGACGTGGTGCACTACGACGGCAAGGCCTGGCGCGAGGTCGGCGCCGCGCGCGTCACCAACAACGACCTCAACGGGCTGTGGGGCACGTCGAGAAGCGACGTCTGGGCCGTCGGCAACTTCGGCACCATCGTGCACTTCGACGGCAGCGACTGGAGCGTGGTGCCGCAGCCAGGAACGCTCGAAACGCTGCGTGCCGTGTGGGCCGCCGCACCCGACGCGGTCTTCGCCGTCGGCGATCGCGGCACCGTCACGCGCTTCGACGGCAACGCCTGGACTGCGAGTCAGCCGACGCAACAGCGGCTCAACGGCGTGTGGGGGCTCTCGCCGAGTGAGGTCTACGCGGTCGGCGACAGCGGCGTGGTCTTGCGTTTCGATGGCAACGCCTGGCAGTCGCTCGCGCAGCCGAGCGTGCTGACGCTCAGCGACGTACACGGCACCACCAGCAACAACATCATCATCGCCGCGTGCGGCGGCAGCACGCTGCTGCACTACGACGGCGCCACGTTCACCACGCTCAGCTCCAACGTCACGTCGCCGCTGACGTCGCTGTGGGTGATCGGCGACGCCGAGGCCTACGCCGTCGGTCTCGCAGGCACGGTGGTGCGTTACGACGGCAAGCGCTGGTCGCCGCAGGACAGCGGCTCGTCGTCGGCGCTGCTCGCCATCTGGGGCGCCGCCAGCGGCACGCTGCAGGTGGTGGGCTCAGACAGCGCGTTTCTCGCGCGGCGCTAGCGCCAGCGTTCGCGCAGCGCGTGCGCTAGCGCGCTAGTCGCCCGAGGCGATGAGCACGAAGATCACGATGCTGCTCGCGAGCAGCACGACGATGGCGATGGCGAGTGAGATCGCGCGCCGACGCGCGGCCGCTTCGTCCTCGACCTGGATCGCGGGCAGCGGTCCGCTCTCGTGCGCCGCCGGGGACGCCGTGGTGACGTCCCACGCGTCGGGGTGTGCCTCGTCGCCGTCGGACGCGGGCCGCGCGCGCGCCGGCTCGCGCACGGCCTCGCGCACTTCAACGGGCAGATCGTGCGGTGGCAGGGTTCGGCCCGGGTCGTAGACGTCTGCCTCGACGGTCTTGGCGTCGGTGGCTGGCAGCGCGTCGTGACCGTCACGCACGACGTCCGTGCTCGGCTCGAACTCGAGCTGCGGCCTGATCGTTGGCTCGTCGTCATCGAGCTCGGTGGGCGCCGGCATGTCCTCGAGCGTCTTGCTCGTCTCGGTCTCGCCGGTGCGCAGCGATCGGCGCACGCGCACGTGCGCCGGCGCGGGCGCCGTGGCGACCTCGAGCTCGGTGATGGCGCCAACATCCGGGCTGCTCGACCAGGCCTCCCCCGCGGCGATGGCGTCGACGACGGCGCCGTCGTCAGAGAGCGCGTCTTGCAACGTCTTGGCGCCCGCGTCGTCGGCTCGTGCGCCTTTGATCGTCGATGCAGTGGCGAACGGGACGTGCGCGGCCACCGCCTCGTGAATCGCCGGCGAGTCTTGCGTCGCGGCGGCGTGCCGATGCATCCAGCGCGATACCGCGACGGCGTCGGTGATCAGGTCGGCGCCGGCGATGGCCGCGTCGAGCGCGTCGGCGAGCTGGCGCGCGTTCTGAAAGCGCAGCTCGACGTCGCGCTCGAGCGCGCGCAGCGTGACCAGCGACAGCGACTGGGGCACGTTGGCGACGTCGCTGGGGTCGGGCACGTAGGCGTTGATCACGCGGTCGAGGCAGGCGATGTCATTGGGCGCGCCGAAGAGCTTGACGTTGGTCAGCATCTCGTAGAGCACGACGCCGAGCGAGAAGAGGTCGCTGCGCTGATCGACGGCGCCCCCGGACGCCTGCTCGGGCGACATGTACGCCAGCCGCCCCTTGAGCTGGCCGCCGCTGGTCTGCACCAAGCGCGCGCGCGACTTGGCGACGCCGAAGTCGATCAGCTTGACCGAGCCGTCGAAGCCCACCAGCACGTTGGTCGGCGAGACGTCGCGATGCACGATGCCCGACGGCAGCCCGTCGGCGTCGCGTTGCTCGTGTGCGTAGGCCAGCGCCTCGGCGACGCAGCGCACCACGAACAGCAGCACAGCGAGGCCTTCGTGTCGATCGCCGCTGCCGGCGGCGACGAGCTTGTGGATGTCCTCGAGGCTGCGGCCGTGCACGAACTCGAGCGCGAGATAGGCGCGGCCGTCGGGCCCGCGCCCCGACTCGTAGGCGCCGACGATGTTGGGGTGCGAGAGGCGCTCGGCGATGCGCACCTCGTCGAGAAACATCGCCGAAAACACAGAGCTGTCGGCGAAGTGCGGTAGCACGCGCTTGAGCGCGACGAGCTGCTCGGGATGATCGAGGTGGCGCGCCAGGAAGACCTCCGCCATGCCGCCCACCCCGAGCCGCTCGAGCAGCTCGTAGGCGCCGAATCGCTCGTATTGCTGCTGGGCTGCGTCGCGGGCGGTCACTCGCCGCCAATTTTATCAAACGCGGGCGGCAGCCGTGGCGGCCACGCGACGGCCACAGGATGATCCGCCACTGGCTCGATCTGAGACCGGTTGCCTCTAGTCATTTCGGGTGCTTGCGCCTGGACCCGTCGTTGCAAAGCACGGGTCCCATGAGGTTTGGCCGCCACCTGCTTGCTGCCCTGACGATCGCGACCGCGCTGCTGCTGCTCGCCGGCGTCGCTGCGGGCGCGCCCAAGGGCGGGGGCGGCGGCCGCCGGCTCACGGCGCGCGAGCGCAACATCCTGCGCCTCGGCTCGACCTGGATGTCGAGAGGCACCCAACGCCAGCTGCTGCGGCTCAAGCCAGGCGCCTTCGCCTTCGACTTCGACGGCACGCTCGCCGGCGTTCACCTCGGCGGCAAGCACGCCGACGTTGGCCAAGCCTTCATCGAGTTCATGGTGCGCAACAAGTACTTCCCCAAAGAGAACCGCGCCCGCATGGAGCGGCTGTGGGAGCGCTTCAAAGCCGAAGGTGATCCGCACAAGGTGCTGCAGAAGCACAGCGTCGGCCTGATGAGCCGCCTCTACCCGGAGGTGGCGATGAACATGTCGGGCCTGACCACCAAGCAGGCCGAAAAGATCGCGCGCGAGTTCGTTCAAAAAGAGGTCAAGCCGTACATCTATCGGCCCATGCGCAAGTTCGTGCGCGCGCTCAAGGCCGCCGGCTTCGAGCCGTGGATCGTCACGGCTGGCGTCCCGTTCTGGGTCGTGCGCGAGGTCGCGCGCGAGCTCGGCCTGCCGCCTGACCACGTCATCGGTCCTAAGACCGAGGTGCGCACCGGCAAGCTCACCGAGCGCTATCTGTTCCCCGATCCCATCGGCAGCGGCAAGGTCACGCAGATCGCGCAGAACGTCAGCGTCAAGCTCGTCGGCGCGGCGGGCGACTCGGGCGGCGACCTCGCCATGCTGCAGGCGGCGCCATTTCGCATCGCCATCAACCCCAACAAGAGCCTCGCGAAGCACGCTCGGGAGAACGGCTGGCCCATCGAGCGGCTCGACTCGGTCGGCCTGACCGAGGGCGACTGCATCGCGCGCGCGATGAGCAAGTCCCACGGCCCGCCCGACAAGCCGCGCAAGAGATGACCTCGCGATGAGCTCGCTGCGCGCGTTGATCGCCGCACTGCTGCTGCCGCTGCTGCTGCTCGGTGGCGGCACGCCCGACGCGCTCGCCGCGCCACACGCGCGCGCGCTAACCCCCTGGCGCTACGCCCGTCGCGCCGAGCGGCGCCGCCATCGCTTCGGCAAGAAGCGTGATCCGCGCGTCAACGTCGCCGCCGTCAACCGGCGCCTCGAGCGGCTCGCGGCCAAACATCCCGATCTGATCAAGCTCACGGCGCTGACGCACATCGACGGCGATCCGATCTATCGCGTCGACATCAGCGGCGACAAACAAGCCAAGCGCATGCTCGTGACGGCGGGCGTTCACGGCAACGAGACCACCGGCGTGGTGACGGCGATGGACCTCATCGAGCGCGCCGTGCGCGACGGCGGGCTGCGCGGTCGCGCGCAGCTGACGGTGATCCCGCTGATCAACCCCAGCGGCGTGCGCCTCGGCCAGCGCTACTCGCGTAACCGCAAGGACGTCAATCGCACCTTCCGCCCGGGCCAATGGATGGCCGAGTCCAAGGCGGTGGCGGCCAGCATCGCCGGCGAGCGCTACGCGCTGGCCATCGATCTTCACGGCGCCGCCAAGAAAGGCTTCTTCTTGATCCGCGGCAAAGAGGACCGCGGCATGAGCTCGCGCATCCTCAGCGCCATGAGCACCGGGCTTCTGCTCGGCGGGCGCCGCTTCAGCGCCGACCAAGGCGAGTACCGCCTCGACGCGCCCGGCGCGGCCACCTCGAACAACCCCGGCACGCTCAAGGGGTTCTTCGTCGAGCAGAACGCCGACTACGCCTACACGCTCGAGTACTCGCGCCACCTCGGCGTCTCGCAGCAGCGTCGCGGCCTGATGCGCCTTTTGCGCTCGGCCATCGACAACGTCGCAGCGCACCGCTGACGCGGATGGGCCTCGGGCCGCGCCAGACGGCGCGTTTGTAGGGATCACCAAGCAAGCACAGTACACTTAGCGCGATGGAGCTGCGCGAGATCGAGGCGGCTATCGCTCAGCGTCCCGACGACGCCGAGCTCTACGTCGTCTACGGCGACCTGCTGCAGGCGCGCGGCGACCCGCGCGGCGAGCTGGTGGCGCTGATGAACGAGCTGGCCGCCGCGCCGCAGCGCTACCCGCAGCTTTCGCTCAAGGTGCGCGCGGTGCTCGATCGCAACAAGGCCGAGCTGCTCGGCGGCCTCGAGCTGCCGCGCGAGCTGCGCCTCTCGTGGCGGCACGGCTTCATTCGCGAGGCGCGCTGGGCGCCGCGCACGATGAACAGCTGGCGCCGCAGCGAGCCCGTGGCGGCGATCAGCGCGCTGCTGGCGTCGCCGTCCGCGCGCTTCCTGCAGCGCCTCGTCGTCTTCGCGCGCGACGAGCTGCGCGAGCCGCTGCGCGCGATCATCGACGAGCAACGTCCGGTCACGCTGCGCGACGTGGCGCTGCCGGCGCGCGTGGAGAGCATCGAGCACGCCGCCGCGCTCGACGAGCCGGCGCTGTGGCTCGAGCTGTCCACCGACGCACCGGAGCTTCCCGAGGAGCTGTTCGAGCTGCGTCACATCGAGCGGCTGGCGTTGCACGCCTGGCAGCTGCGTCGCCTGCCGGCGCGTATGGCCGAGCTGACGCAGCTCAGCGAGCTGTATCTCGACCAGTGTGCCGTGCTCGAGGAGGTCGCCGAAGCGATCGTCGGCATCGAGACGCTCGAGCGCCTCTCCTTCGCGGGGGCGACCTTTCGCTCGATGGAGCTGGTGCAGCTCACCGAAGGGCTCACCGAGCGCCGCGCGCCGAAGCAGCGCCGTCTCGTCGAATACGCGCTCTTTCGCGGCGACCGCGGGCGCGCCGAGGAGCTGGCCGGCGACGAGGACTTGCTCTTCGCGCTCGACAGCAACGTCGCGCGCGTGCGCTTCGCAGCGCTCGAGCTCTTGCGCTCGCGGCGCGGCGGAGCCGTCTACGTGCATCCGCTCAAGCGCGGCAGCCGCCTGTCGGTGCTCGGATCGCCGAGCGTCGACCGCGTGTGGCTCGCCGCGCAGCTCGCCGCGCGCGGCGCCGAGCTCGTCGGCGAGGGCGGCGCGTCGACACACGCGCTGGTCTGCGAGCGGCCGGGTGGCGAGCAGCTCGATATCGCGGACAAGACGGTGCTGCTCTTCGAGCCCGATCTTGTCGCGGCGCTCGCCGGTGACGAGCGCGCCGCGCCGCTCGCAGAGCCGACGTCGCAGCCGCGCCTCGACGACGGGCCGCTGGCGCCGCCGACGGTGGGGCGGCTGCTGCGCTCGCGCGACGTGGTGCAGATCGAGCGCGGGCTCGCCGAGCTGGCGCGCCGCGGCGTGCCGCAGCGCTTGCTCGCCACGCTGCTGGTCCTCTGTCAGGACGTTGGCCTGGCGCCGGCCACGCGCAAGGCGGCCAAGAAGCTGTTCGCCCAATACGCCCCAGCCTCGTTGCAGCTCGCCGTGCGCAAGATCCTCAAGACGCCGCTGCTCGGCGACGCCGGCGAGACCAAGATCAGCGCCGCGCTCACGGCGCTCGAGCGCGAGGCGCCGGTGGTCGATGGCCTCGAGGTGGCGCAGCTGCTGCTCGCGCGCGGCGGCCGCGGGCTGCGCCACATCTTCGACAACGGAAAGCCCGTGCAGCGCCTCGACGCGCTGACAACGCTGCGCAGCGGAGACACGCTCGATCTGGCGGGCCGCGAGCTTGTCGATCTGCCGCCGGAGCTGCAGCAGCTCTCCGATCTGCGCCGGCTGAGCCTGCACCACGGCCACCTCGAACGCCTGCCCGAGGTCGTGCTCGAGCTGTCGCAGCTCGAAGTGCTCGACCTGAGCGGCAACCGCCTGCGCGATCTGCCCAAAGACCTCTCGCGCCTCTCGCAGCTGCGCGCGCTGTCGCTGTCGGACAATCGCTTCTCGCGCACGCCCGAGGTGGTGGCGCAGCTTCCCCAGCTCGAGCGCTTCGAGCTCGTCTCGAGCGGCTTTTCGGGGCCGCGCACGCGTGGGCTGCCGCGTCAGATCGGCGCGCTCGACGAGCTTCGCACGCTGATCTTCTGTCACAACGTCATCGACGTGTTTCCGCCGAGCTTCTTCGAGCTCGAGCGTCTCGAGGTGCTCGACCTTCACGGCTGCCAGCTGCCGGTGGAGGTGCCCGACGAGCTGGCGGCGCTGCGCGAGCTGCGCCAGCTCGACGTCTCGAGCACCGGTTGGGACACGCTGGCGGGCATCGCGCGGCTGCGATCGCTGCTGCCGCACTGTCAGGTCGGCGAGCGTTTCGAGTAGTCTCTGTGTCGTGACGCGCTCGGTCTCGCTGCTCTCGACGTTGTCCCTGCTGTGCGTGCTGTGCGTGCCGCTTTCGCTGTGCGCGCGCGAGGCGCAGGCGCGCGAGCGGCGCGTGCACACGTACTCCATCGTCGCGCGTGACGCCAAGACCGGCGCGCTCGGCGTGGCGGTGCACAGCCACTGGTTTCAGGTCGGCCGACTGGTGGCGTGGGCCGAGGCGGGCGTGGGGGCGATCGCCACGCAAGCGATGACCAACGCCTCGTTCGGACCGCGCGGCCTGGCGCTGCTGCGGCGCGGGCTATCGGCCAAGGTCGTGCTGCAGAAGCTGCTCGCCAGCGACAAGCTGCGCCACAACCGCCAGCTCGCCATCGTCGACGCGCGCGGCGGCGTGGCGGCGTGGACCGGCAAACGCTGCATCCCTGACGCCGGCCATCAGATCGGCAGCGGGTTTTCGACGCAGGCCAACCTGATGGCGAGCAAGCGCGTGTGGCCAGCGATGGCGCGCGCTTACCGCCAGGCCAGAGGGCCGCTGGCCGAGCGTCTGCTCGCCGCGCTGCGTGCCGCCGAGAAGGCGGGCGGCGACCTGCGCGGACGCCAGTCCGCCGCGCTGCTGGTGGTGCCGGGCAAGCGCGCCAAGATCCCGGCGCTGGCGCCGCTGGTCGACCTCCGCGTCGCCGATCACCGCCAGCCGCTCGACGAGCTCGCGCGCCTTCTGCGCATCCGGCGCGCCTACGACGCCTGGGGGCGCGGCGCCGCCGCGCTCGAGTCCCGAAAGCTTGGTCGCGCGCGCCGCGCGTTCGCCGAGATGAACCGCCTGCTGCCCGCGCGCCAGGCGCTGCGCTTCTGGCAGGCGCACGCGCTCTACCGCGCCGGGCGCGTGCGCGAGGGCATCGCGCTCTTTCGCGCGGTGTTCGCCAAGGCGCCGCGCTGGCGTCGCGTGCTGCCGCGGCTGGTCGGCGGCAAGCTGCTCAGCGCCGCGCAGCTCGCCGACATCCGGCGCCGCTTGCGAGGAAAGTCCAAGTGAAGCTCGAGCTCGCCCCGTTCGCCAAGACCTCGGCCCTCGCCTTGGCCGCCGTCTGTCTGGTCGCCTGTCCGGCCAAGCCCGTGCCGACGACGCCGGCCGGCGGCAGTGGCGCGGCGAGCCCGCGCGGCGACACGCTCTCGCCCGCCGCCATCAAACGACACCTCGACTACCTCGCTTCAGACAAGCTCGGCGGCCGCGCCGTGGGCTCGCCCGGCATCGCGCTCGCGGCGCGCTATCACGAGACGATCTTTCGCGCTGCCGGTCTGGCGCCGCTCTTTCGCGACGCGGCAGGCAAGCCGAGCTACCGCCAGCCCTTCGCGCTGCGCGGCAGCCGGCCCGATCCCGGCGCCAAGTTGAGCTTCAAGGTGCACGAGGGCAGCGCGCGCGAGCAGCGCTTCGAGCTGCGCCGCCTCGACGACTTCACGCTCGGCGGCTATCGCGAGGACTGCGGCGCGCTCGAGCGGGCGGAGCTTCTCTACGCGGGCTACCTGATCACCTCGAAGGCCCACGATTGGGACGATCTCAAAGGTGCCGACGTGCGCGGCAAGGTCTTGCTGGTGGAGGTCAACGAGCCAGGCAACGAGCCGGGCGGGATCTTCGAGGGCGAGGCTATGACCTACTTCGGGCGCTGGACCTACAAGTTCGAGCGCGCCAACGCGCTCGGCGCCAAGGGCGTGCTGATCATTCACGAGCGCAAGGGCGCCAGCTACGGCTGGGACGTGGTGCGCAACTCGTGGTCCAAGGAGAGCTTCTTTCTGCCCGGCGAGGCGCAGCGAAGCTGCTTCCACGGCTGGATCACGCGCGACGTCGCGGTCAAGCTGCTCAGCGCCGCGGGCCACGATCGCGACGCGCTCTTTCGGCGCGCAGGGCGCAAGGACTTCAAGCCGATCGCGCTGCCCGTGGCGGTCGAGGCACGCCAGCAGCCGACCTTCCGCACGGTCACCGCCGAGAACGTCGCCGGCGTGATCCGCGCCGGCAAGCCGGCGACGCCGCATCGCACAGTGGTGCTCAGCGCGCACTTCGATCACCTCGGTCGCGACGCCTCGCGCCAGGGCGATCAGATCTTCAACGGGGCCGTGGACAACTCGGCCGCCTCGGCGGTGATGCTCGCGCTCGCGCAACACTTGGCGCAGCGCCGCGCGCAGCTCGCCAGCGACGTGATCGTGCTCGGCGCTACTGCCGAGGAGGTGGGGCTGCTCGGCTCGCGCTACTTCGCCTCGCACCCGCCGGTGGCGCGCGAGACGCTATGGGCCAACGTCAACCTCGAGCTGACCAACGTGTGGGGACCCACGCGCGATGTCTTCGCCATCGGCGCCTCGCAGTCGGATCTCGACGGGGTCTGTCGCGCGGCAGCCAAGCAGGCCGGGCTCGACTACGTCGCCGAGCGCGGGCGCGAGCACGGCTTCTTCTATCGCTCCGACCAGCTCAGCTTCGCGCGAGTGGGCGTGCCGGGCGTGTGGCTGCACGAAGGGCCGACCTCCAAAGACCCCAAGGTCGACATCGCCGCGCGGCGCCAGCACTTCCGCAAGTCCGTCTATCACACGGTGGGCGACGAGGTGAAAGCTGACTTCGACCTGCGCGGCGCGCAGCAGATCGCGCGCTGGGCGGCCGCGATCATCGACGTGCTGGGACGCGCCAGCGCGCGGCCACGCTTCAAAGAGGGCAGCGCCTTTCGCCGCTAGCAGTCTGCTGGCCGCGCAGCAGTCGTCGGCGGCATTCTCACTTGTGGACGATGCGCTTGTGCGGCGTGCTCACGAGCGTGATCGTCTTGATGCGCCGCCGGCGGATCTTCAGCTGCAGCTCGACACGATGGTGCAGCCCGCGCAGCTTGGGCACCGTGAAGCTGAAGCTGCGCGTGACCTTGCCGCGGCCCCTGATCGTGACGTAGCGCGGCACGTTCTTGTCGCACGCGCGCGGCGGTTGCAGCCCCACCGGCACCGCCCGCCCGCCCTTGGCTGGGCGGAAGAGCAGGCGCCCCTCGAGGCCCGAGCAGGACATCTCGAACGAGACCTTCACCGGGCGGTTGATCTGGTTGGCCAGCGTGAAGCGTGCCTTGACCCGGTCGCCATGTTTGAGCCCGCACAGGCCGCCGCAAGGACGGTTGCCCGAGACGCGCGGCAGCTCGAGCGTCAGCGACAGCGGCACCGGGACGGCGATGGCAGTGCTCGGCGCGGCGACGACGAGCGCGAGCAAGAGCGCGGCTAGCTTCGACATTGTCGAATCATACCGTCTCGCTCGCCTTTTTCTTCCGCTGTGGGCGCACGTGCGCTGACCTGGCGCATCTACCGGGCATGACCAACAACTCGATGACCTGGTTGCGCGCGGCGAGCGTGTGCGTGGCGCTCAGCGCCGTGGCGGTGTTGGCCGAGACCAGCGGCTGCGGCGTCGGCGAGGTGGGCGGCGG
>JAGQIK010000606.1 GCA_020431405.1 Myxococcales bacterium
GGCGAGCACAACAAGCTCAAAGAGAGCGTCAACGCCACCGCCGCCGCGCTCCACGACGCGCTGGCGCAGGTTGCCGAGGCGGCCGAGCAGGTCTCGTCGGTGACCAACGAGATCGCCTCCAGCAGCCAGAACATCGCCGAGGGTGCGCAGCAGCAGGCGGCCTCGATCGAAGAGACGTCGAGCACGCTCGAAGAGATGTCGGCGATGACCAGGCAAAACGCCGACAGCACCAAGCAAGCCAAGGACCTCGCCGAGGCAGCGCGCGGCGCGGCCGACGGCGGCAGCGAAGCGATGCGCCGCATGATCGGCGCCATGGGCCAGATCCGCGTCGCAGCGGAAGGCACCGCTTCCATCATCAACGACATCAACGAGATCGCTTTCCAGACCAACCTGCTGGCGCTCAACGCCGCCGTAGAGGCAGCACGTGCCGGCGACGCGGGGCGTGGCTTCGCCGTCGTCGCCGAGGAGGTGCGCAACCTCGCGCTGCGCTCCAAGGACGCGGCGAAGAAGACCGCGGGCCTTATCAGCGAGTCGGTCAGCCTCGCCAAGCAGGGCGAATCGATTTCCGACGAGGTCAGCGGCAACCTGGCGCAGATCGTCGACTCGGTGGCCACGGTGACGCGCATCGTCGGCGAGATCGCGCTCGCCAGCGACGAGCAGGCACGCGGCATCCACCAGGTCAACCAGGCCGTCTCGCAGATGGAGCGTGTCGTGCAAGAAGCGGCAGCGAGCTCCGAAGAGACCTCGAGCGCCTCCGAAGAGCTGGCCGGTCAAGCCGACAGCCTCGCCTCGATGGTCGGCCACTTCAGGCTCGACCGCCGCGGCGCCGGCCTCGGCATGCTGCGCCCCTCGGCGCCTCGGCCGCGCGCGGCCGCGCCGAGCAACGGCCACAAGGCCAAGAGCAACGGCAACGGCCACAAGGCCAACGGCAACGGCAAGAACGGCAGCTCGTTCGTCGGCCTCACCGCCGAAGACGTCATCCCGATGGACGACGACCCCGACTTCCTCAACTTCTAGCGAGGCGCGGACCTACGCGGCTGAACGACTATGGGCCACAAAACGCGCAGCGAGATACTCGACGAGATCACGGCGGAGCTGATGCTCGCCGACCCCGAGCAGCCCGACACATTCGATAGTGTGGCGCAGCTGTTCAATGATCTCGCAGCGAGCGGCGACAGCAACGACCCGGGCGCCGTGCAGGCCCGGGCTGCGCTCGACGCATTGGAGCTGGCCGACAGCGCCGGCGCCAGAGCGAGCGTGCTCGGCGCGCTCGAACGTGCCGTGCAAGCGCTGCAAGGCGCTGCCGTCGACGAGCCAGTGGACGGGAAGCTCGTGCTGCCCGAGTGGGTCGACGGCGACGTCTTCAGCGAGTTTCTCTCGGCGCAGGCCGTCGCGCTCGACGATCTCGAGACCAACCTCGTCGCGCTATCGCGCGGAGAGGTCGAGCTCGACGAACTGCGGCGCACGGTACACACGCTCAAGGGCGAGGCCGGCGTCGTCGGCCTCACAGATCTCCAGTCCGTCTACCACGCTATCGAAGACCTGCTCGATCGGCCGTCCGACCCCGCGGCCCTCGACGCGATGTTCGCCGGCAAGGACTGGGTTCGCGGCGCGTTCGACGCCTACGCCGGCTTCGAGCACCCCGAGCAATCGGCCGAGCAGATCCTCGCGAAGCTGCGCGCGGCGGCGGCGCCCCAGCCGCCCGACGCCGAGCCCGAAGCACGACAAGACGAACACGACGAAGACGCATACGTAGACGATAACGGCGGCGAGCTCGAAGCGCAGACTCCTTCGCCGGAGGCCGACGCGCCTACACCGGGATCGCTGGTGCGCGACGCCGACACCATCGATCTGTTCTCGGAGTTCTGGCAGGAGACCGTCGACGGCCTCGCCGCCGTCGACGAGACGCTGATGCAGGCCGAGCAAGACGGCCTCGACCTCGACAAGGTCAACGGCCTCTTTCGCGTCTTTCACACCATCAAGGGCATCTCGTCGTTCCTCGACGAGCTGGCTCAGATCACCGTGCTCGCGCACACCACCGAGACGCTGCTCAATCGGCTGCGCGAGGGCGAGATGCATCTCGCCGAGCGCTCCTTTGACCTGCTCTTCGACGCCACCAGCGCCATGCGCCGGTTGCTCGACGAGGCGCGCCGCGCCATCGACGACAATGATGCCGTCGCCCCCGACGAGCACGTCGACGATCTCCTCAGGCGCCTGCGCCAGCTGATCACGCTCGACGCCAGCGATGACGGTGCTCTGGCCCAAGCGCCGTCCGGCTCGACGCCCGAGCCGACGTTCGAGCCGACACCCGAGCCAACGCTCGAGGCCGCGCCGCAGCCCACGTCAGAGCCCGACGCTGCGCCGCCACCACTGGGACCGGCGCAGGCCGAGCAGGCGCCGGCGCCCCGCTCGGCGGCGGCGGCGGACGGCCGCGCCCGCATCAAGGAGACCATCAAGGTCGACGTCGAGCGCATCGACCACCTGGTGGAGATGATCGGCGAGCTCGTCATCGCCGAGTCGATGGTCAGCAACCTGCCGGAGGTGCAGACCGCGCGCTCGCTCGAGGCACGCGGCAAGCTCAGCCAGCTCACCAAGATCACGCGCGACCTGCAGGACGCGGGCATGCGCATGCGCATGGTGCCCATGCGCGGCGTCTTCGGCCGCATGGCGCGCCTGGTGCGAGACCTCTCGCGCAAGACCGGCAAGCAGGTGCGATTCACTCAGGACGGCGAGTGGACGGAGATGGATCGCCGAATGGTCGAGCGCATCGCCGACCCGCTGGTCCACATGATCCGCAACTCGATGGACCACGGCATCGAACCCGCTCCGTTGCGCCTCGCCGTCGGCAAGGCGCCCATCGCCAGCATCCACCTGAGCGCGTATCAGCAGGGCAGCAGCATCATCATCGAGGTCAGCGACGACGGCCGCGGCCTCGACCGCGACGCGATCCTCGCCAAGGCCCGCAGCAAGGGCCTCGTCGCGCCCAACGAGCAGCTGACCGACGCCGAGGTCTTCGACCTGATCTTCGCGCCCGGCTTCTCCACCGCCAAGCAGGTCACCGAGGTCTCCGGCCGCGGCGTCGGCATGGACGTCGTTCGCCGCAACGTCGAGAAGATGCGCGGCGTGGTGCTCGTCTCCTCCAAGGGCGGCCGGGGCACCACCTTCAAGCTCACGCTGCCGCTGACCATGGCGATCATCGAGGGCATGCTGGTGGCCTGCGGTGACGAGCGCTACCTGATCCCGACCCTCTCGATCATCGAGTCGATCCAGCCCACGCGCGAGATGCTGACCACCTTCGCCAACCGCGGCGAGGCGATCCTGATCCGCGACGAGCTCTTGCCGCTGATCCGGCTCGACCAGCTGCTCTCGATCCCGAGCGCTCAGCCCGATCCCACACGCGGGCTCGTGGTGGTCATCGAGAGCTCGGGGCGCCGGCGCGCGCTGCTCGTCGACGAGGCGCTGGCCCAGCAGCAGGTCGTGATCAAGAGCCTCGGCCACGGCATCGGCGCGACGGAGTTCGTCTCCGGCGCGGCGATCCTCTCGGACGGCAACGTGGGCCTGATCCTCAACGTCGAAGAGCTCGGCTACGCCTCGTCGTCAAACACGCCCGGCACCATGCACCGCCGCACGCGCCGCGCTGGCGCCGGCGCCGCCCCGGTGCCAGCGGGACCGCAGGCCGACGCCGCCGGAGTCAACGTGTGAGCGGCGCGATGAAGTCCTCGCTGTTCGATCGCTTTCGATCGATCGCCTATCAACAGGCGGGCATCCGGCTCAGCGACGGAAAGCGCACCCTCGTCGCTGCGCGGGTGGGCAGACGGCTGCGCGCGCTCGGCATTCCCGACCACGCCTCCTACCTCGACTATCTCGAAGCCGACACGAGCGGCGACGAGCTGGTGCATTTCCTCGACGCGATCTCGACCAACTTCACGTCGTTTTACCGCGAGCCGGATCACTTCGAGCTGCTCGCGGCTCACCTGCGCGAGCGCCTCGACGCCGGCCAGCGCAAGATCCGCATCTGGTGCGCCGCCTCGTCGAGCGGTGAAGAGCCCTACTCGATCGCCATCACCGTGCGCGAGATCTGCGGCGACGATGTCGACGTGATGGTGCTCGCGACCGACATCTCGACGCGCATGCTCGAGCGCGCGCGAGCTGGTGTCTACGATCGCAAGCGCATCGACCCGGTGCCGACCCCGATCCTGGCGCGCTACTTCGAGCGCCGCGGACGCCACCGCTCGGAGGACGAGCGCTTCGTGGTGCGAGACTCCCTGCGCCAGCTGGTCGTGCTCAAACGCCTCAACCTCGCTCGCCCACCGTATCCGATGCACGGGCCGCTGGACTTCATCTTCATACGCAACGTCCTGATGTATTTCGACAATGCCGTACGCGCACGTATTTCTAAAGAGATCGTGCGCTTACTGCACCCTACAGGCTTTGCTGTCGTGGGTCACTCCGAGACGCTGAGCGGCGTGGCTCCGCAGCTGCTGGCCGCTTCGCCCTCGGTCTACCAGCTCGTGTCGAGCGCCCGACCTCAAGCGCGGAGGTGTTAGGTGCCCCTCGTCGTCCCAGCGAGCTCCGCACGGCCCAACAACCTCACGGTGGACATCGCCGACTACAAGGTCAGCGCCGACCCGTCGGCGGTGCTCGTCACCTACGCGCTCGGCTCCTGCATCGGCGTGCTCGTCCATGACCCCGTGCGCCGCATCGGCGGCCTGATCCACTTCATGCTGCCGCTCTCGTCGGCCAACCCGCAGAAGGCGCGGCTGCGACCGGCGATGTTCGCCGACACCGGTGTGCCGGCGCTCTTCGAGAGCCTCTACGCGCTCGGCGCGCGCAAGGAAGACCTCGTCGTGCGAGCCGCTGGCGGCAGCAACCTCCACGACACCCAGGGCATGTTCAACATCGGCAAGCGCAACTACACGGTGCTGCGCAAGCTGCTCTGGAAGAACCACATCCTCATCGCCAGCGAGGACGTGGGCGGCTGCCGTTCGCGCACCGTGCGGCTCTACGTGGGCAGCGGAGAGGCGACGGTGAGCTCTCAAGGGCAGGAGGTGCCGCTGTGAGCGCTCTGCAGAGCATCCTCGACAAGACCAAGAACCTGCCATCGATCTCGTCGACCGTGGGGCGGCTCTACGAGCTGCTCGCGAGCGACACGGCCGGCGCGGCGGCGATCGCGCGGGCGATCGAGCCCGACGCCGCCGTCACGGCGAACCTGCTGCGCATCGCCAACTCGGCCGCCTTCGGGGTATCGCGCAACGTCAGCTCGGTGCGTCAGAGCGTGACGTTGCTCGGTCCGGGACGTCTCGTTGATGCGGTCGTCAGCAGCGCCTTTCGCACGGTGCTGCCGCGGCGCCTGCCAGGCTATGGCATCGACGCCGCTGCCTTCTGGAAGCACAGCATCGCCGTCGCCCTGCTGGCCGAGCGACTCGGCAAGCAGCTGCGCGTCGCCGACATCGAGCGCGTCTTCAGCGCCGGCCTGCTGCACGACATCGGCAAGCTCGCCATGGCGCCGGAGCTCGAGGCGCGCGCCGAGGCGGTGCGGGCTGCGCTCGAGCAGGGCCAGCAATCGTTCGCCGAGATCGAGCACGCGGTGATCGGCGCCGGCCACGACGAAGTGGGTGCAGCCCTGGCCCACCGCTGGTCGCTACCCGAGGAGATCGTGCTCGCCGCGCGCTGGCACCACCATCCGCGCCCGCCCGGCGAAGAAGGACACCACGCCGTGGTCGACCTGGTGCACATCGCCGACGGCCTGGCGCACCTGCTCGGCTACGGCGCCGATATCGGCGAGCTCGCGCGTGACATCGACGCGAGCTGCACCACGCGGCTCGGCCTCTGCAACAAGACCCTCGAGCGAGTCGCCAGCGAGGCGATCGATCCCATCGCCGAGCTCTCCGAGCTGTTCGCGTCGAGCGACGCCAAACCGCGCCAACGACCGCATCGCGGGCGGGGGAACTGACATGAGCTATTCGATCCTGATCGTCGATGACTCGAGCGTGACTCGGAGGGTCGTGCGCAGGTCGCTCGAGATGGCCGGCTTGCCGCTGGGCGAGGTCATCGAGGCGGGCAACGGCATCGAAGCGCTCGCGCTGCTCGGCAAGAGCTGGGTCGACGTCGTGTTCGCCGACCTGAACATGCCCGAGATGGGCGGCGTCGAGCTCGTTCGGCGCATGACCAAGGACCCCGTGCTGGCCGACATCCCGGTGGTCGTCATCTCGTCGGACCGCAACGCAGCACGCCGCCGCGAGCTGATGAGGCTCGGGATCAGGGCCTACGTGAGCAAGCCATTTCGCCCCGAGGGTCTGCGTGACGTGGTCGTCGATCTCCTCGAACGCGGCAGGAAAGCCTCATGAACCCCACCGACCGACACGTCAGACTGCTCCAGCTGCTCCAGCAAGCGCTCGAGGAGATGGCCTTCGTGCTCACCGACGAGCGCGACACGCCGCCCGCTTCGTTCGACGGCTGGCTCGAGGCCACGTTGCGCTTCGCCGGACCGCCTGACGGATCACTATTGATCTACGCCGCGCCTGACGTGGCGCGAGAGCTCGCCGAGAACCTCCTCGCTGTCGACGATGTGGAGCCGCAGCTCGTCGACGACGCGGCGATTCACGACGCGCTGGGAGAGCTCGCCAACGTGGCCGCTGGGGTGCTGCTCGACGAGATCTTCGGCGCTGACGGCAGCTACGCGCTCAAGAACGTCAGCGTCTGCGATGCCAGCTTGGAGGCGCGCGCGCGCGCAAAAAGCGACGCCAGCTGGAGCGCTTCGCTGGTCACCGACACTGGCGGCGAGCTCGACATCGCCTTCGTGGTGACCCCATGAGCGGCCACGGCCCTGTTCGCGCGATGGTCGTGGACGACTCGCCGGTTATCCGGCGCCTCTTCGAGCGCGTGCTCGGTGGAGACGCCGGCGTCGAGGTCGTGGCGACCGCGCCAGACCCTTACGTGGCGCGAGATCTTATCGTCGAGCACAAGCCCGACGTGGTGACGCTCGACATCGAGATGCCGCGCATGGACGGCCTGTCCTTTCTGCGGCGACTGATGCGCTACCACCCGATCCCCGTGATCATCGTCTCGTCGCTCTCGCAGCGGGGCAGCGACAAGGCCACCGAGGCGCTCTCGCTCGGCGCCGTGGCAGCGCTCGGAAAACCCGGCGCCGACACCAACGCCAGCGAGTTCGCCGCCGAGCTGCTCGCGACGGTCAAGGGCGTCGCCGCCGCGCGCGTGATGTCCGCGCCGAACGGCGACGCCCCCGTGCGCAGCGAAGTGGGTCACCAGCTGCCGCCCTGCGCCGCGCGCCGCATCGTCGCCGTGGGCGCTTCCACCGGCGGCACCATCGCCATCGAACGGCTGCTCGGCGGGCTGCCGAGCGACGCCCCCGCGGTGCTGCTCGTGCAGCACATGCCGCCGCGCGTCACTCGCAGCTTTGCGGAGCGGCTCGACGGCCTGGTGCCGATGACCGTGCGCGAGGCCGAGGACGGCGACACGCCTCAGCCTGGGCTCGCGCTGATCGCCCCGGGCGACAAGCACATGGTGCTGCGCAAGCGCGGCGCGCGATACCGCGTGCAGATCAAGGATGGACCGCGCGTCAATCACCACCGGCCCTCGATCGACGTCTCGCTGCGGTCGGTGGCGCAGTCGGCCGGCGCCGACGGCGTCGGCGTGCTGCTCACCGGCATGGGCGCAGACGGCGCCAAGGGGCTGCTCGCCATGCGCCAGGCCGGCGCGCCGACCATCGCCCAGGACGAGCAGACGAGCGTCGTCTACGGCATGCCGCGCGCGGCCGCCGAGATCGGCGCCGCAGGGCAGGTGCTGCCGCTGCAGCGCATCGCACACGCAGTGCTCGAACACGTTACGTCCCCGCCAGCTCGGGAGGAGAATCATGCCTAGCAGCACGCCATCCACTGACAACGCACCAGCGGTCGACACGCGCCCCGTGAGCGGCATTGGAGCCCGCCTGGCGGGCAAGTTCATGACCTTCATGCTCGCCGACGAGGAGTACGGGCTCGAGATTCTCAAGGTGCGCGAGATCATCGGCCTGATGAACATCACCCGCGTACCGCGCGTGGCCGACTTCGTGCGCGGCGTGATCAACCTGCGCGGGCGTGTCATCCCGGTGATCGAGCTGCGCAGCGCCTTCGGCATGGACCGCGTCGAGGCCACCGATCAGACGGTGATCATCGTCGTGCAGTGCCACTCCGAGGATGGCGACGTCACCATGGGCGTGATCGTCGACGAGGTGCTCGAGGTGGTCGACCTGCGCGCCGAACAGATCGAGCCCACACCCACGCTCTCGTCGGCATCGTCGATGGACTTCTTGCTCGGCGTCGCGAAGGTCGACGGGCGCGTGGTTTACCTGCTCGAGATCGACAAGGTGCTCTCGCCAGACGAACGCAAGGGTCTCTCGAGCCTCGCCTAGAGGCGCGGGCGCGGTGTCCAGATGTCGAGCGCGCGCCGCTCGACGCGCCGGCGTGCCTCGTCGAAGCCGGCGAGCGTGCGCGCACGCGCGAGCACGGGGCAGTGATCGAGCCAGTCGATGTCGGTCAGCACGCCGTCGGCAGCGCGCACCACGTGCGCCAAGGCCCGCTCGGCCTCGTCGCGCACACCGTGCATCTCGGCCATGGCCTGCGCTGCGAGCGCCGCGAGCCGCGGGTTGGCGCGCGCGGCGAGCTGCATCGCGGAGAACGTGGCGTCGGCCTGCTCCGCGTCGATCTCGCCAAAGGCGTACTGGGTAAGAAAGCGCGTCAGCAGCGCGTACTGCACCTCGGCGGGCAAGCGCTCGCGATAGCGCTCGGCGCGCTCGAAATCGCCGCGCCACAGCGCCACACGAATGTGGATCACCATCAACGGCGCCGTCTCGCCGCACAGTCGCTCGGCCTCGCGCATGGCGGTCTCGAAGGCCTCGTACCGCCCGTGCAGCGCGTGGTGCCGTGCCACGTCGGACCGACCTCGCACGAGCGTGGGCTCGAGTCGCGTGGCGAGCTCGATGCGCCGCACGCCCTCCTCGGCCAGCCCAGCCTCGCACTGCAGGTGGCCCAGGTATTCGTGCGCGACAGCGTAGGTCGGCGCGATCTCCAGCGAGCGCGCGAGGTGCTCCACCGCTCGACGATATTCACCGCGCTGGGCGTGAAAGAA
>JAGQIK010000607.1 GCA_020431405.1 Myxococcales bacterium
AGCCACCGCCGCCGAGCGACATGGTCTTGGTGATCGCCGCCGTGAGCGTGGTCTTGCCGTGGTCGATGTGTCCGATGGTGCCGACGTTGCAGTGCGGCTTATCGCGAACGAACTTTTCTTTGGCCATGTCTCGCTTCGCTCCCTCTCAGGGTCTCAGACCGGTCTCGCGCCTCACGCGCGCGTAGAAAAAACATGTCGACGCACGGCGTCGAACGTGTGCTTCTCGAAGTCTCGGCGTCTGCCTCTCGGCTGACGTTATGTAAGGGCCTTCGCTGGGCTTCCGTCGGGCGCGTGACGAATCACGCGGCTATGGGTTTGAACTGCTCTCTTGTCGTCCGACGGGCGCGTACGGGTGGGGTAAACCGTCAGCGGGCTACTGTGGTTCAGGCCGCTACCTACAGGTAACGGTCCGCCTGCAGTAGCCTGCTTACCACCTGTAGTGCGCGAACGCCTTGTTGGCTTCGGCCATCTTGTGCGTGTCCTCCCGCTTCTTCACTGACGAACCGCGGCCAGCGGCAGCTTCGATCAGCTCGGCCGCCAGTCGCTCACTCATGGTCTTTTCACCGCGGCCGCGCGAATACCCGATCAGCCAGCGCATGGCGAGCGCTTGCGAGCGGTCGGGACGCACGTCGACGGGCACCTGGTAGGTCGCGCCACCGACGCGGCGGCTGCGGACCTCGAGGCGAGGCTTGGTGTTGGAGATCGCTTTATCGAAGATCTTGATCGGATCGTCTTTGACCCGGTGCGCGATGATCTCGAAGGCGCCGTAAACGATGTTCTCGGCGGTGCTCTTCTTGCCGCGCAGCATGATCCCGTTGATGAACTTGCTGATGCGACGGCGCGTATCGATGGGCACATCCGAATACTTGGGATCCGGGATGGCTTTGCGCTTTGGAACTTCACCTTTGCGGGGCATTACTTGGGCCTCTTCGCGCCGTACTTGCTACGGCCCTGGCGCCGGCCGTCGACGCCGGCGGTGTCGGTGTTCCGCGCGCCACGGATGATGTGGTAGCGCACGCCGGGCAGGTCTTTTACACGACCGCCGCGCAGCAGGATCACCGAGTGCTCTTGCAGGTTGTGGCCTTCACCCGGGATGTACGTCGTAACTTCCTGCCCGTTGGAGAGGCGCACGCGCGCGACCTTGCGCAGGGCCGAGTTCGGCTTCTTCGGCGTCGTGGTGTAGACGCGCAGGCAGACGCCGCGCTTCTGCGGGCATGCCTGCAGCGCGGGCGCGGTGCCCTTGGCCTTGATTCGTTTGCGGCCCTTGCGAACCAGCTGGTTAATGGTCGGCATACTGTCTCTATCTGCGGCTTGTCTGTCGTCTTTTTAGCGGCTCTGAGCTGCTCTGTATCTATGCGAATCTTCGACTGATTTCGGCCGTGATCGGGCGCACCCGTCGCGGAATTGCCGAATTATATGGATGCGCCTCTCGCTGTCAAGCGCGATCTGGGCGAGGACAACCGTACGAGAACCAAGCGTTTCTCGGCCGCCCTCGCGGCGGGGTTGACCGGTGCGAGCGCGGCCGCTGATACTGGGGATCCGTCGCCGTCCTCGACTCGACGTTTGTCGCCGCGCAGGCGTAGCGTTCATTGTAACCAGCAAGAACTACCATGAAAGTCGGGCTGTTCACACTCGAGGTACTGCGGCGCGCGTGCCGCCAGCTCAAGCGCGACGGCTTTCTAGAACGCTACCCGGGCGCCTTCCTGCTCGCCATGGGCTTCCTCTCCGCCGAGGTGATCCGCGCCCACGCCGGCGACGACGAGGGCCGCGACGCCACCACGGCGATCAACTTCAAGGGGAAGCTGCGCCACGACGCCATGGCCACGCACCCGCTGGCCGGCCAGGCCTTCTTCATCAGCCCCGAGAGCGACGGCGACACCGGGCTGACCATCGGCCGCGGCCCCGATTGCGAGCTGAGCGTGCCGGAGCGCTCGGTCTCCGAGGAGCACTGCCGCATCGAGGTCACCGCCGAGGGCGTGACCGCGATCGACGTCGGCTCGACCAACGGCACGACGGTCAACCTCGAGCGGCTCGAGCCGATGCGGCCCAAGGTGCTCGCCGACGAGGACATCCTCACGCTGGGGCGCTACAGCTTCCAGCTGCTCTCCGCGGC
>JAGQIK010000608.1 GCA_020431405.1 Myxococcales bacterium
CCGGCTCGCGCTCGGGCCGCCGCCGCCGCGCGGCTGGCAGCGCGTGCCGCTGATCGCCGACCTGCCGCGCGCGATCACGGCTCCGGCGATTCCGCCCTACGTGCCGCCGCAGCTGACGTGGCCGCCGGCGGTGCTGCGCTACCGGCTCACGCCGCGAGGGCGTGACGATGGCCTGTGGCTCGGCCTGCGCGCGGTGGCCGACGAGATCGACGTGGCGATGTGGATCGGCCGCGGCCGGCGCGAGGCGCACGCGGTGCTGGGCGCCGCGGCACGCTGTCTGACCGAGCGCTGCCCCGCTGGCTGGCGCGTGGGGCGCGTTCAGGCGGCGGCGGCGGCCGATCGACTGTGGGTCATCACGCGCCTCGCGCGGCGCGAGCTCGAGCGGGTGGTCGAGGCGCTGTCGCACGCCACCGAGCGCTAGCGGCGGCGGCTACGTCGTCAGCAGCCCGGTGCGGATCGCGAACTGCACCAGCTTGGAGCGGTTGTGGATGCCGACCTTGTCCATCATGTTGGCGCGGTGGGTCATGACGGTCTTGATCGCCACGTCGAGCGCCCTGGCGATCTCCTTGTTGGTCTTGCCCTCGGCCACGCAGAGCAGCACCTGTCGCTCGCGCGGGGTCAGCCGGGCGAGCGCTTCCTCGTCGGTGGCCGGCACAGCGCTCGAAGCGGTGCCGTTGACCAGCGCGGCGGCGAGCGATGGGTCGACGTAGGTGCCGCCCTCGACCACCGACTCGATGGCGCCCACCAGCTGCTCGCCGCGCGCGGACTTGAGGATGTAGCCGTTGGCGCCGGCCTCGAGCAGTCGCTTGAGGTAGACCGACTCGGCGTGCTGGGTCAACACGAGCACTTTGACGGGCACCTCGCGGCGCCGCAGCTCGAGCGTGGTCTCGAGGCCGCCCATGCCCTCGAGCGACAGGTCGAGCAGGAGCACGTCGGGTCGCAGCGTCTCGACCAGCTCGAGGGCGTCCTCGCCGCGAGACGCCTCGCCGAGCACCACGAAGCGCGGCGACGTGCGCTCCTCGAGAAAGGCGCGCAGCCCCACGCGCAGCACGGCGTGATCGTCGACGAGCACCACGCGGATCGTGTCCCGTTTCATCCTACACCTCTCCCGCTGCGTGCCGCGTCGGAGCGCGAAGCGTGACGGCAGTGCCCTCGCCCGACGCCGAGCTGATGCTCAGCTCGCCTCCCAGCAGGCGCGCACGCTCGCGCATGCCGAGCAGCCCCAGCCCATGGCCACCCTCGCGCGGGGCGCTCGCCGTGGCCTCCATATCGAACCCCTTGCCGTCGTCCTCGATGGTTACCGAGACCTCCTCGTCGCCAAGCTCCACACTGACAAAGACGTGACTGGCCTCGGCGTGCTGCACCACGTTCTGCACCGCCTCCTGCACCACGCGAAAGATCGGCGCCGCGCGCTCGTACGGCAGGGCCTGCTCCTCGCCGTCGACGGCGAGCGTGCAGCGCAGGCCGTGCTCGCGCTGTACGCGCTCGAGGTGCCAACCGAGCGTCGCCACCAACCCCATGTTCTCCAGCGGCGGCAGACGCAGATCGAGCAGGATGCCGCGCACGCTGTCGAGAAGGTGCGTAGCCTGGGTCTCGAGCCGCTCGAGGGCGGCGCGCTCGTCGTCGCTTTCGCCGGCGTGCGCGGTCAGCCGCTCGATCTCGAGGCGCAGCGCGGCGAGGTCCTGCGCCAGCGTATCGTGAAGGTCGTGCGCCACGCGCAGCCGCTCCTCCTCCTGCGCCTTGAGCACGCGCCGCAGCAGATCCACGCGTTGTTCTTCGAGGCGGCGCTCGGCGTAGCGCAGCAGTCGCGCCGTGGCCGTCGCGGTGATGTGCTGCAGGATCGAGCGCAGCCAGCGCGCGTCGACAGGCTCGCTGCCGGCGACCCAGCACCAGACATGCACGTGCTGCGGCGCGTCGACGCGCGCGGCTGTCAGCGTGGTCAGTGGACGGCCATCGACGACCAGCTCGCGTCCGTCCAGCGAGCGATCGATCGCGCGGTAGCGCGTGCGCTGCGCCGCCTCGTCGTCCTCGGCGAGGGTGGCAGACAACGTCGCGTCTTCGGCGACCTCGAGCAGCTCGCGGGCGCGCGCGAGGTCGAGCTGGTGTGACGCGCTGAAGCGCAGGTCGGAAAAACCGATCTCGAGCACGGCGGCGCACACGCCGGGAACATCCGCGATCAGCTCGAGGCCTTCTTCGACGATCGTCGACGTGCGGGCGCCCCGCACGGTCTGCTCGGCGATGCGCTGCAAGGCGCCGAGCTGGCGGCGTGTGGTCTCCACCGCGCGGTCGAGCGCGGCGCGGTTGCGGTCAGCCATGGCGAGCGAGTCGAGCATCTCCTGGCGAAAACGCTCGATCGCCAGCGCCAGCTCGCCCACCTCGTCGTGGCCGAAGCGCGGCAGATCCGCCTGCTGATGCTGCTCGCGCACGGCGCGGACAGCGCGCGTCAGGCGCACGATGGGGCGCACGACGCTGCGCACCGAGAGGCCGGCGAAGAGCAGAAACAGCGCCACGAACACCACGCCGAGCGCCAGCAGGCGCCGCTTGAGCACGAAGGCAGGGCGCAGCGCTTCGCGCTCGGGTTGGCGCACCGCCACGCCGAGCCCCAACGTGGGCAGCGGCGCGAAGGCCAGCACGGTGGTGGTGCGCTGCGTGCCCTGCGCGCCGCCGCGCTCGTGGCAGCTGTGGCAGCGGCTGCGCAGCGGGCGCCGCGCCTTGATCGCGTCGGCGAGCACGTTGTTGTGGTCGTTGTCGGAGAGCAGCTCGCGCTTGGAGCTCGAGGCGACGATGCGGCCGCCGCGGTCGACGAGATCGAGCTGTACCTTCTGCTCGCGCGCCGCACGCGCCAGCGCCTCGAGCACGTTGGTGGCGGCTGGCTCGAGCAGGGCTGCCACGTAGCCGAGCGGCGCACCATCGCGCGAGAGCACCGGCGCGAGCAACACCAGCGCCGTGGCGCCGGTGCCGGCGATGCCGACCAGCGGCGAGACGACGGCCGCGCGCCGTCTGTTGGCGCGGCGCACGAGCGCTCCGAGGTCGACGCTGGCCACCACGCGATCCGGCAGGGCGGGCACGCCGACGACGACCTTGCCGCGGGTGTCGAGCGCGAAGGCGCCCTGGTGATAGAGCGAGTCGCGGGACGCCTCGCGCAGCGCGGCACCGGTGGCGGCAGCGCGCTTTTTCGCGTCGGTCTCGGCGAGCGGGTCGCGCACGCGCGCGACGAGCCGCGACAGCTCCCCGAGGACACGATCCTCGAGTAGAATGCCCGTTGTGCGGGCCAGATCGATACGCTCTCGCAGTAGCCGCTGCACCGACTGGTCGATGGTCTTGCTGGACAGCGCGAACACCGCACCGACGAGACTGCCGCTGCCGAGCACGATAAACAGCGCCGCGCGCGCATAGAGGCTTCGCCGCCAGCTGCCTGCCGCTGTGCCCGGAGTCGCGCTCACGCACTCGATTGTGCAAACCGCTTGCCACCACCGGCGCTGCCTCGCGGCGGCGGTGGCGCCTCAGCTCCCCTTGGCCACCACGGTGACCGTGACCGGCGCGTCGGCGCTGGCCTCGATGACCAGCACGGCACTGGAGCGGCCGCGCTTGCGCAGCGCCTCGACCTGCGCCTCGCGCGGGCGCCCGCCGCGCACCTCGACGCGGTTGCGATTCTGCAGCAGCACCTCGCGCAGGCGCGCGCCGTCGAGCCAGATCGCGTCGAGCGACGTCGTATCGAGCGCCGCGGCGGTCTCGGCCGGCTTTGCCTCGGCCTCGTCGGAGGCCGGCCCCTCGAGCACGATCTCGCCGCGCACGACGAACACGTCGTCGCCGTCCTCGACCAGAAACTCCGCGGCGCGCGCCGAGCGCAAGCGGCAGCGACCCGGCTCGCCCTGCGGCTCGAGCAGCAGCGAGGCGGCCAGACAGCGCCGCTCGACCAGGTGCGCGTCGACGGTGGCGCCCAGGCCGCGCGCGACGCCGCCGCGCTCGCTATCGCCGCGACGCGCGCGCGCCGGGAACACCACCGCGTCGACGCGCGGCGGCCCGCTCGCCCACACGAGCCGATAGCGCGAGAAGAACCACACGACGAGGCGCACCAGCGCCCACAGCCCGACGGCGGCGATCAGCGCCGGAACGAACCACGACGGGTGGCGTCGCTCGACCTGAAGGGGCCCCAGCACGGCCACCACCGCCAGCACCACGTCGAACCAGCGCCAGCCGCGCTTGGTGACGGTGCGGCGCTCGAGCCGCCGGCGCCGCGCGCTGCTGACCAGCTCGCGCAGCTCGGCGAGCGGGGCGCGGCAGAAGCGGCAGCGGCGCGCGGCCCCCGAGTGCACGAGCCGGCACGCCGTACAGCAGCGGCTGCAGTCGCCCGACATCTATGCCGCCCTCTATGCCACGCGATGCTAGAGCAGCACGTCGCCGTAGCTGCCTTCGTTGAAGCCCACCAGCACCACGTCGCCGACCACGGCGAGCGGCGCGCGCAGGTTGCCCGTGCGTCCGAGCATCGCTTCGATGATCGTCTCGCGGTCGTCGCGCTGCGGATCGAAGTCGTCGATCTTCTTGCCCTTGGCGATGATGATGCGGCTGGCGCTGTCGCAAAGCTCCTCGGCGCGCTCGCGTCCGAGCTTGCGGCTCGCGGGAATGGTCTCGCCGATCTTGACGTGCTTGGCATCCAAAAACCTGGACGCCTTGATGCAGCTCGTTCAGCCCTTGCGGTGGTAGTACCAGGAGATCTGCTTTGGCATGGGCGGGACTATAGCAAGACCACCAGAAGCTTCACCGCCTGCGTGACGACGACCGTGACGGCGAGGGCCAGCGCCGCGAACAACAGCAGCTGCCGCAAGCCCGCCGAGCGCCCGGGCGCCGGCTCGGGGCGCTCGCGCTCGGCGAAGCGCCGGCGCAGCCCACGCGCCCAGACCAGCACGCTGCTGGCCGCGCCGAGCAGCGCCCCGCCGCGCAGGCCCTGCACGAGCAGCACCAGCAGCGCCAGGCCCACCACGGCGCGGGCGCCGAGGGTGCGCCATAGCAGCGCGCCCGCGCCGAGCGTCACCAGCGACGTGATGACGCGCAGTGGCCAGCGGCCCGCGCGGCGCAGCAGCAAGAGCAGCGCGGCGAGGTAGAGCAGCGCTGCCGCGCCGACGCCCGGATAGAGCGCCGAGCGCGAGATGAACGGCAGACGCGCGCCGATAGGCTCGGCGCGCCGCACCCAGTAGCGCGCCACCTCGAGGCGCGTGCCGCGCTTGGGCACCTTGATGCGCACGGGCATGGCGCCGCCCGAGCCGCTGCTCGCGTCGAGATCGGCCTGCGTGGTGTTGACCGCGCCGACCGCGCCGCCGCTCTGTCCGTCGTCGCTCGCGTCGGCGTTGCCGCTGACCGCCGGCCGCTGCCAGCGCAGGTGCCCGTAGAGCGTCTGGCTGCCGCCGCGCACCGACAACGCGCCGTAGATGTTGCGCGGCGGCGCGAAGACCGTCCACACCAGCGACGAGACCGCCAGCGAGACGCGCGGCAGCTCGAGCGCGCGCGTGCCGAGCCAG
>JAGQIK010000609.1 GCA_020431405.1 Myxococcales bacterium
ATCGAGCTTCCGCGCCTGCAGCGCGCGTTGATGCAGATCGTGTTGGCCAACGCGGGCGCCGAGCGCGGCGCGCTGCTGCTCGCCGACGACGGCGAGCTCGCGGTGCAGGCCTGGCTCGACGGCGCCGCCGAGGAGCCGGTGCGCCTCGAGTCAGCCGCGCCGCACCCCGAGCGGCTGCCGCTGGCGGTGATCAACTACGTCGCGCGCACGCGCGAGCCGGTGGTGCTGGCGCGCGCCGCCGACGAGGCGCTCTTCAACCGCGACCCGTACATCGTCGCCAACGAGCCGCGCTCGCTTCTGTGCGTCGCGCTGACTGACCAGGCACGGCTGGTCGGCGTGCTGTATCTCGAAAACAACCTCGTCGACGGCGCGTTTTCGCCCGAGCGCGCCGAGCTGGTCGCGCTGCTCGCCTCGCAGAGCGCCGGCGCCGTGCAGAAGGCACGCCTCTACGCGCAGCTCGAGGCCTACAACGCCACGCTCTCCGAGCGCGTCGAGCAGCGCACCGCCGAGCTGCGCGAAAAGAACGAGGCGCTCGAGCGCGCGCTGACCGAGCTTCGCGAGACGCAAGACAAGCTCTTGGTGCAGGAGAAGATGGCCTCGCTGGGCAACCTCGTCGCCGGCATCGCCCACGAGATCAACACGCCCCTCGGCGCGCTGAAGGCCAACGCCGAGACCTCGCTGGGCGCGCTCGACAAGCTGCAGGCGCTGCTCGATAGCCTGCTCGGCGGCGACGACTCGGGCGAGGCGCGCCGCGCGCGGCGGCTGGCCAAGAGCGTGCTCTCCATGGGCACGATCAGCCACAAGGCCTCGCAGCGCATCACAGAGATCGTCTCCAGCCTGCGCGCCTTCGCGCGGCTCGATCGCTCGCAGCAAGACGAGGTCGACGTGCACGAGGGCCTCGAGAGCACGCTCACGCTGGTGCACCACGAGCTGCGCGGGCGCATCGAGGTGCGCCGCGAGTTCGCCGAGCTGCCGCGGCTGCGCTGCTACCCGAGCCAGCTCAACCAGGTCTTCATGAACCTGCTGGTCAACGCCGCGCACGCCATCGAGGGCGAAGGCGACATCACCGTGCGCACCGAGCTGGCCAACGACTGCATCGTCGTCAGCGTCCGTGACAGCGGACGCGGCATCGCCGCCGAGCATCTCGACAAGATCTTCGACCCAGGCTTCACCACCAAGGGCGTCAAGGTCGGCACCGGCCTCGGCCTGTCCATCGCGCACCGCATCGTGCAGGAGCACGGTGGCCGCATCGACGTCGAGAGCGCGCGCGGCGAGGGCGCGACGTTTCGCGTGTGGCTGCCACTGGCGGCTTCGCGAGGCGACAGCGACGACGCGCGCGTTTCGGGCGCGTAACAGCGCCACGTCCGGCGGTTACGCTGGCGAAACGGCAACGCGCCGCAACAGCGCGCCGCAACGCCGCGCCGCAACAATGCGAACGCGGTGAACGCGCGGCGCGGTACGGCCATTGCTACGTGCGCAGCGCATGGCACAGATCGCTCTCAAACGCGTGGTACCGTTCAGCGGGATGGACCCGCGCACGCTTCACGCCATCACGCTCTCGATCTCGCAGGCGCGCTCGCTGCCTGACACCCTGCGCGCCATCACCGACGCGATGCTCTCGCTGCCCGGCGTAGCGCTGGCGCGTATCTGGCTCGAGGCGCCCGCGGACCAGTGCGAAAGCGGCTGTCCCGTCGCCGCGGAGTGCTCCGAGCGCAGCGCGTGTCTTCATCTTTCGGCGAGCGCCGGCTGCTCGCGCGTCGATCCGAGCGTGCGCTGGGAGCGCCTCGATGGCGACTTTCGCCGCATCCCGCTCGGCGTGCGCAAGGTCGGCCGCGTGGCGGCCTCGCGCCAGGCGGTGCTGCTGTCCGACCTCGACGGCGCCGACTGGTTCGCGCGACCCGACTGGGCTGTCGACGAGGGGATCGCCGCCTTCGCCGGCCAACCGCTGATCTTTCGCGACACGCGCCTCGGCGTGATCGCGCTCTTTTCGCGCGCCTACCTCGACGAGGACAGCCTCGTGTGGTTTCGCACCTTCGCCGATCACGCCGCCGTCGCGATCGCCAACGCGCGCGCCCACGACGAGATCGAAGCGCACGCCACGACGCTCTCCGATCGCGTGGCGAAGCGCACCGCCGAGCTGTCGCAAAAGAACGCCGCGCTCGAAGCGGCGCTGCGCGAGCTTCGAGAGGCGCAAGAGCAGCTGCTGCTGCAGGAGAAGATGGCGTCGCTAGGCAACCTCGTCGCTGGCATCGCCCACGAGATCAACACGCCGCTCGGCGCGCTGCGCGCCAACACCGAGACCTCGCAGCGCGCCCTCGGCAAGCTGCAGGCGCTCGTCGAGACGCTCAGCGAGCAGGCAGGCGACAGCGACGCGGGCCGCCGCGCGCGCCGGCTCGCCGACAGCATGACGTCGATGAGCGGCATCAGCTACCAGGCGGCCAGCCGCATCAACAACATCCTCTCCAGCCTGCGCACCTTCGCGCGGCTCGACCGCGCACAACGCGACGAGGTCGACCTGCACGAGGGCATCGACAGCGCGTTGACGCTGCTGCACCACGAGCTCAAGGGACGCATCGAGGTGCGGCGCGAGCTCGCCGAGCTGCCCAAGCTGAGCTGTCACGCCAGCCAGCTCAACCAAGTCTTCATGAACCTGCTCGTCAACGCCGTCGACGCCATCGACGGCCACG
Organism: Myxococcales bacterium; assembly: GCA_020431405.1. Taxonomy (GTDB): domain Bacteria; phylum Myxococcota_A; class Polyangia; genus JAGQIK01. Next base: position 2,688 of record JAGQIK010000609.1, read on the forward strand.
GCCACGTCACGGTAAGCACCTCGCAGCGTGACGGCTGCATCGTCGTCGCCATCAGCGACAGCGGGCGCGGCATCGCCGCCGAGCATCTCGAAAAGATCTTCGACCCCGGCTTTACGACCAAGGGTGTCAAGGTCGGCACGGGCCTCGGACTGTCCATCGCGCACCGCATCGTGCACGAGCACGGCGGGCGCATCGAGGTCGACAGCACGCCGGGCGTTGGCTCGAGCTTTCGCGTGATCCTGCCGACGCGCGACGCGGCCTAGGACCCGCCGTCGAGCTCGTAGGCCTTGAGCTTCTCCCACAGCGTCTTGCGCGAGATGCCGAGCAGCTCGGCGGCGCGCGTCTTTTTGCCGTCGGCGTGCGCCAGCACGCGCTCGAGGTAGGTGCGCTCGAAGCGCTCGAGCGCCTTCTTGAGCGGCTCGACGTCGAGGCCCGCGTCGCTGACGTCGGCCGCGTCGAGATCGCCGCTGAGCTCTCCGACGATGTCTGCCGGCAGGTGCGGCGCGTCGATGGCGCCGCCGCTGGCGAGCACCAGACCGTGGCGCACGGCGTGCTCGAGCTCGCGCACGTTGCCGGGAAAGCCGTAGGCCGAGAGCGCCGTCCAGGCGCGCGGCGTCAGCCGCGGCAGCGCGTCGCGCGTGGCGCCGCTCTGCGCCTGCAGGAAGTGCTCGACGAGCAGCGGCAGATCGCTCTGGCGATCGCGCAGCGGCGGCACCTCGAGCTCGAGCACTTTGAGCCGAAAGTAGAGGTCTTCGCGGAAGCTGCGCTCGGCGATCATCGCCTTGAGGTCGCGGTGCGTCGCCGAAAGCACGCGCACGTCGACGGCGACGGGCTTGCCCGCGCCGAGCGGCTCGATGACGCCCTCCTGCAGCACGCGCAGCAGCTTGGCTTGCACCGTGAGCGGGATCTCGCCCACCTCGTCGAGCAGCAGCGTGCCGCCGTGCGCCGCCTGAAAGCGCCCCTCGCGGCGCGTCGTCGCCCCGGTGAAGGCGCCTTTTTCGTGGCCGAAGAGCTCGGCCTCGATGAGCGTCTCGGGAAACGCCGCACAGTTGACGGCGACGAACGGCTTCGCGGCGCGCGGGCTGCGCGCGTGCAGCGCGCGCGCCACGAGCTCTTTGCCCGTGCCGCTCTCGCCGGTGATGACCACCGAGGCGTCGCTGCGCCCTACGGTGGCGATGAGCTTCTTGAGGCGCTGCATCGGCGGCGAGCGACCGATGATCTCGTCGGGCTGGTGCTCGGCGAGCGCTGCGCGCGCGGCGCGAAGCTCGGCGCCGAGCTGGCGCCGCTCGGCGATGCGCCGCAAGCGCAGCAAGATCTCGTCGTGCTCGAAGGGCTTGGTCAGGTAGTCGGCGGCGCCGGACTTGAGCGCGGCGACGGCGTCGGCGACATCGCCGTAGGCCGTGATCAAGATGACGTCGGTCTCGGGCGACTCGACGCGCAGCGTCTCGAACAGCGAGAGGCCGTCGAGCTTGGGCAAGCGGATGTCGCTGATCACCACGTCGAAGGCGCCGGCGCGCGCGCTGGCGAGCCCTTCGGCGCCGTCGGCGGCGAGCGTGACCTCGTAGCCCGCGTCGGCGAGGGCGTCGCCGAGGGTCAGCCGGATCGTCGGCTCGTCGTCGACCAAGAGCAGCTGCAAGCTCACGGAGGCTCCTCGCGTTTCGGCGCCGTAACTGCGCCGCCCGCGACGTTACGACGTCGTAACCTGCGGCGCGAGCGATCTGCGCTGGCTGCCCCAATAGCTGCGCAATAACAGGACTCTAGCGCGCGCCACCGCGGTGGCACCGCCGTTGCTCATGTGCTGCGCCGAACACGCGGAGCACCTGTCATGAGCCAACGCATCGTCACCCTCGCCACCCTCGTCGTCCTTGTTATCGCCAGCGCGCCAGCGCATGCCGCCGCCAAGAAGGCGCCGCTTCGCGTCGCCGTCGTGCTCGACGGGGCGCCGCGGCCCGCCCTCGCGCGGCTGCTCGCGCGCCTCAAGGCCGAGGCCAAGGCCGTCACCGCCGGCGGTCGCGGCGTGCGCTTCGTCGACGACAAGCAGATCGATGGCAAGCACGACCGGCGCGCCATCGCCGCCGCCAACACGCAGCTTCTCGCCGACGCCGACGTCGACGTGGTGCTCAGCTTCGGTCCGCTCGGCGCGCTCGACATGGCCGCGCGCGCGACGCTCTCCAAGCCCGTGCTCGCGCCGCTGGCCATCGACCCGCGCCTCGCGCCGATGCCGCGTGCCGGCAAGGTCTCGGGCAAACCCAACCTCGGCTATCTCGTCTACAGCGGCGCCTTCGTCGAGGACATGCGCGCCTTCGCACAGCTCGTCTCCAAGACGACCACGCAGCACGTGCTGATCGACGCCGAGCTCCTCACCGCCGCGCCGAGCATGCGCGCCGCCATCGCCGGCGCCGCCGCCAAGCTCGGCCTGCGCGTGCGCCTCGTCGCCGCCGGCGCCGACGCCGCGTCGACGCTCGCCAAGCTGCCAAGCGACGCGCGCGCCGTCTACCTGGCGCCGATGCCGCGCCTCTCGCACGCCGAGCGCGCCAAGCTGCTGCGCGGCCTGCGCCAGCGCAAGGTCGTGACCTTCTCGCAGCTCGGTCGCGCCGAGCTCGTGCAGGGCGCCGTCGCCACGCAGAGTCGCGGCGTCGATCTGCTGCGCGTCGCCCGTCGGGTGGCGATCGATCTCGAGCGCGTCGGGCGCGGCGAGCGTCCCGAGACGTTCACCATCGCGCTCGAGCGCCAGCGCAAGCTGATCATCAACCTCGACGCCGCGCGCGCCGTCGGCTTTTCGCCGTCGTGGCGCGTGCTGTCCTACGCCGAGGTGATGCGCGGCGCCGCCGCCAAGGGCAGCGCCAAGGCTGCACTGACCCTCGCTGGCGCCATGCGCACCGCCCTGCAGCGCAACCTCGACATCCGCGCCGCGCAGCGCGGCGTCGCCGCCGGCGCCGAGAAGGTGCGCCAGAGCTACGCCGCCTGGATGCCGCAGGTTGGTTTTTCCGCCAACCACCGCACGATCCGCAAAGAGAGCGCCGACGCCAGCCTCGGCACGCAGCCGCAGCACGCCGGCAAGCTCGCCCTGCGCCTCGACCAGACGCTCTTTGTCGAGCCAGCGCTAGCCAACATCACGATCCAGAAGCGCACCCAGCGCGCGCGCCAGCACGGTCTCGACACGCTCGAGCTCGACATCGTCGCCGAGGCCGCGCGCACCTACCTCGGCGTGCTGCGCAGCGAGGCTGCGCTCACCGTGGCGCGCGGCAGCGCGCAGCTGTCGGACGAGAACCTCGAGCGCGCCAAGCTGCGCAACAAGAGCGGCGACATCAGCAAGAGCGACGTCTACCGCTGGCAGAGCCAGCTCGCCGGCGATCGCAGCCGCGCCCTCTCGGCCGATGCGCAGCTTCGCGGCGCGCGCGCCAAGCTGGCCCAGCTTCTGCGCCTGCCAGCGACCAACCTGCCGCGCCTCGCGGCGCCCCAGGCCAACGACCGCGCCTTGCCGCCGGCCTTCGCCACGCTGCGACCGTTCCTCGAGACGCCGGCGCGCTTTCGCCGCTTCGCCGACTTCGCCGTCGCCGAGGGCAAGCGCCGCGCGCCCGAGCTCAAGCAGCTCGACGCGGCCATCGCCGCCAAGAAGCGCGAGCTCGTCTCGCGCAAGCGCGCGCTGTGGCTGCCGCAGCTCAAGCTGCAAGGCGAGCTTTCGTACCAGGCCTACCGCGTGCAGGGCGACAGCCCGCTGGCCAACATCAGCGGCCCCGGAAACAGCCCGCTGAGCGTGCCCGAGGCGCCGCGCCTTTCCTGGTACGTCGGCGTGGGCCTCAACGTGCCGCTGTTCACCGGCCTTCGTCAGAGCCGCGAGCGCGACCAGGCAAGCCACGAGCTGGGGCAGCTCGCCGAACAGCGCCGCTCCACCGCGCTCAAGATCGAAGCCCGCATCCGCGCCGCGCTGGCGCGCACGCGCGCCGCCTACGGCAACATCGCCCTCAGCCAAAGCGCGGCCAAAGCCGCCTCGGCGCAGCTCGTCATCGCGCAGGACGCCTACGCGCGCGGCACCGTCACCACGATCACGCTGCTCGACGCGCAGAACAACGCGCAGCAGGCGCGCCTGCGCGCGACCACGGCACGCTTCGACTACCTCGAGAGCCTCGTCGAGCTGCAGCGCGCCAGCGGCCGCTTCGAGCTGTTCGCCAGCGCCGCCCAGCGTGCGCGCTTTTTGCATCGCCTCGAAAAACACGCCCAGGCGACGCGCTAGCCGCAGCCGGGCCGACGTCCAGATCAAACGCCAAGGAGCGAGACAATGACCACCCGCAGCAACAGCCCAACCTTCGCCCTCGCCATCGTCGTCGCGAGCGCCAGCGTCTGCATCGCCGGCGCAGGCTGCGGCGGCGACAAGAAGCCCGCCGCCAAACCGCCGCGCCTCGTGCGCGTCGAGACCGTGCGCGCGAGCGGCGCCGCGCAGCGCCATAGCTTCTCGGGCGTGGCCAAGGCCGGCGTCGCCGCCGCGCTCAGCTTCAAGGTCGCGGGCTCGGTGGCGCGTGTCGCGGTCAAGGTCGGCGCGCGCGTGATGCGCGGCCAGCTTATCGCCGCGCTCGACCCCAGCGACTATCGCCTCAAGGTGCGCGAGGCGCAGGCCGGCGCGCAGCAGGCGCGCGCGCAGCTTCGCAAGGCCCGCGCTGACTACACGCGCGCGCGAAAGCTCTACGCCAACCGCAGCATCGCGCTCAAGGACCTCGACGCGGCGCGCATGGCCGCCGACTCGGCGCGCGCCAGCGTGCAGGTCGCCAGCCAGCGCGCAGCGCTCGCCAGCAAGCAGCTGTCGTACTGCACGCTGCGCGCGCCGCGCGATGGCGCCGTCGCCGAGGTGCCGGTCAAGGTCAACGAGAACGTGCGCGCCGGTCAGGCCGTGGTGACGCTCAACTCGGGCGGCACGGCCGAGGTGACCTTCAACGTGCCGGCGGCGCTCGTCGGAACCTTCGCCCGCGGCGACACGATCAGCGCGCGCTTTTCGGCGCTCGGCAACAAGCGCTTCAGCGCGACCATCACCGAGATCGCGCCGGCGACGGTCAAAAAGAGCACCGCCTATCCGGTGACGGCCAAGCTCGCCGCGACGCCTGGCGTCGAGGCCGTGCGCGCCGGCATGTCGGCCGAGATCGAGGTCGGCGCCGGCAAGCGCGCCGCCGCGAGCGCCCCGACCGCGCGCGTGATCGTGCCCGCACACACCGTGCTCGAGGACGGCAAAGGCCGTTACTGCTTCGTCGTTCGCAGCGGCAAAGACAAACGCACGGTCACCATCGAACGGCGCGCGGTAAAAACCGGCGCGCTGGCGCGCGGCGGCATCGTCGTCACCGACGGCCTTCGCGCCGGCGACAAGCTCGTCAACGCCGGGCTGCGTTTCGTGCGCCACGGACAAGTCGTTCGCCTGCAGGTCGGGGGTGCGCGATGACACGCTACGCCATCGACAAGACGCGCGTCACCGCCGTCGTCCTGCTGTTGCTGGTGGTCGGCGGCTGGCTCGCCTTCCGCAGCCTGCCCCGCGCCGAAGACCCCGGCTTCATCGTGCGCAACGCACTGGTGACGACGTTCTTTCCGGGCGCCTCGCCCGACCGCGTCGAGAAGCTCGTCACCGATCCGCTGGAGAAGGCGATCCAGGAGATCCCCGAGATCGAGAGCGTGACGAGCACCTCGCGCACGGGCATCAGCGTCATCAACGTCGCCGTCAAAGAGCAGTACAAAAAGATGCGCCCGATCTGGGACGCGCTGCGCCGCAAGGTCGAGCGCGAGGCGGCCAAGCTGCCCGCCGGCGTGCGCAAGCCGCAGGTCAACGACGAGTACGGCGACGTCTTCGGCATCGTGCTCGGCCTCTCCGGTGACGGCCTGAGCTACGCCGAGCTGAAACAGATCGCCGACGACGCGCGCGACGCGCTTTTGGCTCTGGGCGACGCGGCCAAGGTCGAGATCTACGGCGCGCAGGACGAGCGCGTCTTCGTCGAGTACGACGCCGCGCGCCTCGCCGAGGTCGGCCTCTCGCCGGCAAAGCTGCGCAGCATCCTCGAAAAACAAAACATCGTGATCCCCGGCGGCAGCCTGCATCACGGAAAAGAGCGCGTCGCCATCGAGCCGAGCGGAAACTTCGACAGCGTCGCGGCCATCGGCAAGACCGTCATCGAGCTGCCCGGCAAGGACGGCAAGGTCGTCTACCTGCGCGACCTCGTGCGCATTCGCCGCGCCACGGTCGACCCCGCCAAAGACAAGGTCTCGCTCGGCGACGGCGCCAAGCTGCGCGCCATGGCCGGCCGCTTCGCCGTGCGCTGCCAGCGTGACGCGCAGTGCGGCACCCGCGGCCGCTGCGTGGCGATCGCCGCCCCGAACAACAACAACAAGCGCAACGGCGACGAGCGCCGCTGCGCGCCGCAGGTCAGCGAGCTGGTGCTCGCCATCTCGCTGCGCGCGGGCGGCAACGTCATCGAGCTGGGCAAGCAGGTCAAGGCCACGATGGCCAAGATCGAGGCCGGCACGCCCGTCGGCGTCACCCTCGGCGTCGTCAACTTCCAGCCCAAAGACGTACAAGACGTGGTCAGCGGCTTCACCTCGAGCCTGCTGCAGGCCATCGCCGTCGTGATGGCCTCGATGATCCTCTTTCTCGGCCTGCGCACCGGCCTGGTCGTCTCGGCGCTGATCCCGACAGCGATGATGGCGAGCCTGCTGGTGATGTCGGTGCTCGGCGTGGGCCTCGATCAGATCTCGCTCGCCGCGCTGATCATCGCCCTCGGCATGCTCGTCGACAACGCGGTGGTGATGGCCGAGGCCACGCTGGTGCGCATGGAACAAGGCATCGAGGCCAAGGCTGCAGCTATCGCATCGGCGCAGGAGCTGCGCGTGCCGCTGCTGACCTCGTCTTTGACCACCTCGGCGGCGTTCCTTCCGATCTTCATGGCCAAGTCGGCCGTCGGCGAGTACACGGCGTCGCTCTTCATCGTCGTCACCATCGCGCTGCTCTCGTCGTGGGTGCTGTCTTTGACCATGACGCCGCTGCTTTGCGCCAAGCTGCTCAAGGTCTCGCCCAAAAAGCGCGACGCCGACGAGACACGCGACGGCTTTCAGTCGCGCTTCTATCGTGGCTACCGCCGCGGGCTGCTCTTGTTCGTTCGCCGCCCGCTGGTCACGCTCGCCATCGTCGCCGTGGCCCTCTTCGGCGCCGTCAAAGGCTTTTCCAAGGTGCCAAAGCTGTTCTTTCCGCCTTCTGACCGACCGACCTTCACCGCCGAGGTCGAGCTTCAGACCGGCGCCGCCATCGAAGAGACGCAGCGCGTGGTGCGCCGCATCGAGGCGCTCGTCGAGCGCGAGCTGCGCGCCAGCAAGACGCGCCCCGACGGCGTGAGCACCTGGGCCAGCTACATCGGCAAGGGCGCGCCCAAGTTCTACCTCGGCTACAACCCCGAGTCGCCGCGCTCGTCCTACGCGATCATGGTCATGACCGCCTCGAGCTACCAGGCGATGCCCAAGATCATGCAGCGGCTGCGCACCCGCGTCGCCGAGCTGATGCCGCAGGTGCAGGTCACAGTGCGTCCGCGCCAGACCGGCCCCCCCGTCAAGTACCCGGTGCAGGTGCGCCTCGTCGGCAAAGACACGACGTCGCTTCTGCGCCTCGCCGAGCAGGTCAAGACCCAGCTGCGCAGCGTGCCGGGCGCCGTCGGCGTCAACGACGACTGGGGTCTGCGCGGCAAGAAGGTCGTCATCGACGTCGACCAGGCGCGCGCGCGCCGCGCCGGCGTCAGCAGCCAGGACGTCGCCGTCTCGCTGCAGACGCTCTTTTCCGGCCTCGAGGTGACGCAGTATCGCGAGGGCAACAAGGTCATCCCGGTGGTGCTGCGCGCGCAGCTTCGCGACCGCGACGACGTCGAGAAGATCGCTACCCTCGGCATCTTCGCTCAGGCCACTGGCCGCAGCGTGCCGCTGGCGCAGATCGCCGACGTGCGCCTGGCCTACGAGCCGGCCAAGCGCATCCGCTACAACCGCGCGCAGGCGATCACGGTCAACGCCAACCTCGCTCAGGGCGCGCTCGCTTCCAAGGTCAACGCCGCCATCGTGCCGTGGCTCGAAAAGCAGAAGCAAAGCTGGCCGCTCGGCACGCGCTACGAGCTGGCCGGCGAAGCGGAGAGCAGCAAGAAGGGCAACAAGTCGATCAACGAGCAGATGCCCATCGCCGCCGGCATCATCATCTTGCTGCTGGTGCTGCAGTTCAACTCGATCCGCCGCCCGCTGATCATCCTCATCACGCTGCCGCTCGGACTCATCGGCGTGGTGCTCGGCCTGCTCGGCGCCGGCTCGTACTTCGGCTTCATGACGCTGCTCGGCGTGGTCTCGCTGTTCGGCATCGTCATCAACAACGCCATCGTGCTGCTCGATCGCGTCAAGATCGAGATCGAGGAGAACGGCTGCAGCCCCGCGCACGCCATCATCTGCGCGGCGCAGCAGCGACTGCGCCCGATCCTGCTCACCACTTTCACCACGGTGGCCGGGCTCTTTCCGCTGTGGCTCGGCGGCGGCCCGATGTGGGAGCCGATGGCGATCTCGATCATCTTCGGCCTCAGCTTCGCCACGGTGCTGACCCTCGGCGTGGTGCCGGCGCTCTACTGCCTGCTCTTCCGCGTCAGCTTCAAGGGCTATCGCTACGACGGCTAACCGGCAGGACGCGCGATGATCCAGAGACTGCAATCCCGCCTGCGCCCCTTCGCCTGCACGGTGCTGCTGGCAGCCCTCGCCGCGGTGGCGCTGGCGCGCGCCATGCGCGCCGATGACGCCGGCAGCGCGCCGCTGTTCGGCACGCTGACCACCCTGCTGCTGGTGGCCGCCGTCTTCTTTGCAGCCACCCGCCGCTCGCTGTTCTGGCTGGCGCTCGCGCTCGGTGCCCCCGACGTGCTGCTTCACTGGAGCGGGCTTTTGTTCGAGCCGCCACCGTGGCTCGCGCAAGCAGCGCTCGTCTCGGCGGTGCCGTTCTGCGTGGTGCTCGTCGCGGCGCTCGCCAGCCACGTCTTTCGCCGCGACCGCGCGGTCAACGCCGACCGCATCGCCGGCGCCATCGCGATCTACCTGCTGTTGGCGCTGACCTTCGCCGCGCTCTACGCGCTGGTGCTCAGCCTCGACGCCAAGGCGTTCTACATCGACGCCGCGCGCGCCGGCCGCGCCGCGGTGCAGCGCAGCGACCTGCTCTACTTCAGCGTCAGCACGCTGACGACCCTCGGCTACGGCGACATCACGCCCGTCTCGCCGGTAGCGCGCGCGCTGACGATGTTCGAGTCGGTCACCGGCGTGATGTTCATCGCGGTGCTCGTCGCGCGCCTGGTCAGCCTCTATCGCTTCGCCGACGCGGCCGAGCACGTAACGCGCTCGCGCGACGACGTTTCGACGCCGTAACGCTGCGCTCGCGCGCGCGCGCGCGATCTCGCCCCTTTGGCTGCTTTGGCCGCTGGCCCAGCCCTTGCTCCTCGCATGCGCCGAAACGGCCAACACGAGGAGCCATCATGCACAGCTCGCAGCATCCCCACCCCACACCCCCGCCTGGAAGCTCGGCGCGCGCACACCAGCTCGCCAGCCGTGCCCGCGCTGCGCTCGCGCGGCTGACACACCGCGAGACCTTCGCCGGCGTGTTGCTGATGGTCGCCGCCGCCGCGGCGCTGCTGTGGGCCAACTCGCCGTGGGCCAAGAGCTACACGCACCTGCTTCACAGCAAGCTGACGCTCGGCTTTGGCGCCGCCAAGAGCGAGGTCACGCTGCACTTCCTCGTCAACGAGGTGCTGATGACGATCTTCTTTCTGGTCGTCGGCCTCGAGGTCAAGCGCGAGCTCGTGGTCGGCGAGCTGCGCGATCTGCGCCGCGCCGCGCTGCCCGTCGCCGCCGCGCTGGGCGGCATGATCGCGCCGGCGCTCGTCTTCGCCGCGATCAACGCGGGCAAGCCCGGCCTGAGCGGCTGGGGTGTGCCGATGGCCACCGACATCGCCTTCGCCGTCGGCGTGCTGGCGCTGCTCGGCCGCGGCCTGCCGCCGTCGCTGCGCGCGCTGTTGCTGGCGCTGGCGATCATCGACGACATCGGCGCGGTGATCGTCATCGCCGTCTTCTACTCGTCGTCGCTGTCGGCGGCCGGCGTGCCCTGGATCGCCGTCGGCCTGCTGGTGCTGTTTGCCTTCCGCCGCGCCGGCGTGCGGCCTGGCTTTGTCTATCTGGTGCCGCTGGCGCTTTTGTGGCACGGCCTGCACAGCACGGGCATCCACCCGACGCTCGCGGGCGTCATCGTCGGGCTCAGCGCGCCGGCGCGCGCCTGGCTCGACGGACAAGCCGCCGTCGCCATGGCGCGTGGCGCGCTCGACGAGCTGTCGCGCTGCGCCGGCGAGCACGGCGATGACGAGCACGCCCTCGTCGAGCCGCTCAGGCGCGTGCGCTTCGCCGAACGCGAGGCCCTCTCGCCGACCGTGCGCGGACCGGCCAACCTGCACCCCTGGGTCGCGTTCGTCATCCTGCCGCTCTTCGCGCTGGCCAACGCCGGCGTGAGCCTCGCCGGCGTCGACTTCGCGCCGGTCGGTGCCAGCGCGGTGAGCCTCGGCGTGGCGCTCGGCCTGGTGCTCGGAAAGCCCCTCGGCATCGTCGCGCTGTCGCTGCTCGCCGTGCGGCTGCGCCTGTGTCGGCTGCCCGATGGCGTCGACTTTCGCGGCCTGTGCGTGGTCGGCCTGCTCGGCGGCGTCGGCTTCACGATGGCGATCTTCATCGCCGAGCTGGCCTTCAGCAGCGCGGCCAGCATCGCGCTGGCCAAAGTCGGCGTGCTCGGCGGCAGCGCGGTCGCCGGCGTGCTGGCCGTCATCTTCGGCGGCGCCCTCGCCCGCGCCCGTCGCCGCGCAGACAGCGCGTCCGGCGCCGGTAACGCGGCGCTCGGCGAGGTTACGAGCGCGTAACGCGCTCGCCCAGCACCGCAGCCAACCCGCCGAAATCCCAGACTGCTCTCGCTGGCCCCACCCTTGCTCTAACGGCCACTCAACGAAACGAACCATGCCTCAGATGGAGCGCCTCATGAACCACCGCAACACCCCCGTCGCCTTCGCCGTCCTCGCTGCCGCCGCCGTGATCTGCCACGGCCACGTCGGCAGCGCCGCACCGCTCACGCTCAACCACGCCGCGCGCCTCGCGCCCAAGCCGGCGGCCGCCGAGGTCGCCTACGACCTGCAGGGCGGCGGCGCGCTCGATCGCGGCCCGGACGGCGCCGAGCTTTCGCTGCAGACGCTGCGCGCGCGCGTCGCCCTACCGCTGCTGCGATACGGCAGCGGCGCGCTGCTTGTCGGCGCTGGGTATCAACTGCACAGCTTCTCGCTGTCGGCGCCGACGTTCAGCACCGTCACGCGCAACCTGCACCAGCTGTCGACGCAGCTGTCCTGGGTGCAGGGCCTCGGCCGCCGCTGGAGCTTCGCCGTTCACGTCGCGCCGACGCTCGCCTCGGACATGCGCGACATCGCCGCCGAGGACTTCGTGCTCAAGGGCCGCGCCACGCTCAGCTGGTCGCCGTCGGACAACTGGCTGCTGCTCGCCGGCGTGGCGGTCAACCGCCAGTTCGGCGCCTACGTGCCGACGCCGGTGCTCGGCGTGGTGTATCGGCCGCAGGGCGCGGGGCTCTACGTCGAGGCGCTGCTGCCGCGCCGCGTGACGGTGGGCTACAAGGTCAACCGGCGCGTGGAGCTGTTCGGCGAAGGCAGCATCTCCGGTCTGTGGTGGTACGCGCGCAGCGAGAACGAGGGCGGTCCCGAGGGCTACTTCAAGTACTTCGCCTCGCAGGTCGGCCTCGGCGCCAACGTCGGCATCGTCAAGGGCTTCGGCCTGCGCCTCTTCGGCGGCGTGATGCCCTACGGCAAGCTCGAAGCGCGCGACGGCGATGACAACAGCATCGATAGCGTGGTCAAGCTCGCGCCGGTGATGAGCGCGGCGCTGACCTGGCGCCCGCAGCAGCGCTAGCGATCAAGGCGCGTAGCGCAGGCGCGTGATCATGGCGGGGTTGTTGCCGCTGCTGGTCGTCGCGGTGTAGCTCGTGCCGACCTGGCCCTGGCAGGCGCTGCAGGCGGGCGAGCCCGAGTCGAGCAGGATCTGCTGCGAGCAGCCGCTGTGACGGATCGTGATCAGCAGCGCGCCGCCGTTGTAGGTGTAGGGCGCGCTGAAGGCGATGTCGGCGCCGAAGGCGTTGGGCGTCGGGTGGGTCGCGCCACCCGGCATGCTTGCCGCGGCGATCGATAGCGCGCCGCTTCGCGCAGTGACCACGTCGGCGCCGATGTTGTCGGAGAAGGTCGTCGACAGCGAGCCGGGCGCGTTGTTGCTGCTCGAGAGCTGGATGTCGAAGCTGCCGCAGGTGATCGTCGAGGCCGGCGCGGCGCCGGCGCCAAACCACGACGTCTGGCGAAAGGCGAGCGCGACGATGCGCGCGCCGCTGCTCAGCGCGCCGAGGGCGCTGGCGGCGAGGGCCACCTGGTAGGTGCGCGCGCTGGTGCCGAAGAGCGTGCTGTAGCCGCCGGTGGCCGAGCTCGCCGTCGAGGTCGTCGGCACGGCGACGGTGGCGGTGGTCAGCGGTAGATCGACGCTGGTGTCGGCGGCTGGGAGGTCAACGCCGGGGCCCTGGTCGCGCGTGGTGTCCGCGCCGAGATCGCCGCCGCTGGGCCGCTCGCGGCTGACGTCTCGATTGCTCTCGTGTGACGCGTCGAGGGTGCTGTCGCTCGACGCCGGGCCGTCGCGCGTGACGTCACCCGCGCCGTCGGACGGCCGTCGCGAGTCGATGCGCTGATCGCCCACGCCCTTGTCCTCGACCTGTTTGCTCTCGCCCACCACGCACGCGCTGGCCAGCACCGTCAGGGTAAGAAGCGCTAGTATCTTCATACCTCCATACTACAGGCGCTCCATGGCCAAGAAACGCTCCAAGACGCGACAAACGACGAAGAAGCGCAAGTCGCCCATGCCCGCGGTGCTCGCCGTCGTCGCGGCGCTGATCGCGGGCGGCGCCTTCGCGTACATCAAGCTCCGCGGCGGCGGCAACGCCGGCAGCGGTACAAGCGGTACCAGCGGCGGCAGCAGCAGCGCCAGCGGCGACGGCACGGCGAAAGCTGGCACCAGCGCCTCGCGCAGCGCGCCGCCGAGCGACAAGGTCCTCAAGGAAGCGAGCACGCGCTACCCGCGCTCGGCCTGTCCCGGTGTCGTCGAGTGCTTTCAGGCGGCCGGCGTCGAGGGCGACATCGCCGGCGAGATCAGCTTCGCCGTCGACGCGCACGGCAAGGTGGTCAAGGTCGCGCAGAAGATCGACAAGGGCGCGAGCGATGACGTCAGGGCCTGCCTCGAGGGGCTCGGCCGGCGCAAGCGCATCCTGCGCTTCCTCGGCCCGCCTGGCCGGCTGGTGTGCACGTTCTCGGGCTCGGTGACCAAGCACACGCGCTCGGTCAAGAGCAAGGGGCGCTACGTGATCGCGGCCGAGCGCTAGCACCTCGACCCCGTGAAGCCCAGCGTCCGCGAGATCGAAGCCCGAACGCTGCTGCGCAAGAGCAAGCGCATCGACTCGTGGTTTGTCTCGTCCTACCACCTCAACCTCTACCGCGGCTGCGTCTTCGACTGCGCCTACTGCGACGGGCGCAGCGACAGCTACGGCGTCGAGGGCGACTACGGCAGCGAGCTTTCGGTCAAGACCAACGCCCTCGCGCTGCTCGCGCGCGAGCTCGATCCGCGACGCAAGCGCCGCCAACGCTCGGCCGACAGCGGCTCGGACAGACCCGCCGACCGCTTTCGCCGCGGCTATCTACTGCTCGGCGGCGGCGTGACCGACACCTACCAGCCACTCGAGCAGCAATACCAGCTCTCGCGCGGCGCGCTGCAGCTCGTCGCCGATCACCCGTCGGTCGACTTTCCCGTGCACGTGCTCACCAAGTCGGTGCTCGTCACGCGCGACGTCGATCTGTTGTCGCGTATCGACGCGCGTTCGCGCGCCATCGTCAGCTTCAGCTTCAGCAGCGTCGACGACACGCTCGCCGCCCACTTCGAGCCGCGCGCGCCATCGCCGCGGCGCCGGCTCGAAGCGATTGCCGAGCTCACCGCGCGCGGCCTGCGCTGCGGCGCGTATCTGATGCCGGCGCTGCCGCATCTCAGCGACGACGAGGCGCAGCTCGCGCGCACCGTCGAGGCGCTGCGCGAGGCGGGCGCGCGCTTTGTCGTCTTCAGCACCATGACGCTCAAGCCCGGCCGCCAGAAGGACCACTACCTGCGCACCCTGGCGCGCCACGACGCCAGCCTGCTCGAGCCCACGCGCACGCTCTATCCGCTCGGCGATCGCTGGGGCAACAGCCAGCGCGGCTACAGCGAAGCGGTCACCCTGCGCTCCGCCGCGGCGGCGCGCCGGCTGTCGATGCCGCAGCGGCTGCCCGCGGCGCTGTGGTCGGATCTGCTCGACGAGACCTCGCGCGTGATCGTCACCCTCGAGCACCTCGACCACTACCTGCGCGCGCTCGAGCGCCCGTCGCCCTACGGCCGCGCCGCGCGTGCCATCGCTGCCGACGGCCGCGCGCTGCGGCCAGCTCGCGATCTACTCGGCGAGACGCCCGGCGGCGCGCTGATCGACGAGCTCGAAAAAATCCGCGGCGTCGGCCCCGCCGTCGCAAAGCTGATCCGCGAGATGCTCGCCAGCGGCCGCTGTGCGCCCTACGAGCAGGTGCTCGCCGACGCCGGCGCGGCCGAAGGGGCCAGCACAGCGTAGTTGCGCGCCGGCGGGCGCTGGTGAATGCTAGAAGTTGGGCATCGCCACCAGCGCATGATGGGCTTCGACCATACGCCGACCGATCCCGGCGCCGAACGCCG
>JAGQIK010000610.1 GCA_020431405.1 Myxococcales bacterium
CGACGGCCAAGTGTGTCGAGCGGCTCGTCAAGAACGCGGACTTTCCCAAGTTCAAGGGCCGCACCGCGCGGCTGCAGTGGCCGTTCACGATCAAGCGCTAGCTGGGCGCTCGCGCTAGTCGAGCGCTAGCGCCTCGAGCGGCCGCGTTGTAATGCGTCTGGCCGCTGCTACCCTCTGATCTCCATGTTCTGGGACACTCACGACGAGTCTGACCCGCGGATCGTGCGCCGCTACGGCTGGATGGCGATCGGCGGGCTCTCCGCGCGCGGCCACGTCGCGGCGCGCGTCGAGGGCGAAGAGAGCGGCGTTTACGTGGTGGCCGACGCGGCGATGCGCGTCAGCTATGTCGGCCACGCCGAGCCAGGGCGGCTGCGCGCGGAGCTTTTGTGGGCGCTGCGGCGGCGCAAGGCCGACGAGGGCATGCAGGTGCTGTGGCTCGTCACCGCTACAGTCGACGACGCCAAGGCGATCAAGCGATACCTGCTGCGCAGGTATCAGCCGCCGCGCAACCAGGCCGTCAAGGTCGGCAAGCGACCGACGGACACGCTGTCCTATCGCGAAGGGCAGCAGGCGCGCCGAAGCCGCGTGCTGGGCGACACCACGAGCGAAGTGCCGCTCGTGCAGGTGCCGCGCGAGCAGCTGCAGCGTCGGCGCACGGGTCAGATCCTCGTCCCCATCTCGAACCCGACCCCCACACCAGCCTAGGTCTGACGGCCCAGGCCACCAGCTTAGGATCACGCCTGGATCGATCCCGCTAGGGTCACCTGACCCTTGAGTGGGATCAAGTGAACCGGACCGCGGGCAGCCTATCTGCCTGTAATCGCGTTATGCCACGTGGGCCTGCCTGTTGCACAGGCGCTGGTCCATGCGGGCAATCATCACGATTTTGGCGATCCTTGTGGTGTCTTCTGTCCCGGCGCACGCTGCCACCTGCGGCGCGGTGCCCGACACGATCATCCTGCTCGACCGCTCGGGCTCGATGCAGGAGAGCATCGGGTTTCTGCAGACCAAGTGGTCGCAGGCGACCTGGGCGGTCAACAACCTGACGGCGGCCTTCGGCGGGCAGCTAGGCTTCGGCCTGGTGATGTTTCCGGCGTGGCCGGGCAGCTCCTGCCAGAAGGGCTTTCTCAACGTGCCGCCCAGCGCCAGCTCGGCGCAGGCGATCTCGACGTCGATGCTGACGACGTTTCCCGACGGCAACACGCCCATCGGGGCGACGCTCGACAACACGCGCCAGTACCTGCTGGGCAAGCCGGCCAGCGGCCCGCGCTACGTGATCCTGGTGACCGACGGCAAAGAGACGTGTGGCGGCAACCCCGTGCTCTCGGCGCAGGCGCTGCTCTCCGCGGGCATCAAGACCTATGTCATCGGCTTTGGCGCGGGCGTCGATCCGGGCGCGCTCAACGCCATCGCCGCCGCGGGCGGCACGGGCGCCTACGAGCAGGCCAACAGCTCGACGCAGCTCAACAACGCGCTGCAAGCCATCGCCAAGAAGATCAGCTGCTGCGGCAACGGCCAGATCGATCCCGGCGAGAAATGCGACACTGCGATAGGCGGCGGCGCCGCGGGCAGCTGCCCGACGAGCTGCAACGACAACAACCCCTGCACCAGCGACAGCCTCGGCGGCGGCGCCTGCAACGCCGCGTGCGTCTACACGCCGATCACCAAACCGCAGAGCGGCGACGGCTGCTGTCCGCCCGGCGCCAACAGCGGCAACGACAACGACTGCCCGCCCGGCTGCGGCAACGGCGTGCTCGACCCCGGCGAGGCCTGCGATACGGCCATCGCGCAGGGCAAGCCGGGCGCCTGCCCGCAGAGCTGCGACGACAACGACCCGTGCACGGCCGATCGCATGATCGGCGGCGGCTGCACGGCGCAGTGCCAGCACGCCAACACCTGCGGCAAGAACTGCGGCGACGGCAAGCTCGACCCCGGCGAGCTGTGCGATCGCGCCATCGCGGCAGGGCAGCCGGGCGCCTGCCCGACGCAGTGCGACGACGGCGACCGCTGCACCGACGACAAGCTCGTCGGCGCGGGCTGCGCGCTCAAGTGCGAGCACTCGCCAGTGGCCAGCAGCAAAGCGTCGGACGGCTGCTGCGCGCCCAACGTCTCGAACCGCGACGACCCCGACTGTCCGCCGCCCTGCGGTCCCGACCGCACCGAAAACTGCGTCGACGTCTGCGCCGGCGTGAGCTGCCCCGATCAGCACTACTGCAAGTACGGCAAGTGCGAGCCGTGGAACAACAACGGCGCGCCGCCGGCGACGGCGACGAGCGAGCCGACGGGCGGCGGCGCGTCGGAGATCTCGGGCGGCTGTGCCTGCGACAGCGCGGGTGGCAGCGCGCCCAGTGGCGGCCTGCTCGTGCTCGCGGCGCTCGCGGCGCTGCTGCTGCTGCTGTCGCGAAGACGGCGGTCAGGCGTTCGCGGTTAGCGCTCAGCCGTCGGCGCGAGCGCGCTAGTCTTGGCGACGTGAGCAAGCAGCTGCTGATCGTCGCGCACGCGCCCTCGGACAACACGCGCCGGCTCGCCGACGCCGTCGAGCGCGGCGCACGTGACGAGGCGATCGAAGGCGTGACGGTGCGACGCGTGGCGCCGCTCGAGGCGGGTGTCGACGACGTGCTGTGGGCCGATGCGGTCATCCTCGGTACGCCGGCAAACTTCGGCTACATGAGCGGGGCGCTGAAGGACTTCTTCGATCGTGTCTACTACCCCTGCCTCGAACGGACCGAGCGCCTGCCGTACGCGCTGTTCATCCGCGGCAAGACGGACGCGACGGGTGCGCTGCGCGCCATCGAG
>JAGQIK010000611.1 GCA_020431405.1 Myxococcales bacterium
CGCCGGCGCCCGACGCCGCGACGGCCGCGCCACCCGTCGCGCCCGTCGCGCCCGTGGCCGCGCCGCCGAGCGCCGGCTTGCTGATCACCCAGCCCGTGCGCGGCGGCCAGGTCGTCTTTTCGCCAACGGATCTGGTGGTGGTCGGCCCCGTCAACGCCGGCGCGGAGGTCATCGCCGACGGCAACATCCACGTCTACGGCCGCCTCAGCGGCCGCGCGCTGGCCGGCGCCCACGGCGACGAGGAGGCCCGCATCTTCTGCAGCCACCTCGACGCCGAGCTGGTCAGCGTCGCCGGCGAGTACCGGCGCGCCGACGAGCTGTCCCCCGAGCAGCGCGGCAAGCCGGTGCAGATCTTCCTCGGCGCCAACGGCAGCCTGGTGATCGCCGACCTATAGCGCCGTCCCAGTGGACAGCGCCCGCGAACACTGCTATCTGTCACCCATCGCTGGCCCACCATAGACCAGCCGCGGCGCACAACAGGATTCGCCCACGGATCACCCGCCAGGCGAAAACGCGCCGCCTAGCCACCCCCGCTCCCTGACTCTGTTGTGTGAGAGAGAAGAGCTGTCGCGAGCCAGTGCGCGTGTGCGCCTGTCGGCCCGCGATGGATACGAGTGTATATGACCAGTCCTGCTCCTCGCCGGCGCCGTCGGCGCCCGAGGCGATCCAATTCACCAAGCTCGGCAGCTGCCAAGACATCGACGTCAGCCGCCAGCCCGTCACCCGCCAACAACAAGCCGCCCGCCCGGCCCGTGGGGCCGCCGCCCAGCAGTGCCTTCGACGTCTTCGGTCTCGACGATGCGCTGTTGCACGGCGTCGCCGACGCCGGCTTCAGCGAGCCGCGCTCGATCCAGAGCCAGA
Organism: Myxococcales bacterium; assembly: GCA_020431405.1. Lineage (GTDB taxonomy): Bacteria > Myxococcota_A > Polyangia > JAGQIK01. Next base: position 862 of record JAGQIK010000611.1, read on the forward strand.
CCATTCCCGCCGCCCTCGCCGGGCGCGACGTGCTCGGCCTCGCCGAGACCGGCAGCGGCAAGACGGCGGCCTTCGGGCTGCCGCTGCTTCATCGAATCCTCGCCACGCCGAGCGACGGCGGCGCGCGCCGCCCGCGCGACCCGCGGGCGCTGATCATCGCCCCCACGCGCGAGCTGGCCAGCCAGATCGCCAAAGAGCTGCTCGTGCTGGGCAAACACCTGCGCCCGCGCGTCGTCACCGTCTACGGCGGCGTCACGCCCAAGCGCCAGGTGGACGCCCTCGCGCGCGGTGTCGACGTGGTCGTTGCCTGCCCCGGGCGCCTGCTCGATCTCTGCGCCCAAGGCGAGATCCGCCTCGATCGCGTCGAGACGCTGGTGCTCGACGAAGCCGACCACATGTTCGACATGGGCTTTCTGCCCGACGTGCGCCGCATCCTCGCCAAGCTGCCACGCGAGCGCCAGAACCTGCTCTTCTCGGCGACCATGCCGGAGGAGCTGCGCCAGCTCGCCGAAGGGTTGCTGCGCGATGCGGTGGTCGTCGAGCGCGACACGCAGGCGCCTGCGGCGACCATCGAGCACGCCATCTTCGAGGTGGGTGACAAGCAGAAGATCGATCTGCTGTTGCACCTGCTCGAAGGCGACGAGCTCACGTCGGCGATCGTCTTCACGCGGACCAAACACCGCGCCAAGCGGCTCGCGCAGAAGCTCGACGCCCTCGGCCATCGTGCCGTCGCGTTGCAAGGCAACATGGCGCAGAACGCGCGCGACCGCGCCATGCAGGGCTTTCGCACGCGTCAGTTCGAGGTGCTCGTCGCCACCGATATCGCCGCGCGCGGCATCGACGTCGCCGGCGTCTCGCACGTGATCAACTTCGACGTGCCCAACACCGTCGACGCCTACACCCATCGCATCGGCCGCACCGGCCGCGCCGAGCGCAGCGGCCGCGCGTTCACGTTCGCCACTGCCGAGGACCGAAAAATGCTGCGCGCCATCGAG
>JAGQIK010000612.1 GCA_020431405.1 Myxococcales bacterium
CAACCCTATGGCGCGTCGCACGACGGCGCTGCGCTGCAGTTCGCGCCGGCCGCGAGCTTCGACGGACAGCCTCAGGCCGACGTGATCAGCACGCCGCCCGTGGACATGTCCGGACAGGCTGGCGCCACGGCGTCGCCGCTGGTCGCCGCGCCGGGGCCCAAGAAGAAGGGCAAGACGTGGCTGCTGCTGCTGATCATCGGCGGCGTGCTGCTCATCGGCGTCACCGTCACGCTGGCGATCGTGCTCGGCGGAGGTGACGGCGACGATGACGACGCGGGCAGCGCCGCGGGCTCGGGTGCGCTGGCCAAGGCGGGCAGCGCGGCGGGCACGGCCAAGGTCAACACCGTCTCCGGTACATCGACGGGCAGTGCGTCTTCGGGCAGTGCGTCTGCGGGCAGTTCGTCTGCGGGCAGTGCGTCTGCGGGCAGTGCGTCTGCGGGCAGTGCGTCTTCGGGCAGTGCGTCTGCGGGCAGCGGCAGCGCAACGGCAGCGGGCAGCGGCAGCGCGTCGGCGGGCAGCGCAGCGGGAAGCGGCGCCGCCATGGCGGGCAGCAGCAGCGGCAGCGCGGGCGCCGACCCGGGCAGCGGCACGGCCGGCGCCGATCCCGGCAGTGCCGATCCCGGCGGCGATCCCGGCAGTGGGGCGGGCAGCGCGGGCGCCAGCGGCGATCCCGGCAGCGATCCCGGCAGCGCCGCGCCGCCACCACGCAAGGTCGTCAAGAAGCCGCCGCCGCGCAGAGTCATTCGCCGCGTGCGCCGCCCGACGCGTGTCAGCGTGCGTGGCAACCGAGGTGTGCTCGTCATCAAGTCACGCCCACGCGCGCGCATCTTCATCGATCGCAAGAGCACCGGACGTATGTCGCCGGCCACGTTCTCGCTCAAGCCGGGCTTTCACATGGTGATGTTCCAGATCAAGGGACAGCGGGTCAGCTACGGTGTGATGGTCAAGCGCGGCCAGCGCACCAAGCTGATCCGCTCGCTGCCCATACGCTGATCCATGCGTCGTTCGTCGCGCGCCGCGCTCGCCGCCCGTCTCGCCGTCACCGCGGCCGCCGTGCTGCTTTGCGGCTGTCCCGGCGCGGGCAACAACCTGCCGCCCGCTGAAGGCGGCCCCAACGTGCGTACGGTGGCGATCAACGGCCGCGTGGTCGACTTCGAGACCTGCCTCAGCGCCGGCGGCTGTAAAGGCGCAGAGAACCTGCGCGTGGCGCTGTTCTACGACCCCACCATCGTCAGCGACAAGACGCGCCCCGACGGCGCCTTCACGCTCAAGAACGTGCCCAGCGGCGTGCGCGCCTACCTGCTCGTCAGCGACGCCAGCGGCTCGACGCAGTTTCTTTCGACGCTGCAGGCCGCGCCGATCACCACCGAAGGCAAAGACGTCTTCGGCCTCGAGCTCTACGCGCTGCAGCGCGGCGGCGGGCTCTACGACGCGCTCGTCGCCGAGGCCTCGCTGAACGTCGAGTCGCGCGGGATCTACATCGGCCAGGTGGTCTCGCTCGAGAGCGGCACCATGAAAGCCTTCCAGGGCGCCACCGCCGGCGCCGTGCCGTACGCGCCGGTTCGCTTCGTGCGTGACAATCCGCGTTTCAGCCCCGGCGAGAAGGCGCTCTTCGACACCAATCGATCGGTGACCGGCGTGTTTGGCCAGTTCGTTATCGCCAGTGACGGCGCGCCGCGCGACTACGGCGTGGCGGCTGACTCCAAGGACTACACCTTCACGCCGGTGCTCGCGCCGCTCGGCTCGGGCTACGTCACCATCGGTGTGCACCGCGCCGAGCGCAAGACCTCCGGCCCGCTGCCGGTGGACTCGGGCGGCGGCACGCAGGACAGCACCGTCGACGGCGGGCCCTGACGGCAGCTGCTACTATTACGCCGGTGAACGTTCTTCGCGTCGTGACGATGGCGCTCGGTTTGCTCGCGCTGGGCAGCGTGTCCGCGCGGGCCTACAAGCGCGCCACCGTCGACGGCACCACCGACATCTATCTCTACTGGTCGGTGCGCCGCGTGGACTACTACGTCAACCACCGCGGCAGCGAGGACGTCTCGCTGCAGGAGGCGCTCGGCGCGATCCGCCGCTCGTTCTTCACCTGGGCCGCCCCGTCGTGCACCGACGTCTATTTCAACTTTGCCGGCATGACCACCACCGACAGGTCCAACCTCTCGAGCCCGCAGAGCGACCCCGACAAAAAGAACGTGATCATCTGGCGCGAGGAAGCCTGGCCGCCCGCGGGCGCCACCGACGACGGCTCGGTGACCTCCGACATGGCTGCGCTGACCGTCATCGTCTACAACGCTGACTCCGGCGAGATCATCGACGCCGACATCGATCTCAACGGCCATGACTTCTTCTGGACCACCACCGACGACAAGACCAAGTCCGCCACGGACGTGCAGAACGTCGTCACGCACGAAGCCGGCCACCTGATCGGCTTTGCTCACAGCTCGGTGCCCGAAGCGACGATGTTTGGCGCCACCCCGCAGGGCGAGCTCGACAAGCGCGTGCTTCACCAGGACGATCTCGACGCGCTGTGCACGGTCTACCCCTACGACGCGCCCACGCCGCTCGGGCCCGATCAACCGTCGCCCAAGGGCGAGGTGCAGGGCGCCACCGGCTGCGCGGCGGCTGGCGGTGCGACCGCGCGCGCCGGCGCGGTGACAGCGCTGTTGTTCTTCGCGCTGGCGGCGCTGGCGCTGGCGGGCGCCCGAGCGCTCAGGCGTCGACGCCGACGAGCTCGCTGACGCTGCGCCAACCTTCGCGGTCGGCGGCGGCGCTGAGGTCGCGAACGAGCTGGCCCGCCATGCCGGGGCCGCGGAAGATGAACGCCGTGTAGAGCTGCACTAGCGACGCGCCCGCGCGCACGCGCTCGAGCACGTCGTCGGCGCTGGCGATGCCGCCCACGCCTACGATCGGCACGCGCGACCCCACGTCGCGATAGAGCCGCCGGCAGACCTCGGTGGCGCGCGCTCGCAGCGGCGCGCCGCTCAGCCCGCCCGGATGCTCTTGATACTGCGCGGGCAGGCCGTCGCGTGCGATGGTGGTGTTGGTGGCGACGATGCCGGCGGCGCCGGCGTCCACCGCGACGGTGGCGATGCGCTCGAGCTCGGCGTCGCTGAGATCCGGTGCGAGCTTGACGAGCAGCGGCGGCCCGTCGGCGCCGGCAGCGACGCGCGTGCGGCGCACGATCTCGGCGAGCATCTCGCCGTGCTGCAGCTCGCGCAGCCCCGGGGTGTTGGGCGACGAGACGTTGACGGTCAGGTAGTCGCCGAGCGCGGCCAGCGCGCGCGCGCAGGCCTCGTAGTCTTCGACGGCCCGCTCCAGCGCGGTGTCCTTGTTCTTGCCGATGTTGACGCCGACGACGGTGCGCTCGCTGCGCTGTCGCAGCCGCGCGCAGGCCGCCTCGGCGCCGGCGCTCGGAAAGCCCAGCGCGTTGATCACCGCGCCCTGCTCGGGCACGCGCCACACGCGCGGGCGCGGGTTGCCTGGCTGCGGCCGCGGCGTGACGGTGCCGATCTCGACGTGACCAAAGCCGAGCGCCAACAGCGCGTCGACGGCGTCGGCGTTCTTGTCGAGGCCCGCCGCCACGCCGAGCGGGTTTTGAAACCGCAGCCCGAAGCACTCGACCTGCAGGCGCATGTCGCTCGGCGCCGCAAAAAGCTCGAGCGACGCCAGCCCGCCCGGCGTTTGTTGCGCCGCGCGCAGCAGCTTGAGCGCCGCCTGGTGCGAGCGCTCGGCGTCGAAGCGCGAGATGACGAGATCGTAGATGTATGGATAGACGCTAATGACGCACGCTCACGGTTTGTCGGGCTTTTTGCCGTCGGCCTCGTCGCGCCCGGCGGCCGACTCGGCGTCGGCCTCGGCCACCGCGTCGGCGGCGTCGGCGGCCGACAGCGCCGGATGAGACTCCTCGGGCGGCGGGGTGGCGAGCAGCGGCGTCTCGGTGGCGCGTCGCCTGCGCGGCGCGAGCGCGTCGTCGTTCGCGAGCGTGGCGCTGGCGGCGGGCCCCGCGGCACGCGCTGCAGCAGGCAGTGGTCCCGTGGCGCGCGCGGCCGGCGGCTTGGCCTTGGCCTCGTCGGCGTCTTCCTTGGCGGTGGCGCGCTTGGACTCGGGCTGATCGAAAAGCACCGGCTCGCTCTCGAAGTCGCGCGCGCTGTGCACCAGCACCGTGGTGGGCATGTTGGCGAGCATGCCGTTCATGCGCTCGAAGAACATCGACACGCTGTGCTTGTCGCGATCGGGCAGGCGCAGGCCGGCGATGGCGAGGTCGGCGCTCGAGCTCTCGGCCTTCATGATCTCGCCGATGCTGCGGCCAGATCGCAGCAGCACGCGCGGCTCGGCGGTGACGCGCGCGTTCTGGATGATGCGGCGGATGTTGCCTTCGACCTCGTCGCGCATGCGCTCGGTGTCGACGACCGTCATCACCGAGACCTTCGCGTTGCGCCACTGGTGGTTTGCCGTCAGCAGGTAGCCGAGCAGCAGCATCAGGCCGCCGTTGTTCTGCAGACCGCCCCACCAGATGTGGATCTCCTGGTAGGTGCCGAACTTGCGCTCCTGGTCGTAGCGCACGATGAGCAGCGACTTGTCGAGCGCCGCGAGGTCGCGCAGCATCTCGACATAGGCCATACGGTGGCTCTCTTCGCCATCCTTGCGCGGCCAGCCGAGCATTACCGTGTTGGCCTCGAAGCTGCCGACGCCGTAGGACTGGGCGATGGTCACCGCGCCGCCGTACTTGTCGGTGACGACGTCCACGCGGCAAAAGACGTTGGGAAACTGCTCGTGCACGCGGTCGTCGAGCAGGCGGAATCGCTCGCGACGCGAGCCGCCGATCGCCTCGACATCACCCGGCAGCAGCTGGAAGTAGGTCACGATGCCGCGGTCCTGCACGATGGCGCTGCCCAGCGTGAGCAGGTAGTGGCGCTTGTCGTGATCGCCGCCGAGGATGATCAGGTTGGGGCGCCAGTTGAGCGCGTGAAACTCGGCGCGCCGCAGCCGATGCAGCGCGCTTCGCACCAGCGCGGCCCAGATGCCATGGCGCGCGTCGCCGTAAGTCGTGCCGAGCACGCGGCGCTGCGTGACGATGTAGATCAGCGCGCAGAACGTCATCGCCGCGATCATGGCGAGCATGTTGATGATGCTCATGACGTAGAAGCAGGCCAGGCCGCCGGCGAGGCTGACCACCGAGGGCACGGCGAAGTCGGGGCGGAAGCTCGGGCTGGCGGCCCACTTTTCGAGGCCGCAGGCGAGGTTTGTCAGGCCGTAGGTCGCCAGGAAGAACATCGTCAGCACCGGCGCGATGGCGTCGAGGTTGCCGAGCAGGATGCCCGTCTCGGCGAGGATGAACGTGGTGACGATGCCGACACGCGGCTCGTTGGCCGGGCCGTAACCCTTGCCGAAGATGCGCGGCGCCAGGCCGTCGGTGGCGAGCGCCTGCAGCGTGCGCGGCGCGGTGAGGATCGAGCCGATGGCGCTCGACAGCGTCGCGCCCCACACGCCGGCGTAGATCAGCGCTGGGACCCAGGAGATCTTCCACACGACGTTGTTGTCGGCGCGCAGCGCGTCGGGCGGCGCCTTGATCGCCATGAACAGCGGAAAGAGGATGTAGACGGTCATGCCGACGAAGATCGCCGCCATGGTGCCCTTGGGCAGCGACTCGCGCGGGTTCTTCAGGTCGCCGGACATGCCGACGCCGGCCATGATGCCGGTCACCGCCGGAAAGAAGACCGCGAAGACCTCGGCGAAGGGCTTGCTCTGCGACCACCACTCGATGCCCGCCTTGGCCGACTTGGCGTCGGGGAACGTGGCGTGGCCGGCAAAAAACGAGACCAGCGACGCCAAGATGGCGGCCATCACGACGTACTGCACCTTGAGCGCCAGGTCGGCGCTCTTCAGCGTGACGGCCGTCAGCACCAACAGCACGCCGCTCGAGATCAGCTTCGCCGGCAGCGGCGTCGAGGACAGCTGCTGCAGCGACTCGGTGAAGCCGACGATATAGAACGTGACGCTCAGCGCCTGGCCGAAAAAGAGCGGGATGCCGATCGCCGCACCCACCGGCGCGCCCAGCGAGCGGCTGATGATGAAGTAGGCGCCGCCGGCGCCCACGGTGCGATTGGTCGCGATGCTCGAGACGGAGAGCCCCGTAGCGATCGTGATCAGGTGCGAGATCATCACGATCAGCAGGATGCCGCCCAAGCCGGCGTGCCCGACGCACCAGCCCACGCGCAGATACATCACGACGCCGAGGATGGTGAGGATGCTCGGCGTGAAGACGCCGGCGAACGTGCCGAAGCGCGCCTGCCCGACGACTTGCTCGGCTCCGACGTTGTCGCCCTGGATCAGCACACGCGCCAGCGCGCGCCGCGTGAGCGGCCCGATAAACACGCCGACAAGCAGCACGCCGACCATGACGGCGATCGACAGCCCGGTCACGGGTGTCGACGAGATGCGGAAGAGCTCGACGTCGAGCTGCTGAAGCAGCCAGTCCATCGATTTGGCAGTCTATCAGATAGCGATCAGTTTCAGTGGCAGCAGACGGCGTGGCTATAGGACTCGAATGTATTGACCACGCGCCAGTAGGCACCGGCGCCTGGATCGCTGCTGCCGGCGCGCCGGCACTCGACAAACGTCACGAGGCCGAGATGGGCGCGGTTGGAGGTGTCAGACTGCGTGCCGCTGCAGCGCCAGGCGACGCCGGTCGCGGGCGCCGAGACGATGGCGCAGCTGGCACAGATGCCGTCCATCGGCGCGAAAGGCGTGGCGCCGGCGCGCACGCAGCCGGCCAGCCAGGCAGCGCTGCCGTCGGCCGTGGTGGCGCCGCCGCGCGCCACGTACTGCGACGCGTTGCACAGCGACCAGCCGCCAGCGACATTGCAGGCGCTCTGCGCGCTGCACTGGTCGGTGCCGCCCGACGCCGAGCAGATCACCATGTCGGGACCGTAGACGCGTATCGGCGTGCCGGACGCGCAGCCGCCGAGGCTCGCCACGATGTCCGGCTTGGGGGTGGCGTCGACGGTCGTGTCCAACTTCGCGACGTCGGGGATCGGCGCGCCGTCACGCGCGTCGGGGGCTGCCGCGAGGTCACTGTCGCCCGCGCCGCGATCGAGTGGCGGTGGCGGGCTCGCGTCGGGAGGCTCGCCGTCGCCGCGCCCGTCGACGGACGCCTCCGCGGCTGCGGCCGCCTCGGCGCCTACGTCGCGCACGAGCGTCGTGTCGATGGCGCGAATGCAGCCCCCGATTCCGAGCACCACGGCGACCAGCACGCCCACGCGCGACCACCAGACCCTCACCCCTAAAGCATACGGCGAACGGTCCCCCGAGCGCCAAGACTCAGCGCAGCTGCTCGAGCTCCGCGACCACCGCGTCGGAGGCTGCCTCGACCAGTCGCTGGCCGTCCTCGGGGCGCGCGAGCGCCGGGTTGGAGCCGATGCGGCCGTCGGGGAAGCGCGCGCGGTAGGTCTCGGCATCGACCAGCGCCGAGCCCGATGGCGCGATCTCGGGCGTGAGCGTGGAGGCGTCGCGGATCGCAGCGGCGTAGGCGTGCTGGGTGACGGCGATCTCGGCGGGTGTGGCGTGCGAGCCCTCGGCCTTGCCGTAGAGCTCCTGGCGAAGCTCGACCACGCCAGGCAGGTCCCACCAGCAGCGCAGCAGCAGCGCGAGCTCCTTGTCGCGCGTCTGCGGTGCCTCGCCGAGGCTGCGCTCGGCGTGGATCTCGGCGAAGGCCGCCTGCGCCGGCGCGACGTTGCCGCCGTGTCCGTTGAGAAAATAGATCGTCTCGAAGCCATGCCGCGCCAGCGACGAGACCCAGTCCGAGATCACCGCCGCCATCGTCGACGGTCGCAGCGTGATCGTGCCCGCGAAGGCGAGGTGGTGCTGAGCGACGCCGACATTGAAGGTCGGCGCCACCATCACACCGCACTTCTGCTCGGCGCGCACGGCGATGGTCTCGGGGCAGATGCAGTCCGTGCCGATCACGCCGGTGGGGCCGTGCTGCTCGGTGGAGCCGATAGGGATGATGATCTGGCGCCGCTGCTCGAGGTAGCGCTCGACTTCGGGCCAGGTGCTGAGGTGCAGGAGCATGTCGCGCACTATAGCGCGCCGGCGTCACGCCACGATGAGCAGCGTGATCATCAGCGCCAGCAACGCCAGCACGCTGAACAGCACGCTCATCGGCGGCGCGGGCATGCGCATCGGCGCCAGCGCCTCCACGGGCGTGTCGAACGGCGCGTCGCGATAGGGCGAGCC
>JAGQIK010000613.1 GCA_020431405.1 Myxococcales bacterium
GACGAGCGCGACGACGAGCTGGCGCCCGCGGCGCTGGTCGCGGTCGAGCTCGGCGCCGAGCTGCTGGTGCTCGCCGAGGGTGCGGCCGGCGCGCGGCTGATGGGCGAGCTGATCCCGGGGCTGCGCGAGATGCTGCACGGCGAGCTGGGCGTGGTGCTGCCCGGCGTGCACGTGCGCGCGGCGGCTCCCGACGTGCCGCCGAGCGGCTACCGCGTGCTGCTCGGCGAAGTGCCGATGGCCGGCGCGCTGGTGGACCTCGAGCGCGTGCTGGTCGTCTGCGACCCGGCGCAGGCAGCGCAGCTCGGCCTCGAAGACGCGCGCCCCGCCGAAGCGCCCGGCGTCTCGGCGGCGCTGGTCAGCATCCCGCTGGCGCAGGTCGACAAGGCCCAACAGAACGGCCTGCCGCTGATCGACACGCCCACGCGCGTGACGCTTCATCTCGGCCACATCGTGCGCCGCTACGCCTTCGAGCTGGTGGGTATCCAGGAGACCCAGCAGCTGCTCGACCACCTCGAACGAACACATCCAGCGCTGGTCGGCGAGGTGGTGCCCAAGCTGGTGACGATCCAGACCCTCACCGACGTGCTGCGGCGGCTGGTCGAGGAGGGCGTCTCGATCCGCAACCTACGCGACATCCTGCAGGCCCTCGCCGAGCACGGCGGTACCGAGGCCGATCCCGTGGTGCTCACCGAGCACGTGCGGACGGCGCTGCGGCGCCAGCTGAGCTACGCCTTCGCCCCGTCGGGCGCGCTGCGCGTGCTGGTGCTCGACCCGGTGATCGAGGACACGGTGCGCGAGTCGATCCAGCGCACGGACAAGGGCTCGTACCTCGCGATGGAGCCCGAGCTGAGCCACGACATCATCGCGGCCATCGGGCGCGAGCTCTCGGCGCTGCCCTCCGACGAGCCGCTGCCGGTGGTGCTGACCAACATGGAGATCCGCCGCTACGTGCGGCGGCTCGTCGAGCTCGAGCTGCCCGACCTGGCGGTGCTGTCCTACGGCGAGCTCGAGCCCACGGTGCAGGTCCAGCCGCTGGCGCGCGTCGCCGTCGCCTGACGCCTGACTGCGCCGTCGCCGGCGCTTTTGCCTCCGTCGGCCGCTTTCGCCTCCTTCGCCCGCTTGACAGCAGTCATACGGCGCGCCGCCTGCGCGCGCCAAGATCAGCGGATCTACGGAGGCTGACATGCGCCGAGCTCAGCCCTGCCCGCCATCGGCGGAGCGGCCCTACCTGCAAGAGGGTTGGGTCATCGCCAACCATATCCTCGTGTCGTTTCACGTGGCGTTTATCTCGTCAGTGATCGCCTTGCCGTCGGCCGAGCTCACCAAGACGGACGTGCTGCGCTTCGTGTTCCTCAGCCCCGAGACGTTGCTCTCGGCGGCGCTGATGTACACCAGCTTTCACGCCGGCATCGCGCTGCACGAGATCGGACACTTTCTCACCGCCGCGCGCCTCAACGCGCTCGACCCGGCGCTGCTCGCGCGCGTGCAGCCGCACCTGCGCGGCTCGTGGCTGCGCCGCGCGACCTACACCATCGGGCTCTTCGTGCGCGCGCCCTACGGCAAAGCCGACGGCATCAAACGCGAAGGGCTCAACTACTACCCCGACGCGCCCTACAACCTCGCCGTCGCCGCGGCGGGCCCGCGCGCATCGCGCAACGTCGCCGCCATCACGCTGCCGCCGGCGCTGCTGCTGCTGACGCTGGGCTTGTGGCTCGAGGTTTCGGCGGCGCTGGTGGCGGGGCGGCTGTTGCTCGGCGTCGGCGTCGTCACGCTGCTCGACTTTCTGCTCGCCGACCCTGGCAAGTACGCCGAGTATCGGCGGCGTGAAGCCGACGCGCGCGAGCAGGCCGAGTCGGTGAGCGAGCTCAGCGGCTGGCGAGCCGAAGCGCGTGAAGCGCGGCGCGAGCTCGTCGAAGCGCGCATGCAGCGCGCGATGCATCCGTCGCTCGGCGCGGTCTGCGCGCCGTGGCAGTTCCGCAACTGCGGCATGGGCGGGCGCCACACCGAAAAGGAGTACCCCGAGTCGAACATCAGCATGCAGGAGGCGATGTTTCTGATCCGCGCGGCGCACGACTACCTCGAGGCGCAGGAGATCACCGTGCGCCTGCAGACGCGCCTCAAGCAGATCATCGAGGGCGAGGAGGGCTGCCGCGTGATGGGCATCGGCCTCGAGGGCGGCCTCGCGCCGTACATCGAGCGCGGCGCCTACGCGCTGCCCGAGCTGCGCCTGTGGGCGCTGATGAAGCGCGCGATCAGCGAGTGCGGGCTGCGCCCCGGCCACGACGTCGCCATCGCCCTCGACCCGGCGCTCAGCGAGCTCGAGCTCGCCTACCGCGCCGAGCACGACATCCCCGACGCCATCGGCATGTACCTGTTCTGGCGCGACAAGGCCAAGGTCGAGCTCGACCGCGACAGCGTGCTCGCCGTCTATCGCGAAGCCATCGACGAGCTCGAGATCCCGCTGCTGTCCATCGAGGACGCCTTCGCAGAGGACGATCATGCCGGCTTCAAGATGCTCGTCGACGAGCTTGGTGATGGGCTGCTCGTCGTCGGCGATGATCTCGTCACGACCAACGACCGCGTGATCGAGGAGGCTGCCGACGCGGGGTTGATCAACTGCGCGCTGATCAAAGCCAACCAGATCGGCACGCTGTCGGAGACGCTGCTGGCCATGCTGGTCGCGCTCGGCAAGGGGCTGGAGCTGATCATCTCGCACCGCTCCAAGAGCCCTAACGACGACATGGAGGCGCAGATCGCGCTCGCCGTCAACGCGCTGGGCCTCAAGGCGGGCGGCGGCTCCAACACCGAGCGGCTGGTCAAGTACCAGGCTGTCACCGAGCGCATGCTGCAGCTCGGCGAGCAGCGCGAGGCGCCGACGACGTCAGCGGCGCCAGCCTCGAGCAACGCGACGCCTGCGGCGGCGCCAGCCTCGAGCAACGCGACGCCTGCGGCGGCGCGCATCAGCAAGCTGCGCGCCTATGAAGAGCCGACCAACGCGGGCATCCCGACGGTGGGCGTCACCGCGGAGCTCGACGCCGAACGAGCCGGTGTGTCGCTGCGCTTCCGCGGCGCCACGCCGCTCGGGACGTCGGCCGGCAGCGGAGAGGCGATCCACCTGGTGGACGCGTTGGTGGAATACGCCGAACACCGAGAGGTCATCGATCGCCACGCCGCGCTCTTCGAACAGGTCGAGCTCGGCATCTACCGCTTCGCCGATGGTGTCGATGCGACGCGCGTGCGCGCCTGCGACGACGAGTATCTTAGTGCGCTATTTGCACGATCGCGTCGCTATAGCGGCAAGGGCTGCCTTAACGCGGTGGACAACGTCCTGCAGATCATCGCGCCGCACTTCGAGGGGCGCGATGTCGGCGGGCTGACGCTCGCCGACATCGACCGCACGCTGTTGTCGCTCGAGCTGGCGACGGCCGAGCGCCGCGGCAAGCTCGCCAAGGGCGCGGCCGCCGCCGAGGCAGACGACGAGGCCGTCGCCGTGATGCAGCGCAAACAGAACCTCGGCATGAACGCGATCCTCTCCACGTCGCTGGCGCTGTGCCGCGGTCTGGCCCACATCTCGGGCAAGGAGCTTTACGAGCTCCTGCGCGAGGAGCTGTTCACGCTGATCGACAAGCTCGCAGCGCGCCACGGCGTCGCGCTCGAGGGCAGCAGCCCCGATGACTACATCGCGGCGCTGCGCACGGTGGGCGCCAAGTTGGGCGAACAGGGCGTCCCGCTCTACAGCGCGCTGCGCGAGGTCAGCGGTGTGTATATGACGGCGCGCGCCGAGGTCGCCGACGAGCCCGCACCCGAGCAGGCGACGGCGACGACGGCGGCGATGGCGGCGGCCGCCACGGCCGCTACGGTCAGCGACGAGCCTGTCACCGAGGCTGCCCCGCGAGCCGGCAGCAGCGCCGGCGCCGAGGAAGGCGGCCACCCCTATCGCCAGGAAGCGGCGCCCGAGGGCGCGCAGGGCGACGAGCCGAAGCGTGCGGTCGCGCGCCCGGGCTCGCGTACGCGGCGCACCACGCAGCAGCCGACGATGGTCAGCACCTCGGGGCCGCTCGACGCGGCGTCGCTCGAGCGCCTCGAGCCGCTCGAGCAGGCGCTCTACGCGTCGTTCGTGGCGCAGGAGCGCAAGCCCGAGGAGGCCCTTCGCGCCTACCTCGCGCTCAAGCCCACCATCGCGCGCGCCGCTCGCCTGTTCGGCATCGTCAACGACCGCATCTTCGTCGATCACAGCAAGGGTCGCCTGCTCGTCCCCTATCTTGTCGGCACCGACGTGCTGCTGCGCGAGCGTGACGCCGAGGGCCTGCGCGAGCAGCGCCACCTGCGCTTCCTGCGCGGCACGATCTTCACCGACGCGATGTTGCGCGAGCCGCTCGGCTTCGAGGGCGCCGTCATCGATGTCGAGGGCGACATCTACGCGGTAGACGGCGACAACGTCGAGGCGCCGCGCCTCGGGCGTATCCGAGACATCGCCGATCTGCTCGGGCGCATCAACGCCTCGGTCAACCGCAACGAAGCGGTGTTGCTGCTCAGACACCTGGTCGCCAAGCTGTGCAACCTGCCGGCGAGCGAGCTGGCGCGCGCCAAGAACCTGCAGCCCGAGGTGGCCAGCCTCACCGATCAGCTCGTGGCGCTCTGCGACGGGCGCCTGGCGCGGCGGCTTCCGCTGCTGATGCGCATCCTGGTGCGCAACGTCTCGATGCTCGTTGGCAAGCCGCACGTCATCGACCGGCTATGGAACGACGCCATCACCCTCGCCGAGGTGCAGGTGCGAGGCAGCGCCATCGTCAACGAGCTGCGGCGCAGCGCGCACCACGCGCTCGGCGAGCGCACGCAGGCGCTCGCCAGCGCCTACGCGCACTACCTGCGCACGGGCGACGCGAGCGAGCTCGCGCCGCTCGGCTTCTCGTCCGTGGCGGCCGCCGACGAGCGTGCTCGGCGCGCGCCAGAGCCGCGCGCCACCGTCGAGCGGATGGTCGCCGATCTACGGCGTCTGCTCGGCAGCGAGGAGACCACCGCGCGCATCGAGGACGCGCGCGCGCAGCTCGCGGCGGCGATGATGCGCAGCGAGTTCGGCCACAGCATCGACGACGAGCTCGCCAAGGTGTGCGACGACGGCATCGCCAAGCGCAACCGCTGGGCCTACCAGCACCACCTGCGCGCGCTCGCCGACAAGGCGCGCGACTTCAGCCGCCCGGACGACGCCGTGCGCGACGTGCTCGCCGTGCTCGCCGAGCTGCAGCAGCGCTCGCCGAGCGACGAGGCGTTCGACGGCGCCGCCGCGCGCGCCAAGCTCGAAGCGGCGATGAAGTCGTTCGTGGAGCGGCTGCGCGCCGAGCACCTCGATCCCGTCTTCGCCGCCATCGACCAGGTGCTCGCGCGCTTCGACGATGGGCGCTACGCCGAGACGTACCGCGCGATCTGTGCGCTGCGCGAGGACCTGCACACGCGCCAGCAACGCGGCGGCTTCAGCGGCCTGCGCTATCACCTGCTGCAGCTCGACTGCCTGCTCGAGGAGCTCGGCTTCCTGGCGCTCGGCCGCGTGGCGGCGCTGTGGCGCGAGCACGACGATACGGGCCGCAGCAGCGAGCTCGACCTCGACGGCTGCCTGGCCTTGATCACGCGCTGCGCGCGCAACCTGCCGCTCGACGGGCTGCCTTCGCAGGAGCTGCGCGACTTGGCCGAGATGCTCTGCAACGCGCCGCGCAGCGACGCCGAGCTGATCGACCTGCTGGCGGCGCTCGAGCGCGGCTATCACCGCGTGCGCAAGCGCGTCACCGTGCCTTTCGAGCGCATGCGCGAGCACCTGCGCCTCGGCGAGCGCGAGCTGCAGGCCGTGCTGGCCAACATGCAGCGCTACATGCATGACCTCAACAGCATGGTGCAGCTGTGCAACCTGGCGCGTACGGCGATCCTCGCGCGCGCGGGCGGCGAGGCGAGCGACGGCGCGCGCTCCGAGCGCGAGGCGCTGCTCGCCGCCGGCAACAACAGCAGCGGCACGTCGCCGTGGGACGTGATCCACATCTCCCATCGCAGCACCATCGACGAGCGCGTGCGCGAGGCGGCCTGCGGTCGCCGCTGCACGCTGCGCGAGCAGTATGGCGGCAAGGGCAGCGGGCTGCTCTACATCAGCGAGCTCAACATCCCCACGCGCGACGGGTTCATCCTGCCGACCACGCTGGCGCGCCGCGGCCTCGACCGCGCAGACCCCGGCGCGCTGCACGCTTGCTTGACCCAGCACGTCGAGCAGCTGCAGCAGGACATCGAAGAACGTGACGGCCTGCGCAAGCGCCTGATCACGGCGCGCGGCGAGAGCGCCGACGAGCGCGCCCTGCAGCCGCTGCTGCTCGCCGTGCGCGGCGGGTCGGTGTTCTCGATGCCCGGCATTCTCGACACGGTGGTGTTCGTCGGCATGAACGATCGTGTGGCGTCGATGCTGCAGGCACGCGACCCGTGGTGCGCCTTCGACTCGTACCGGCGTTTTCTCGCGTCGTACGCGCCGGCGGTGTGGGGTGTCGATCTCGAGCGCCACGGCCTCGTCGAGATCAAAAAGCGCGAGCACGGCGTGGCGCAGAAGCGCGAGCTGCCGTGGCAGGCCATGCGCGAGATCACCGAGACGTACAAGCAGATCTTGCGCGACGAGGGCTACGCCGAGGCGCTGGCGCGCGCGCTGGCCGATCCGATGCACCAGCTCGAGCAAGCGGTGCTCGCCATCTTCGCCTCGTGGGGCAGCGAGACGGCGCGGCGCTATCGTCAGATCGTGCGCATCTCCGACAGCTGGCAGACCGCCTGCATCGTGCAGGAGATGGCGCTCGGCAACTGGGCCAACGAGGAGGTGCGCGCGGGCATGGACGAGAGCCTCGCCTCGCTGACCGGCGTGGTGCCGCGCACGTACTCCAACGCGCTGGGCGCCCGGCAGCTCACCGGCGAGCTCAAGTTCTCGGCGGCTGGCGACGATCTCGTCGGCGGCACGGTGGCGCCGGGCTCGCTGCGCTCCATCGACGAGCTGTCCGAGCTGATGCCGCGCCTCTCGGCACGCTTGCGCCACGTGATGGCCAAGCTGCGGCGCCGCATGGGCACCGATCAAGAGATCGAGTTCACCGTCGAGCACGGCGTGCTGAGCGTTCTGCAGGCGCGCGCCGCGGCGACCGCTGCCGAGCGGCCAGCCGAGCGCTTCGACGAGCCCGGGCCACCCGCCGGGCGCGGGCTCGGCGTGCGCGGAGGCTGTTTCCGCGGGCTGGCGGCCTTCGACGAGGCTGACCTCGCAGAGCTCTCGGCGCTCGACCTCAGCGGGCGCGACGACGTCGACGGCGTGCTGATGGTGCTCGAGAACCCGATGCCCGACGACATCCCGACGATCATCTCGGCCGGTGGCCTGCTCACCGCGCGCGGCGGCTCGACCTCGCACGCCGCCGTCGCCGCCAACGCCATCGAGGATCGCGACTTCAGCGGCGTGATGGGTGTGCGCGGGCTGCACGTGGATGGCGCCCGACACGAAGCGCTGATCGTGGACGCTGATGGCCAGCTGCGTCACCGCATCCGCCGCGGCGAGGTGCTCTCCATCGACGGCAGCGCGGGCGAGCTCTACATCGGGACACGCCGCGTGCGCTCGGCCTGATGGCGGCGCTGCGGCGGCTCAGTCGAGCTTGAGCTTCCAGACGAACGTGTCGAAGTCGCCGTTGGCGCTGACCCCCTCGCCGCCGAGCTCGGCTGCGCGGTGGAAGCTGCCCACCACCACCGCGCTTCCGTCGGGGGCCGCGGCGACGGCGAGGCCGTAGTCGTCGCTCGCACCGCCGCCGCGCAGCGCCCAGCGCACCGTGCCGTCGGCGAGCGCGAGCCGCGCGACGAAGGCGTCGAGACCGCCCTTGCTGACGAGCATCTGCGAGCCGAAGGTCGCGGCGGTGCGGAGGCTGCCGCTGATGTAGACACCGTCGCGGTCGACGGCGATGCCGGCGCCGATGGTGGGCTGTGGACCGCCAAAGCGCGAGAGCCACTGCGCCGAGCCGCTGCTGTCGAGCCGCGCCACCCATGTGTCGAGGTTGCCCGCGCTCGCCGTGCGTCCGCCGAGCGAAAGCGTGCCGCTGAAGCTGCCGATGGCCAGCACGCCACCCACGCCGTCGGGGCGAACGCGTGCGGCGGTGGACTCACTCGCCGCCACCAGCTTGGCCCAAACGAAGTTGCCGCCGCTGTCGAGACGCGCCAGCACGCCGTTCTTGCCGGGGCCCTGTGGAACCAGCGTCGTCGCGCCGAAGGTAGTGCTGACGCCGATCGACGCGCTGAGCCAGATGCCGCTCGCGTCGCTGGCGATGCTCACCGGCTTGGCTTCGGCACTCGCGCTCGTCGGCGCGCTCTGTGCCCACAGCACGGCGCCGTCGCCATCGAGGCGCGCGACGTAGATGTCGGCCTTGCCGGTAGCCGTCAGCGTCGTGCCGCCGAAGCTCGAGGTGTTGGAGAAGGAGCCGGCGACCAGCAGCGTCGGCTTCGCCCCGCTTTCGTCCACCGCGATGGTCAGGCCGGAGCCGCCGAAGGCCTTGGCCCAGACAAAGGCGCCGGCGCGGTCGAGCTTGGCGACGAAGGTGCTGCCGAAGGTCTGACCTGTGTGGCTGAGCGTGGTGCTGCCGAAGGTAGCGCCGCCGAGGAACGTGCCGATGACGTAGCTGTTGCCGGCGCTGTCGACGGCGATGTCGTTGGCCAACACTTGGGACTGGCCGCTGCCCGCGGCGCTGACGACCCACTTGAACGTGCCGGCGCTATCGATGCGCGCGACGTAGGACGCCAGGCGCCCGCTCGAGCTGACGCGCTGGTCGCCGAAGCGGCCCTCGCCAACGTATGTGCCGGCGATGATGATGTCGCCGCTGCCGGCGTGCACGGCCGCGCCGTATGTCTTGTCCGTGTAGCCCGAGTCGCCGCTGCCGCCGGCGGCGACGGCCCAGCTGCGGCCCGGGAAGGCATCGGGAACGCCCACGTCAATGGTGGTGTCGGAGCGCGGCGTCGTGTCGGCGCGCGGTGTGACGTCGGCGCCGAGGTCGGCCGACGGACCATCGAGCTGCTGCGCAGGCTCGGCGGAGCAAGCGCAGGCGAGGGTCAATACGAGGGTGAGCACGAGGTGGTGAGACATGGCAGCTCCTGCGCGCTAACAGAGCAAGCTGCGCGCCAGGCCACGGGCATGAAAATACGCGCAGATGCAGCGCGGCGCGCATGGGACGGCCTCTGTGACACCCGTCGAAATCCCACCAGCGTTTCGATGACGCCACATCACGCGCTCGCGACCGATGGGGCGGTGGCGCCCTGGCAGCGACGGCGAGAAAGAACGATAATCAGCGACATGTCCGCGCCCAAAGTCCTCGTCGTCGAGGACGATCTCCACACGCGACGCATCATCGAGAAGGTGCTCGAGCGCGACCAGATGCTGCGTTATCGCGCGCTCGAGGTGATCGCGGCCGCCGATGGTGAAGAGGGCATCGCTGCGTTCGACAAGCACCGACCCGATGTCGTGATCACCGATCTGTTGATGCCGCGTGTCGACGGCTTCGCCCTCGTACAGCACATCCGCCAGAGCCCGGGCGGCGACAGCGTGCCCGTGATGGTGATGTCGGCGGTCTTTCGCGACCGGCGCACGCTCGAGCGGCTGCGCGACGAGCTGCACGTGCGCTTTCAGCCCAAGCCGTTCAGCCCGCGCGCGCTGGCGCAGTCGGTGCGCGCCATGCTGCGCGTGGTGCATCCCGAGGAGCCCGAGCCGCCGTCGGCCGAGCTGGCGGCCGAAGCGGCTGGCGATGCGCCGGGCGCGCCGGAGCATCCGCCGCAGCCCGCGCGGCCGCGCCGCCCGTCGCGTCTGCTCGGCGCTCACGGCGCGATCGCGCGCGCCCGCGCGCAGGTCGATGGTCGCGCCGATGTCGGCGTCACCAAGAGCAACGTCGTCGACGTCGCGCCGGACCCCGACCGCCCCATCGCCTCCGTGCCGGCCGCGACGGCGCAGCCCACCAGCGGCAGCCTCGCCGACGTGCCGATGCCGGAGCTGCTCTTCGAGGCGCTCGAGGACCAGGCCAGCGGCAAGCTCGAGGTGCGCCGCGGCAAGGTGCGCAAGCTGATCTACCTGATGGGCGGCTACCCGATCTTCGTGCAGTCCAACCTGCGCGCGGAGACCCTGGGGCAGCTGTTGATCCGGCGTGGCGGGCTTGACAAAGCGCAGCACGAGTCGGTGCTCGCCGAGGCGCAGCAGCGCGGCATCAAGTACGGCGAGGCGCTGGTGCGGCTCGGGCTGATGGACGAGCGCGACGTCATGGGCGAGCTCGTCGCGCAGACGCGCTACAAGGTGATGGGCTGCCTGCGCTGGTACGACGGCGACTGGTCGTTTTCGCCGGGCACCGAGGACCTCTCGGCCGTGCCGCGCTGCACGGTGGACCCGGTGCGGCTCGTCTTTTCCGGCCTGCGCCATGGCTTCGACGCCGACGAGGCCGTCGACCGGCTCGAGCAGGCGGGCGGTCGCGACGCGATGGTCGTCCTCGCGCCAGAGATCGAGCGCTATCGCACGCAGTTCGCCACGCTGTATGGCAGCGAGCTGCTCGACCGCGCCAGACGCCGCGCGACGCTCGGCGAGCTGCTAGGCCTCGGCGACGGCGCCTCGGCGACGCTGCAGCTCGAGACGCTGCTGCTGTCGGGGCTGATGCAGCTCGTGCCCGCCGAGCAGGCCGACGCACGCGAGGTCGCCGCGTCCTCGCCCGCGCCGCGCCGCGGCCGCCACTCGCTGGCGCTCGCCGCGCTGGCGGAGGGCACCAGCGCGGCGTCGGCCGTGCAGGCGTTGGCCGAGGCCAACGACCAGGACGTGGTGGTGATGCCGCGCAGCGCCGAGGTCGAGACCGAGCGCAGCAGCGACGCGCCGTCGTCGCGAGCCGCCGTCACGACAGAGTCAGCGCAGCGCAAGCGCATCGGCCCGCGCGTGCAGCGGCGCGCGGTGCCGTCGCCCGCGGAGATCGAGCTCGCCTGCCAGCTGATCGAGGCCTCGTACCTCGGGCTGCACGACAAGAACCACTACCAGGTGCTCGGCGTGATCCCCGACACGGGCGCCGAGGGCATCGAGGTCGCCTACCAGATCAAGCGCAAGCAGTTCGCGCTCGAGCGCTACCGCAACCTCGATATCGGCTCCTCCTACGCTCACCTCGAGGAGATCGTCGCGCGCCTCGACGAGGCCTTCGGCGTGCTGTCCGACGCCGCGTCGCGCAAGAAGTACGACGCATCGCTGCGCGAGCGACAGGTCGTGCACCGCTCGCGCGCGCTCGAAGCCGAGGAGCGCTTCCGCAAGGGCGAGGAGGCGATGACGCGCGAGCGCTACGCCGAGGCCGCCGCGCTGTTCGCCGAGGCCGCGGAGCTCGACGAGCAAGGCGAGTACGTCGCGCGCGAGGTGCTGGCGAGCTTCCTCGCCGCCGACGCGTCGACGGAGGCGGCCGTCGATGCGATGGTGCGGCTCGCCGGAGTGCTCGAGAACGATCCCGAGCAGACAACCGCGCATCTGGCGGCAGCTCAGATCTGTCGCGCCGTGGGCAACGACGAGGAGGCGCAGCAACACCTCACCACGCTGCTCAAGATCGACCCCACACAACGTGCAGCGTTCGACGAGCTCGAGGACCTGCTGCTCGAGGGCGGCCGCACCGATGATCTCGAGCTGTCCTATCGCCGCACGATCCACCTGCTCGGGCGCCGCGACGCCGAGTGGGCCGGCGAGCTGTGGAAGCGGCTGGTGCTGCTCTATCGCGACCGCATCGGCGACGCCGACAAGGCCAAGCTCGCCTGCCAGGCCGCGCTCAAGCTGAGCCCCTCCGATCGCGACCTGCGCGCCGTGATGGCCGAGCTCGAGAGCGACGACCCCGAGCGTTGGCCCGAGGCGCTGCTCGGCTATCGCGCCGTGTGGCGCGGCGACCCACGGCAGGCAGACCCACTGCACCAGATCTTCGAGCTGCACAAAGGGGCCGGGCGCGTCGACGCCGCCTTTGTCGCCGCCAGCGCCGCCGTGCTGCAGGGCTGCGCCGATCGGCGCGAGCAGGAGCTTTATCTGGCGCGCAGGTCGCCGCGCCTGAGGATGGCACCCAAGCGTTTGACCGACATCGCCCGCGCGGCGGGGGCGCCGCACGCGACGTTGATGCCGGGGCTCAATCACCACGACGACGATCCCAACCTCGTCGAGCTCTTCGAGCTGCTCGCGCCGCTGGTCGAGGAGCTGCATCCGCTGCGCATCGAGGACCTCGGCCTCGACGAGGACGAGTCGTCGAGCGAGCCGCTCGGCGAGCAGGCCGCGCGCGTGCTCGCCTACGTCTGCGAGCAGCTGGGCGTCACGCCGCCGCGCGTGGTGGTGCGCGACGCGTTGGCCGACGACATCCAGGGCGCCGGGGTCAATCCGCCGCTGCTGCTCGTCGGCACCGACGCGCAGGTCAACAGCGACGCGCGCGAGCTGGCGTTTCGCTTCGCGCGCGCGCTGACGTTGATCTCGCCGGGGCGCCTCTCGGTCGCCTGGCGACCGGCGCAGGTGGCGCGCGCGTATCTGCTCGCCGCGCTCTGCGCGACCTACCCATCGCTGGGCATCCCCTCCGACCCCGAGGGACAGATCAGGGCGATCCTGCGCGGGCTGAACAAGATCGAAGGGCTCGAGGCGGCGGTCAAAGAGACGGTGCGCTCGCTGCGCGGCCGCGTCGAGCGCGTCAACATCGGCGGCTGGAAGCGCGCCATCCACCGCACCGCCGATCGCGTAGGCCTTCTGTTGTGCGGCGATCTGACGACGGCGGGCGTGGTGCTCTCGGCGCTCGAGCCGGACGCGCAGCTCGATCTGATCGACTTCGCGCTGAGCCAGCAATATGGAGCGCTGCGTCAGAAGCTCGGGCTGTCGTTGTAGTGCTTCGCCCGTAGCGCCCGCGCGTCACCTCGATCCGTCGAAATCGCGGCTGGCGCCGACTAGAGTTGTCGCCAGCACATCGTTACATCCCCGAAAACACAGGATTCTCGTCCCGGCACGGTGGTTGCTCTGTGTTGCCAGCGTGACAGCGACGTAGCGCGCCCACAGCGTCGCGATCGCGAAACGCCGGGAGAAGACATGTTCGGGAGCCTCAAGAAGTGGATCGTCGCGGCGACCCTCGCCGCCCTCATCATCGCGCCGGTCACACACGCGCACGCGCGCGGCGGCGCCAAGCATCACATCTCACGCAGCTGCCGCATCAAGCGCGGTCTGTTGATGGGCGTCGCGCTCACGGCGCTCGCCTTCGGTAGCGGCTGCACGTCGCTTCCTGGCGTCAAGCGCGCCACGCCGGACCTCACACCACACCAGCAGGTGCTGCACGTGGAGCCGGGCGGGCAGGGCAGCCTCGTGCGCAGCGCCCTCGGTCAGCTGGCGCAACAAGACAGCTTCAAGCGGCTCGACCTGCGGCTGCTCGACTTCACGCTGCAGCACAACCAGACGCAGAACCGCTTCGGCGTCGGCTTTCCGCTCAAGCACGAGCGCTACAACGACAGCAACGCCATCGTGGCGGGCGACAGCAACCGCAGCGCCTACAGCGCGCGCCAGCGCGCCGCGGGCAAGCCGGTGACCTGGGCGTTGATCGGCAACGGCATCGTGCCCAAGGCGTCGTTCAGCTTCGATATCGGCGAGGCCGGCTCGATCCGCTTCAGCGGCGGCCGACTGGTCAGCTACACGGTGCTCGCGCCCTACGAGAACGGCACCAACCAGCTCGAGCAGGCGACGCGCAACGCGAGCCTCGACATGCCGCTCACCGACGCGCGTCTGCGCGCGCTGCCCGAGGGCACCGAGATCACGCTCGTCGGCCGCACCACCCACGGAACGCGCATTCGTATCGGCCAAGGCGTCGGCGTCACCGAGCTGACCACCGGCGCCTCCGTCGGCGGCAGCTTCGGCACCGTGCGCCGCATCGAGAACACCGACCTCGTCTCGGTGCGCATCAAGCGCCTCGACGGCAACAAGATCAACGTCCAGGTCAACCGCCTCGACGCGCGCCAAGCCGAGCACTACTTCGGCGCCCACGTCGGGCTCGACGCTGACCTGGCGAGCGCGCTGACCGACGCCGGTGGCCTCACCGAGCGCGCGATCAACCTCGTGACGCGCAAGATCGACAAGAAGCTCGAGCACTACCTGCAGGCTGGCGCGCGCTTCGGCACGACGTCGCTCGACCAGACCACGCGGCTCGCCAGCCAGACCATCGACCTCGGCACCGGCAGCTCGCAGCGCGTCGGCCTGCACGAGCACGTGACCCAGAACACCAGCGGCTCGCACGTCAACGTCGGCCCATGGGATCTGTTCCGCTATCTGTCGTCGACGACGATCCGAAATGGCACGCTGCAGACCACCGGCGGCAATATCGTCTACGCGCGCGCCGAGCTGCGCGACACGAGCAAGCCGATCTGGCCGATCCGCCGCTGGACTGGCAAGACCACGACCGACCGCGAGCTCGTCTCGGTGACCTACCCCAACGGCACCGCCACCGACTATCTGCACCTGCGCCACGTCATCGCCTCCGACCACCACACCTCGGCCGACGACGTGCGCCGCGTGATCACGCTCGCGCGCCTTTTCGGCGGCCAAGCCACCAGCACCGTGACGGCGCAGGCGATGGGCAAGACCAACACCGTCGTCGACGTCTACATCAGCGACGCCGGTCTGCGCGCGTTCGCCAACGCGACGCCCGAGCGCGTCACCGAGGCCTTCACGGCGGCCTACAACTCGCTCGACCAGCCGGGCGGATCGCGCTGGGCCTGGAAGACCGCGCCGTGGGCCAATACCACGCACGCCAAGTACAACGAGGTGATGGCCAAGCTGCGCGCCGGCACCGCGGCTGGACCCATCGGCGAGCGCCGCGCGCAGAGCTACCGCAGCATCACGGGGCGCAGCTTCAGCAAGGACGCGAACGCCTACAGCGAGCTGCAGCAGCTGCTAGCGCTGCAGGCGGTGCTCAAGACCGAGACCACGCCGCTCGGCCGCGCGCGCGCCTACGCCACCACGCAGGAGAGCCTCGGCGCGCAGCTCGGCCGCAGCGCCGCCACCGTGGCGACCGTCGCCGGCTCCGCCAACGTGCTGGTCAACGAGATCAGCATCACGCCCGAGCGCGGCAACAAGGTCACGTACCTGCACGAGGGCACGCTCGCCGACCCGCAGCGGCAGATCGACCGCATCGTCGCCGACCCGAGCACGCTCGGCGCGGTGGGTGCGAAGCTAGACTGAGCCGTCAGCGGTCAGCGGTCGAGTGCTCACTAGTCCGGCCCGCCCCAGGGATAACGAAACGTCACGTGCGCGAAGCGCTCCTGCAGCGCCTCGCGCAGGGGGATCGGGACGTCGTTGCCGGCCAGGCGCACCGTGCAGTCGCGCGAGAGCGTGGTCGAACGCGCGAGCGCACGCGCGCCGCGCTGTCCGATGTTGTTGGCGTCGAGGTTGAGCCAGCGCAGGCCGCGCAGCACCTCGGAGCCGGCGAGGGCGATCGCGCCTTCGTCGCCGATGCCGTTCTGATAGAGGTCGAGCCGCTGTAGCGCGATGATCTCGCCGGCAGCGAGCGCGATGGCGCCCTCGTCGCCGATCTCGTTCATGGAAAGCGAGAGCGAGCGCAGCGCGGCGAGCGTCGGCGCGGCGGCGATGGCGCTTGCACCGACGGCGCCGGCCCGATGGCGTAGCCCGGCGTCGAGCTCGAGCACCGAGAGCCCGGCGAGCAGCGGCGCCTCGGCGATCACGCGCGCGCCCGCGTCGCCGAGGGCGTTGGCGCTGAGGTAGAGCTCGTCGAGCTCGCAGAGCGACTCGGCAGCGACGAGCAGGCGCAGGCCGCGCTCGTCGACGTCGTTGTGCGAGAGGTCGAGGACGCGCAGGCGCCCCTCGAAGCGCGCCAGCTCGCCGCAGGCCGCGCCGAAGCGATTGCAGCGCGCGCGCAGCTCGCGCAGCTCGCGCATGTTCTCTGCGCGGCAGAGCAGCGCCAGCGCCTCGGCGTCGAGCCACAGGCGCGAGACGTCGAGCTCGGCGAGGGCAGCGATGGTGGGGGAGCTGACCAGCGCGCGGATGCCTTCGACGGTGACGTCGTTATCGCGATGACAGCTGATGTCGAGCGATCGCAGGCGGGCGAGGTGCGGCGAGCGGCAGAAGGCGGCGAGGTCTTCGTCGCCGAGCGAGGCGTTGTAGAAGCGCAGCGCCTCGATGTTGGCAAAAAACGGCGACGCGGCGAGGTGGCGGTAGTCGTCGCTGTCGACGAACGCGTCGGATAGGTCGAAGCCACGGTAGCGCAGAAGCTCGGGCGTCTTGCTGAGGCGGATCGGATCGTAGGGCGTGTCGATGCACAACATGCGCATGTCGGGCGCGAGGCGGTAGAGCGCGTCGGGGTCGTCGCAGAAGGCGTCGCCAGGGATCGCGATGGCGCCGAGCATGCCGCGGTGAAACGTGCGCAGATCGAGATCGGCCGGCGGCAGCCAGGCCCCGGCGTTCTGCTCGAAGATCTGCTGCTGCGTACGCTCGAGGTGCTCGCGGCGTTGCTGCTCGCTTTCAGCGAGCGCGGCGAGCTGGCATTGCGCGACGATGAAAGCGCCGCGCGGGTCGTCGCGTTGCGTCAACCAGTCGGCGTAGACCAGGCGCGGCTCGTCGGCGTCTGGGGTGACGGCGATGGCCGACAGCAGGCGCAGCTCTTCTGACGAGATGCGGCGCCGGCGCCCGAGCTGTCGCGCGCGCTCGGCGCCGTCGTGGTCGCCGAGGTCGCGCAGGATCAGCGCGCGCGTGGCCTCGATGCGCTGCCGGTAGCCTTCGAGCTCGGTTTTCTCTTCTTCGTCATCGTTATCGCCCTCGACGACCAGCTCGGCCGCGGCGAGAAAGTCGTGCGCGCGCCGCGGGTGGCCGACGCGCAGCAGCAGCGACGCCAGCGTGAGCAGCAGCGGCGCCGGCTCGGCGCCCCAGAGCAGCCCGTCGAGCAGGTCCTTCAGCGGCGCTGCGCTGAGGTGCTGGCGCCAGTCGTCGAAGGCAGCGATGATCTCGTCGGCCATCGCGCGCCGTCCGGCAGCGGTGAGCTGCTCGCGCGCTGCGCGGAGCGTGTCGAAGGCCGCGCGTGCGTCGGGGTCACCTGCGCCCAGCGCGCGCACCACCGCGCACAGCGAGAGCGCTGGCTGTTTGCGCATCAGCGACAGGATCGCGGGAAGACGGCCGTCGGTCGCGGGGCCGTCGCCGTCGGCGAGCGCCTCACCGAGCAGAGTGTCGTCGTCGCCGACGCTGCCGAGCTGCAGCGCGCCGAGCTCGCCCTCGTCGTCGTCGTCGCCGTGGAGCGTCCAGCGGCCGACGCGCAGGAACCCGGCGTGCGCGCCGAGCGGCTGCACGGCGCCCGCGCGATGGGTGACGCGCGCGTCGAGGTAGCGCCCCGCCGGAATGTGCTCGCTTCGTCGCGTCAGCTCGCCGCGCACGAAGTGCTCTGTCTCTTGCCAGCTGCCATCGTCACGGTAGGTACGCCACGGGCCGTGTTGCAGCCCGTTGTCGTCGCGCTGACCTTCCTCGGCGAGGGCGCCGTTTGCGTGATAGCTGCGAGACCAGCCTTCGCCGTCCCAATTGCGGCTGCGGCGCAGCACGCCGGCTGCGTCCCAGCTGCGCGAGCCCGCGACGCGGGTGGCGCCGGCGGGGCGCGGGCTAAACTCGACCCAGCAGTCGCTGCTCTGGCCGATGTAGCTCGCGCCCTCCGACACACCTTCAGGGCGTGGTGGCACGCGCACGCCGCGCTCGTTGACCTCCTGGTCGTCGCCGTCGAAGTAGCGTCGCGCGCCGAAGTTGCCGTCAGCGGCGGTGAGCTCGACGCGCGCGATGTCTTGGTGAACGCGCGAGAGCACCGCCCAGCGTGGGGGCTCGACGCGATAGAACACCTGCAGCCCGTGGCGTTGACCGTGGCGGTAGAGCGAGCGCTCGGCGAGCGCGCCGTCGGCGAGCCAGGCGCGAAATAGGCCGTGCTGTCGATCCTCGTCGTCGAGGGCGGTGTGGATCCAGGCCTGCTCCTCGTTGGACCAGGCGGCCTCGGCGGGCACGCTAGCCGGGCGCGCTCGGCTGCTCATGCGGCGTAGCGTAGCACCTCCGGCGCGACGATCCGCTCGCAGGCAGCGCTCGTCGCCGCGCTACTGGCAGCTCTTACTGGCAGCTCTTGTGGTGGCCCGCGCGGCAGGCGCGCGCGAGCAGCTTCCGTGCGCGCGCTTCGTCGCGCGGCTTGATCAGCAGGGCGAGGTTGTGACAGCCCGCGGCGTTGCCGGCGCGGCAGAGGATGTCGTTCATGCGCGCGGCGGCGCTTGGCTCAACCATGGCCGCGGCGGGCGCGGCAGGGGCGGCGGCGGCAGCGGCAGCGAGGGTCGGCGCGTGGGCGGCGGGCAGGGTGGCGCTGCACGCGGCGCTGCAGATGGCGAGGGCGAAGAGGACGGCGACGGCGGCGAGTGACTTGGTCATAGGCGAGCTCCTAACGGGTGCGTGGCCAAGCTGTGCAACGACGGTGCCGAGCGCCAAATGTGCGGAAGTACACGTTTTCCCGATGCCCCCTTTGACAGCTGTCCCATGTGCGCTGTCACAGGCTGCGGCGCGCTGATAGGCTGCTGAGCCCCTACTCTTGCCCTTGCAAGGCCGCGGAGAAACGCGATGCCCGAGCTGAGCCCGCTGCTCGAGACTGTCAGCACCACCGCCACCGATCTGTGGAACGACTCCTGTGCGCTGAGCGAGCTCGAGTACGCCATCGAGCACGGCGCCGTGGGCGCCACCAGCAACCCGACGATCGTCTTGCAGGTGCTGCGCAAAGAGCTCTCGCTGTGGCGCGAGCGGCTCGCCGCGCTGCCCGGCGAGCTTCCCAGCGCCGACGAGCGCGCGCTCACGTGGCGTCTGATCGAGGAGATGGCGCAGCGGGCGGCCAAGCTGCTGCTGCCGATCTTCGAGCGCACCGGCGGTCGCGCCGGGCGGCTGTCGCTGCAGACCGATCCCACGCGCTACCGCGACGCGGCGGCGCTGCTGGCGCAGGCCGAGCACTTCCACGGTCTCGCGCCCAACATTCAGGTCAAGATCCCCGCCACGCGCGCGGGCATCGAGGCCATCGAGCAAGCCACCGCGCGCGGCATCCACATCAACGCCACCGTCTGCTTCACCGTGCCGCAGGCGCTCGCCGTCGCCGAGGCGGTGCAACGCGGACTGGCGCGCCTCGACGCGGCGACGCGCGCGACGATGACGCCGGTGTGCACGATCATGGTCGGCCGCCTCGACGACTGGCTCAAGGTCGTCGCCGCGCGCGACGATCTGGCGCCGACGCCCGGCGTGCCCGACTGGGCAGGCATCGCGGCGATCAAGCGCGCCGGCGCGCTCTACGCCGAGCGCGGCTACAGCACGCGACTGCTGGCGGCGGCATATCGCCACCACGGCCACTGGTCCGAGCTGATCGGCGGCGACGTGATCCTCACCATCCCCCACGGCTGGCAGCGCGTCTTCAACGCCAGCGACATCGAGGTCAAAGCGCGCTGGAACGATCCAGTGCCGCCCGCGGCGCTCGCCGAGCTGACGGCGCTGTTCAGCGAGTTTCGCCGCGCCTACGAGCCCGATGGGCTCGCCATCGAAGAGTTCGAGCACTACGGCGCGGCGCGCCGCACGCTGCGCGGCTTCATCGCGTCCTACGACGAGCTGGTCAGCGTGGTGCGCGACGCGATGCTGCCCGATCCCGACAAAGAGACGGTCTGAGCCCATGAGCAAACACCCCCATCATCTGCGTCAGCCCGGCGGCTTCGGCCCGGGCTACACGGCGATCACGCGCGCGGGCGAGGCCGAAGGCGACACCGGCATGGACTTCGGCATCCTGCGCTTGCGCGAGGGCGAGACGTTTTCTCCCTCGGGCAAAAGCGAGGGCGCGCTGCTGCTGCTCGAGGGGCGCGTGCGCTTCGCCGTCGGCGGGCAGCAGCACGAGGCCGAGCGCGCGTCGATCTTCGACGACGAGCCGATCGCGCTGCACTACCCGAGCGCGAGTGACGTGACGCTCACGGCGCTGTCGGCCACGTGCGAGCTGTGCGTGGTCGAGACCGCGCCGGGCGAGGCGCCCTTCGAAGCCAAGCTGTTCGACGCCGACTCGATGCTCGAGTCCGAGCATCGCGGCAAGGGACGGCTCGACGACGCCTCCTATCGCATCGTGCGCACCATCTTCGACGGGCGAAATCGACCGCAGGCCAAGCTGGTGCTGGGCGAGGTGGTGACGTTTCCGGGGCGCTGGTCGAGTTATCCGCCGCATCACCACCCGCAACCCGAGATCTACCACTACCGCTTCACCGATCCGCGCGGCTACGGCCATGCCGAGCTGGGCGACGACGTGCTCAAGGTGCAGCAGCACGACACGATCAAGATCCTCGACTTCAACGACCACTCGCAGGTCGCCGCGCCCGGCTACGGGATGTACTACATCTGGGCGATCCGCCACCTCGACGGCGACCCCTACACGGTGCCCGAGTTCACGCGCGAGCACGCGTGGCTCAACGCGCCGCAGCCGCCGGACTTCTGGCGTCCGACCAAGCTGATCGCGCGCGGTGATGACGACGAGGGAGGCTCGCGATGAGCACGCGTCGACTGACCATGGCGCAGGCGCTGCTCGCCTATCTCGCCGAGCAGCGCGTCGAGCGCGACGGCATCGAGCAGCGCTTCTTCGCCGGCTGCTTCGGCATCTTCGGCCACGGCAACGTTGCGGGCGTTGGCCAGGCGCTGCAGCAGGAGCCGCGCCCGCTGCGCTACGTGCCGTGGCGCAACGAGCAGGCGATGGTGCACGCGGCGGTGGGCTACGCGCGCATGAAGAACCGCCTCGGCGCCTACGTTTGCACGACGTCGATCGGGCCGGGCGCCACCAACCTGGTCACCGGCGCGGCGCTGGCGACGATCAATCGGCTGCCGGTGCTGCTCTTGCCAGGCGACATCTTCGCGCGCCGGGCGGTGGCGCCTGTGCTGCAGCAGCTCGAAGACGAGCGCTCGCAGGACATCTCGGTCAACGACTGCTTGCGGCCGGTCTCGCGCTACTGGGACCGCATCAACCGGCCCGACCAGCTGCTCAGCGCGCTGCCCGAGGTGATGCGAACGCTGACGTCGCCGGCCAACACCGGCGCGGTGACGCTGGCGCTGCCGCAAGACGTGCAGGCAGAGGCCTATGACTACCCGGTGGGCTTCTTCGCGCCGCGCGTGTGGTCTGTGCCGCGCGCGCGCCCCGACCGTGCGGCCATCGCGCGCGCCGTGCGCGCCATCAAGCGTTGCAAGCGCCCGCTGATCGTCGCCGGCGGCGGCGTGATCTACAGCGAGGCCACCGCCGCGCTGCGCGCCTTCGTCGACGCCACGCGCGTGCCCGTCTGCGTCTCGCAAGCTGGCAAGGGGGCGCTCTCCGACGAGGCGCCGCGCTGTCTCGGCGCGGTGGGCGCCACCGGCACGCGTGCCGCCAACGTCATCGCGCAGAAGGCCGACCTGATCATCGGCGTCGGCACGCGCTACTCGGACTTCACGACGGCGTCCAAGACGGCGTTCGGCGCCGCGCGCGCCTTCGTCAACATCAACGTCGCCGAATTCGACGCGGGCAAGCACGGCGCGATCGCCCTCTGCGGCGACGCGGCCGTCACGCTCGAGGAGCTGTGCGCCGAGCTGGTCGAGGTCGCCTACCACACCAGCGACGACTACGACGCCGAGGTGGTGGGCGCCGCCGAGGCCTGGCGCACCGAGCGCGACCGTTTCATGGCGCCGCGCGGCGACGTGAAGACGGCGCGGCTGCCCAGCCAAGCCGAGATCATCGGCGTGCTGGCGCGCTTCGCCGCGCCCACGGATGTGATCGTCAACGCCGCCGGCAGCGGGCCTGGCGACCTGCACAAGCTGTGGCCGGCGCGCGACCCCAAGAGCTACCACATCGAATATGGCTACTCGTGCATGGGCTACGAGATCCCGGGGGGCCTCGGCGCCAAGCTCGCCGCGCCGGAGCGCGAGGTCTACGTGCTCATCGGTGACGGCAGCTACCTGATGCTCTCCAGCGATCTCGTCACCGCCGTGCAGGAGGGCGTCAAGCTGACCGTGATCCTGGTCGACAACCACGGCTACTCGAGCATCGGCGGGCTGTCGTCGTCGCTCGGCAGCGGCGGCTTCGGCACGCAGCTTCGCGCCGCCGCCGACGAGCCGCTGGTGCTCGACTTCGTCAAGAACGCCGAGAGCCTCGGCGCGCGCGCGCTGCGCGCGGACACCTTGGCCCAGCTCGAGGAAGCGCTCGCCGCCGCCAAGGCCGGCTCGCGCACCACGGTGATCGTCGTCGAGAGCGACGGCCAAGTGCGCGTGCCGGGCTTCGAGTCGTGGTGGGACGTGCCGGTGGCCGAAGTCTCCGAGATGCCCGAAGTGCAGAGCGCGCGCCGCGACTACGAGGCCCAGCTCCCCCGCGAGCGCCTCTTCCACGCCGAAGGGTCACTCTATGGTTCGCAAGTCGATGAAAATTAAGCGCGAATTCGCTGCAATGACATTTCTCGAATCCGATAACCGGACGAGCAGAAATGTCATTGTGGGTTATTTCGCCTGCGATATCAATTACTTGGAGGTCATAGAGTGACCCCGATCAGGGTGGCTAATGCGCCGTGCTCTTGGGGGGTGTTGGAGCTGGCCGAGGGCGAGAGCGCGGGATACGAGCAGGTGCTCGACGAGATCGCGGCGAGCGGCTTTGTCGGCAGCGAGCTGGGCGACTGGGGCTTCATGCCGAGCGAGCCGGCGGCGCTGGCGGCGGCGTTGGCGGCGCGCGAGCTGGCGATGGTCGGCGCGTTCGTGCCGGTGGCGCTCGCCGATCGCGCGGCGCACGAGCCC
>JAGQIK010000614.1 GCA_020431405.1 Myxococcales bacterium
CGCCCCCCGCGCGCCCGAGCGGCCCCGCGCCGCGTGTCGCCGTCAATCGCCTCTTTTCAGCCTCGGCGCGCCGCCGCCACGCGATCCAGCTCTACGCCACGGCCGAGCTCGGCACGCAGCTTCACGACGCCATCGGCATGACCAACGCCATCAGCGTCGGCATGCGCATCAACAACATCTTCGAGCTCGGCGGCGGCGTGCGCTACCTCGTCACCGAGCGCGCCGCCGGCAACGATGGCTTTTCACATCGCGCCACCTTCTTCGGCTACATGGGCGGCAACTTCACGCTCGACAGCGGCGGCTGGGTCTCGATCCCCTTCGGTGTCGACATCGGCGGCGGCAAGGACGTCAAGGTCTTCGGCCGCGCCAAGATGGGCATCCGCATCAACCCGACGAACTGGCTCTTCGTCGGCGTCTACCCGTTCAACCCGACCTACAGCTACATCGACAGCCAGGCGACCGCGCTGTCGCGGCGCAACGAGTGGACGTTCCCGACCACGCTCGAAGTGGGCTTCCGCTTCTAGCTGCTGCTAGCTGCTAGCGCAGTAGGTGTTTTTTGCCGGCGACCTTCGCCAGGTCGTCGAGCAGGTCGCCAGCGGCGAGGTGGCCGAAGGCGCGCCGCCACCAGGCGACCTCGTGCAGCGGATCGCTGAAGACGCCACCGCGCGCCTTGATGCGCGCGCGCATGCGGCGAGCACGATGGCGCTTGGGATAGCGCGCGATGAAGTCGTCGAGCACGCGCAGGGCGTCGGATTGTCGGTGACGGGTGCCGTACACGAAGGCCATGCGCAGCACGCGGCGCTCGGCAATGCGCGGCAGCTCTGGACTGCGCACGAACACGCCGACGAGCGCGCCCGGCTTCGGTCGGCTCGCGGTCCCGCGCGCAGCGAGCAGCTTGCCGAGCGATCGCATCAACGCGCGCGCGTGGCGGCTCGGAGCCCGTTTGGACGCGATCTGTGCGGCGAGCCAGCGTTTGCCCAACGACGCCGGTGGCGGGGCTTGCTGGATGTTGATCAGCGACATTCGCGCGTAGGTGCCGGGCGCGAGGATCGCGACGCGGCTCGGCAGCCAACCGCCTTGTAGCTTGCGCCACCCGTCCAACAGGACCGTGCGCAGCGGCTTGCCGGTGCGCGGTGAGAAGACGACGTAGCGGCGGATCAAGCGCGTGCGATGATCGATCACCGCAGACCACAGCTCGTCGCCGCGCGTGAGTCGCACGAGCAAGACACGCCCCGCTCGCGTGTACGTCTTCACGAGCTTGGCTCGATAGCCGCGCGACAGCGGCGGCAGCGCCGAGACCTCGAGCTCGGGCCACATGGTGCTGCGCCAGCTGGCCAGCGCCACGTTGTATGTCCACGACTTGCGCGCGCGCTGTAGAAAGGCGCCATAGCGGCGCAGCACGATGGCGCGATCGCGGCGCGTGGGATCTCCGAAGGCCTGCCCGAACACGACGTAGCCAGGCCGCTTCCTCTGCTGGACGGCAACGACGATCTCGGCGCGCCACGGCTGCCGTGCGACGCGCTTGTCGACCTCGCGCAGGATCTTCGTCAGCTCCGCGGGCGTTGGCTCGGCGGCGAGGGCCGTGCTGGCGGCGAGCAGGGCGCTAAGCGTGACAACAGCGGCGCGCATCCCAGCAAGCGTAGCACGCGCGCCGCTAGGGCAGCGTGCGTGTGACCTTGCCCGCGGCGTTCATGAACATCACCAGCGGGTCGCCGTTGTTGCGCAGCGCGATGGTGATGCGGCCCTTGCCCGCCGCGTCGTAGAGCACCAGCGCGGGCGTGCCGTCGTGCTGCGACGTGAGCATCGTGCGCGGCTTGCCCTTGCTGTCGTAGAGCAGAAGCTGCGGGCCGGCGACCTTGGCGGTGGCGGCGAGGCGCGTGGTGCCCGCGTCGTCGTAGAGCAACAGGCTCGGCGCGCCGCCGGCCATCGCCAGCTCGGCGCGTTTCTTTCCAGCCAGCTTGAGCACCAGACGATCCGTGCCCATGGCGCCGGTGAGCACCAGCGCGGCGGCGGCGAGGGTGATGATGGCGAGCGCGAGCTTGAGGCTGCGGCTCTGGCGCTCGAGGCGCGCGACGCGGTGGGCGAGCTCTTGCATGGCGGTGGCTTCTCCGTCGACTCGGGTCGTGTACAGAGAGAGTCCTACCGCGCGCGCTTGCGGATCACAAACTCCACGCGCCGGTTGCGCGCCCAGGCGCGCGGGTTGTGGCCCCGATCGATGGGCGCGCGCTCGCCGTAGCCCTTGGCGCGCAGCCGCGTCGCGGCGATGCCCTTGCCTTGCAGATAGCGACGCACCGACTTGGCGCGCTCGTTGGTCAGCCACAGGTTGTAAGCGTCCGAGCCGCGCTCGTCGGCGTGACCCTGGATCTCGACCAGCAGCAGATCGCTGTTGGTCTTCATCGTCTCGGCGACGGCGTCGAGCACCGGGTAGCTGACCTTCTTGATCACCGACGAGTCGGTGCGGAAGTAGATCTTCTTGAGGATCTGGATCACGCCCGTCTTGGTGATGCGCGCCAGCTTGTCGGGGCAGCCGTCCTCGTCGAGATAACCGTTGCGTGTCTCCGGCTCGTTAGGGCACTTGTCGTCTTTGTCGAGGATGCCGTCCTTGTCGTTGTCTGGATCGGGGCAG
This sequence comes from Myxococcales bacterium, assembly GCA_020431405.1. Lineage (GTDB taxonomy): Bacteria > Myxococcota_A > Polyangia > JAGQIK01. Next base: position 2,627 of record JAGQIK010000614.1, read on the forward strand.
CCATCCTTGTCCTCGAAGCCGTCCTTGTCCTCGGGCTGGTTGGGACACAGGTCGTCGACGTCGAGGATGCCGTCCTTGTCGTTGTCTGGGTCGGGGCATCCGTCGTGGTCTTCGAAGCCGTCCTTGTCCTCGGGCTGATCGGGACACTTGTCCTTGTTGTCGGGGATGCCGTCGCCGTCGCGGTCGGCGCTGTTGAACTCGGGGCAGCCATCCTTGTCCTCGAAGCCGTCCTTGTCTTCGGGCTCGTTGGGGCACTTGTCCTGGTCGTCGGGGATGCCGTCGCGATCGTTGTCGCGGTCGGGGCAGCCATCCTCGTCTTCGAAGTCGTCGAAGTCCTCCGGCTCGTCGGGGCACTTGTCGACGTCGTCTTTGATGCCGTCGCCGTCGCGGTCGCCGATGTTGGGCTCGAAGATGAAGCCGACAAAGGCGCGCACCGTGGGGCTGCCGTACTGGTAGTTGCCGCCGCCGCCGCGCAGGCCGCGTCCGACACCGAACGTGAAGTACGAGCTTTGCGCCAGGTAGAGCTTGAAGCCGGCGATGAGCTCGTGCGCCGAGTTGAGCCGATCGGAATCGGCAAAGCCGGAGAGCCCCGTCTGGCCGACGAGCTCGAGCGCGACGTCGAAGCGACGCTTGACGATCGCCAGCGACGCGCCGACGCCATAGCGCAGGTTGTGTTGGCTCTCGATCACGCGCCCCGTGCCGCACTGACTGCCGCTGCCGTCGGCACAGGGGTCACGCGCGTCGGTCCAGCCGTTTTCAGGGGTGCCGCCCGCGCCTCCGAAGCGAAAGATCGCCCCGATGTTGGCTGCCAGATGCAGTCGCCCGGCGAAAAGCTCCTTGTCGACGATCAGGGTCGGCGCGAGCGTCACGCGGCCCGAGCCGAGGAAGGCGTTCTTGTCGCCGGTTGGAAACGTCAGCGTGGCCAGCAGGCCGAGGCCGAAGGGGTGTCTCGACGTATCGAGGATGCGCCCTTTGAGGTGCAGCGCGAGATCGCCAGCGCCTTGGGCGTCGATCTTGTCCATGCCGCCTTCGGGATCGACATCGCCGCTCCAGAACGTCAGCGGCATGCCGAGGCCTACCTCGAAGCGCTTGAAGAGCCCGATGGCGGCCTGCAGGTTGCCGGTGACCATGTGATCGACGTCGTAGCGCGAGCTGCGTCCGTCTGGCAGCTGCGCGCGGATCGACAGCGGCGCGTTGGCGTAGTTGAGCACCAGGCCGAAGCTCAGATCGAGGTGACCGAGCACCTGCGATCCGTTGACGGTGAGGATGCCTTTGGAGTCGACGGCAGGCCGAAACAGCTGCAGGTCGACGGGGCCGCCGCTGCGCTGTGCGTGCGCCGTGCTGCTCGAGAGCAGCAGCGCGAGCGTTGCGAGCAGCGGTCGTATGCGAGGTGATCGCGGCATCCTCCGGTACAATCCGGCGGCGCCCGATTGGTTTCAGTAGCGCCCGACGAAACTTGCGATGCTGGCTATGGAGCGTCGAAACTAGGCGCAGGTGATGGTGACGATGCGACGAGCAACCCTTCGAGCTCTGACTGTGATCGCGCTGCTGATCGGCGCCCGAGATGCGCTGGCGGGGCCGAGCGGCGACTACCTCAAGGCCAAGCAGCTGGTGCAGCGCGCCGAGGCGATGGAGCAGCTCTCGCGTCAGGCTGACGTCGACACGCTGCTGCGCTACGCGCTGGCGGCGCAGCGCGACAAGGCGGGCCGCGAGTATGGCTACGCGCGCTACGTCCACTTCATGTTGGCGCGGCGCGCGTTTCGCGCCGGCGACAAGCGCAAGGCGCGGCGCGAGCTGCAGAGCGCTCTGGCGATCAAGGCCGGCCAGCAAGACGTCGACGAGCGCCATCGCGTCTCGCGCCGCCACCCGTTCATCATCAACAACTTCCCAAAGCTCGCCGGCGTGTCGACCAAGCGGCGCAAGCGTTCGCGCATCTTCAGCGCCGCCAAGCGCCTAATCTACGTCGGCGGCGACTTCGTCTACGGTGTGGCCCAGCGCGCGCTCTACCGGCTCGATCGCAAGCGTCGCACCGTGCTGACGGTGCATATGGCCAACGAGACGATCGAAAACGTCGCCGTACACGCGTCGCACAAGCGCTTCCTTCTGACGTACGAGGGCAGCCGCCGCCTGCACTACATCAACCTGCAGCCGCTCGAGGAGGCGCGCATCAAGGTGCCCTTCAGGCTCGGGCGCGTCTTTCTCGATGGCAGCGGGCGCGAGGCGATCGCTTACGTCAAGCCAGCGCCGGCCGGCCAGCGCGCGCGCGCGCGCGGGCGTCATGGCCGCGTCGCCGTCTACAGCGTGGCGCTCTATGGCAAGCAAGACGCGCGACCGCTCTTTCGGCTGCCGCCCGAGGCGAAGCTCTTGTGGGGCGGCGCGCGGCAGCTGCTCTACGTCACGCGCGACCATGGCAGCCTGGGCGCGGTCAAGCTGCGCCAGCTCGACAGCGGCCGCGAGACACGCCTGTTTGCCTTCAGCCGCGGCGACCAGCGCAGCACCATGCACGTCGTCGCTTCGCGCGACGAAAAGCGCCTCGCGCTGTTCGTGCGCGACACCGGACACAACAAGCGCTACGCGGTGCTCGTCACCGATCTCGACAAGCCCACGCGCCTGAGCCACGCGCACGGGCTCGCGCTGCGCTGGCCGAGCCAGCTCACCGCGGCGTGGTCGAACGGCGGCCGGCTGCTGCTGCTGCTCGCCAAGCGCGGAAAGAAGCTCGACCTCGTGGCGATGAACGCCGTCGCGGGAAGCATCGCGCGCGTGAGCGAGATCCCGGCGCGCGGCGCGCCCATCGGCGCCATCGGCACGCTCAAGGGCGACGGGCGCGTGTTCGTTCTGCGTGGCCTGACGCTGCGCGTGATGCGCCTCGACGGTCGTGCGCGCGACAACAAGCTGCGGCGCCTCAGCGGCCAGCGCGGCGCGAGCTACCCCGGCGACGTGCTGTGGCTCGGCGAGACGCCGCCCGAGCAGCTGCTGATCAAGTACATCCGCGGCAAGGTCGAGACCTATGCCTTGGTGCCGGTGAAGAAGGTCCGCGCGCCGTAGTCTGTCGCGCCTAGCGCACCAGCGGATACGTCGCCGCCGGCTGCGCGGCCCACTGCCACATCGAGCCGGCGTAGTTGAGCGCCTTGCGAAAGCCCGCGTGCTGCAGCGCCACGGTGAGCCAGGCCGAGCGCACGCCGCCGCTGCAGTAGCTGATGATGGTGCTCGCAGGTGTGGCGCCGAGCTTGGCCAGGCGGCGTCGCAGCGCAGCGCGCGACAGCAGCAGCCCGCGGGGGTCGAGCAGACGCTTGTAGTAGAGGTGCTTGGCGCCGGGTAGGTGGCCGCCGCGCCGCTCGCCGTAGGGCGTGGCGCCGTTGTACTCGCGCCCCTCGCGGCTGTCGATGAAGAGCGTCTTGCCGTCGGCGAGCCCGCGGCGAACGCGCGCCATGCTCGCGTCGTAGCGCAGCCGCGCGCGCGCTCTGAAGTTGCCGCGCTCGCGCGCCGGACGTTCGAGCAGCTGACGTACGCCGGCGCGCCGCAGCGCCGCGACGCCGCCATCGACCACTGCCGCGCGGCGATGACCCGCTGCGCGCAGCATCCACACCACGCGGCCGGCTTCGCCCCACCCGCGGCGCGGGTCGCCGAGCACGAGCACGGCCACCTCGGGCCGCACCCCGAGCGCGCGCAGCTTGCGCGTCAGCACGGCGGCCGACAGCAGCAGGCCGCCGTGCGTGCCACGCTGCGAGAACGTGCGCCAGTCGACCGGCGTCGCGCCAGGCAGCGCATCGCGCGCGCGCAGCGCCTTGTCACGGGCGTCGAGCAGCTGGGCGCTGGCTGCGAGCTTGGCCGCGCGTTTGGCGCTGATGAACCACGGGAGCGTCGGCGCGCCGCGCGCTGCCTGGGGCGGCAGCGTGGCGAGGGCGAGCAGCGTGAGGGCGAGCGAGCGCATAGACGAAGGATAGGGCACCAGCAGGAAGATGCGCCGGTACACATCGTATATACCGCGCGGTGGCCTATGATCTGCAAATGAGCCGTGATTGCCTTGGCGAGCAGACCTTGCTGCTGCTGATGCACGGGCAGCTCGCCGAGGAGGCGCGCGGCGAGGTCGAGGCGCACGTCGACGGCTGTCCGGTCTGCCGGCGCGCCATCGCCGCGCTGGCCTGCTCGAGCAGCCCGTCGAGCGACGGTTTCGCTTCGACCATCGACGCGCGCGGCGAGCACAGCGCCAGCGCGGGGGCCACCGAGCCGCTGGCCAGCGATCTGGCGCCGGGCACCCACGTCGAGCACTTTCGTGTCGAGCGGCTGCTCGGGCGCGGCGGCATGGGCGAGGTCTACCTCGCGCGCGATACGCAGCTCGACCGCTGGGTCGCGCTCAAGGTCATCCGCCCCGAGCAGGCGCTCTCGGCGGAGGGCATCAAACGCCTGCTCGAAGAGGCGCGCACCACCGCGCGCTTCAACCACCCCAACGTGGTCACGATCTATCACGTCGGGACCACGGTCGACGGGCTGCCCTATCTGGCGCTCGAGTTTCTCGACGGTGAGACGCTGCGCCAACGTATGACGCGCGGTCCGCTGCACCTGTCGGAGATCCTGCACGTGCTGTCGGCGGTGGCCAGCGCGCTGAGCGACGCACAAGCCCACGGCGTGCTGCACCGCGACCTCAAGCCCGAAAACATCATGCAAGGCGGCGATGGTCGCGTGCGCGTGCTCGACTTCGGGCTCGCCGTGCTCGAGCGCGACGACCGCGCGGCGCGTGTCGACATCGACGCGGCGCTTGGCGACGGCGACGAGAGCGTCACCAGCGCCGAGCTGCTCACGCACTCGCGCGCGCTGCGCGGCACGCCAGCCTACATGGCGCCCGAGCAGTGGCGCGGCGAGCCGGCGGGCCCCAAGACCGACGTCTGGGCGCTCGGCGTGATGCTCTTCGAGGCGATCACCGGCCAGCGCCCCTTCGCCGGGCAGAGCCTCGGCGTGCTGCGCGGTCGCATCGTCGACGATCGATCGGCGCCGAGCCTCGAGGCCTTTGCCTCGGTGATCCCGCCCGCGCTGCAGCACCTCTGCGAGGCGTGCCTCGAAAAGCGCGCCGACCTGCGTCCCAGCGTGCAGCAGGTGATCGAGTCGCTGCAGACGATCAGCCAGCAGGCGACCGGCGCGCCCGCGGTCTCTCACAGCGCGCTGGCGATCAACGCCTACACGCCGCCTGGCGCGCGCCCGAGCCGCGCCGCTGGCTCTCTGATGACCGTCTTCGGCGCGCTGTTGGTCTTCGGCGGGCTCGCCGCGCTGTCCGGCTCGATCGGCACCTGGGTCGAAGGCTACCGCGACAGCCTCACGGCGCACCTGACGACCACGTTCCTGCTCTCTGTGCTGCCCATTGTTGGCGGTGCCGTGCTGCTGACGTTCGGGCTGCGGCGGCCGACCAACGGTGTCGCGCTGATGGTGGTGGGGCTGTTCATCAGCATCATCGGCGGTTTGGTGGCCGTGGCGGGCCTCGTCAGCGCCGGTGACAGCAAGGGCAACCTGTGGCTCGGCCTCGTCTTCGGTGTGGCGCCGCTCTGCGAAGGGCTGCTCTTGGTTGTGCGCGCCGTGCGCGATCTGCGCGAGGCGGCGCGCGAGGCGCTGGTCGCCAGCGCACCACAGCTTTATAGCGGCGCGTATTCGCTGGCCGCGGAGCGGTCGTCCGCGGCGAATACGCAGCCGCAGCTGGCATCCACCGTGGCGCCGCTGCCGACGCCGGTAGCGCGGCCAGACGGCGGCGCGAGGACCACGCGATGACCGACCTAACGTTGCTGCAGCGCTTCGAGCGCGAGGTCTCGGATGGCGATCCGTTGCAGGGCGTGGAGCGGGGCGCGCTCGAGCGTGCGCTGCACGACGCCGTGCGCCGCGCGCGCGCCGCACACCCTGCGATCAAAGTACCCCCCGAACGATTCGTGAGCTTCATCGCCGAGCGCGTGCGCCCGGGCGACGGCCACGCGCTGGTGCGCCAGCTCGACTCGCTGGAGGTGGCCGATCTCTACCTCGCCTGCGGCTGTCTCGTCGGCGACGACGCGGCCGGCGCGCGCTTCGTCGAGCGCTGCGGTGGCGCCGTCGCCGGCGTGCTGCGCGGCCTGCGCCAGCCCGACGCCCGGCGCGACGAGGTGCTGAGCCTCGTCTTCGAGCGCCTCTTCGTCGGCTCGTCGCCGAAGATCGTCCACTATCGCGGCGAGGGGCAGCTCTCGGCGTGGGTCAAGGTCGTCTCCGTGCGGCTGCTGCTCAACCAGCTGCGCAAGGCGGGTCGCGAGAAGCTCGACGCCGACGCGCTGCTCGACCGCGCCCTCGACGACGGCAACGAGCCGGCCGATCTGCAGTACATGAAGGGCATGTATCGGCGCGAGTTTCGCGCCGCCTTCGCGCGCGCCGTCGAGTCGCTGCTGCCCAAGCAGCGCAACATCCTGCGCTACCAGCTGCTCGACGCCATGAGCGCGCAGCAGATCGCCAAGATCTACCGCGTGCATCGCGGCACGGTGCACCGCTGGCAGAAGGAGATCGAGGGCGCGCTGTTCGACCGCACGCGCGATCACCTGCAGCGCCAGCTCGACATCGGCGAGGACGAGCTCGACAGCATCGTGCGGCTGATCCAGAGCTCCTGGCAGATCACCGTCTCCGGCCTGCTGCGCGCCGCCGCCGGCGGGTAACGCCACGCCGCCGTCTGCCCCCGGGCCGTCTCGATTGACAGTTCCGCGCGAGTGGTACAGGCTGACTGCTAAGCCCTACTGGAGACTCACGAAACTTGGTCGACCGCGACAGCGAGCGAGGCACCAAGTGGGCGCTCGAGCTAACAGCCTCTGACTGGTCACATGTCCTTCAGCTGACGTCGAGCGGGGTCAGTCGTGGCGGCCTGTTCGTTCGCACCGCCCACGGTCCGCTGATCGGCGCACACATCGACATCAAGCTCAGGCTGCCTGACGGGTCGACCCTCGAGGCCGGCGGCGAGGTCGTCACGCGGCTCGACGGTTCCGAAGCCGCTGACTTCGGCACCGAAGAGGGCTTCGGCGTCGAGTTCGACGAGAAGCACGCCTCGGATCTGTGGCTGCTCGAAGCGATGGCGTCGAGCCAGGCCAGCGGTGCGTCGACCATGCACCTCGATGACCAGCACTACGTGACCTTCGCCGCCGTGCTGCACGGCAGCGATGGGACGCAGAAGATGACCGCCGCCCATCGCCCGCTCGCCAAGAGCAGCGAGAAGGCGAAGGAGAAGGTCGATCTGCGCGCCTTCAGCGCCGACGCGGGCTCGGCTATCGAGGTCGAGATCGATCTCGGCGAGTTCGGTGGCCAAGACTCGGGCCCCGAGCTCGAGCTCTACCCCGACACCGGCCTGGTCAAACCCGGCGCGAGCGAGGACGGCGAGGACAGCGAGGCCGCCGAGGCCAAGAGCGCCGAACCCGAGGACGGCGAGGGCGATGTCAGCGCGCGCCAGACCGGCGAGACGGCTTTCGGCCGTGAAGAGGCCATCACCGGCCAGAACATCAAGGTCGACTACAGCAAGTCGAGCGAGACGGTCACCGGCGATCAGATCGCCATCGACATCGACTTCGAGGCCGAGGCCAAGCGTCCGAGCGGCATCAACACGACGGTGGATCCGGATCGGCCGCGTGGCGCCAGCGGCGAGCTCGTCGAGCTCAGCGGCGAGGGCCACATCTTCGGCATCGACTTCGGCACCAGCTACTGCAGCATCGCCATCGTGCACGGCGACGAGGTCACCGTGCTGCCAGACGACGAGGACCAGACGCAGACTCCCTCGGTCGTGCTGTATCCCAACCGCGGTCGACCCGAGGTCGGCTGGGAGGCGCGCCTCAAGCAGGCGATGAATCGCTCGAGCACGTTCAGCTCGCCCAAGCGTCTGCTCGGTCGCGGCTACGACGAGCCGAGCGTGCAGCCGCTGATCGGTCAGTCGGGCGTGCAGTTCGCGCGCGGGCCGCAGGACGATCTGATCGCGAACGTGTGGGGCGAGCCGATCTCGATGCCACAGGTCGCCGCCGAAATCATGCGCACGATGAGCGACATCGGTCGCAAAGCCACCGGTGTTCGCGTCGAGGAGGTCGTGCTCGCCGCGCCAGTGGCCTTCAGCGAACGCCAACGCGATGCGCTGCGCCGCGCCGCGCGGCTGGCTGGCTGGCGGCTGATCGCGATCCTCGACGAGCCGTTTGCCGCCGCGGTGGCGTACGGCATGACCGGCGTGCACGACGAGACCGTCGCCGTCTACGACTTCGGCGGCGGCACCTTCGACTTCACGCTGGCGCGTATCGAAGATCGTCGCTTCTCCGTGCTCGAGCGCGGCGGCGACGCCTGGCTCGGCGGTGACGACTTCGACCTCGCGCTCGCCGACTACGTCGCATCGATCTTCGAGCGCGACACCGGCATCGACCTGCGCAAGCGACAGGTCGAGTGGCAGCAGTTGCTGTTTCTGTGCGAGCGCGCCAAGCGCAAGCTGAGCACGCAACGCCAGGCCCACATCGCGGCGCCGCGGCTGGCGATGTCGCGTACCGGGCCGCTCGGCGTCGACGTGGCGATCGATCGGCAGCTCTTCGCCGACGTGTGCGGCGGCCTCGTCGATCGGTCGATGGTGCAGGTCGAACAGTGCATGGAGCGCGCGCGCCTCAAGCCGAGCGACATCGATCAGGTCGTGCTCACGGGCGGCGTGTCGCGCATCCCGATGGTGCGCGAGCGGTTGGCGCGCTACTTCGGCCGGCCGATGGAGCTGACGGTCTCGCCCGACCACGCCATCGTGGTCGGGACCGCGCTGTACGCCAGCTACGTGCGCGCGTCGCGCTAGCGGCGGCGGCGGCGGCGGCGGCGCGCGGTGCGCGCCAGCAGCAGGCCGAGCGCGAGCAGCAGCAGCGTGGTC
>JAGQIK010000615.1 GCA_020431405.1 Myxococcales bacterium
ATCGTGGTGGTCGTGGCGCCCGTCGCGCCGGCCGAGCTGGCGCCCGCGCCGCCGCTGGCCAGCCCGCTCAGTCCGAGCGCGAGCGGTGGTAGCGGTGGCAGCACGGCGAAGCGGCGCGCACAGCGCTGGGCCTCTTTCTCTCGACAGCGTGGGCACTGCTCGAGATGTCGCTCGAGCGCGCGCCGCTCGCGCTGCACCATCAGCGCCTCGAGCTGCGCGCACTCGGCGTCGTCGCCGACGGCAGCAAGCTCGGCGTCGCTGCCCGCGTCGCCGCCGCGCGCATCCTCTGCGCTGGCCGGCGCGAGCAGCTGGCCACTGATGAAGGCCACGGCGAAGCGGGCGCGGGCGCGATGCAGCGTGACCTTGACGTTTGCCTTGCTCAGCTCGAGCACGTCAGCGAGCTCTTCGTAGCTGAGCTGCTCGATCTCGCGCAGCAGCAGGATCTGGCGGTAGCGGTCGGGCAGTCGTCCGAGCGCCTCTTGCACGCAGACGCCGGCCTCGCGGCGCAGGCGCACGCGCTCGGGATCGGCCTCGTCGTCGCTGGTGGCGACGTTCTGGTCGGGCGCTTCGCTGGGCCGACAGCGCGCGGCGCGGGTCAGCGCGCGCAGGCACAGGTTGGTGGTGATGCGGAAGATCCAGGCCTTGAAGTGCAGCTCCTCGCGCGTGCGGCCGATGCTGGCGATGGCCCGCGCGAAGGCCTCTTGCACGATGTCCTGTGCGGCGCTGTCATCGCCCATCATGCGGCGGGCGTGGCGCAGCAACGCGGCGCTATGGCGGCGATAGAGCTCGGCGAGCGCTTGCTGGTCGCCGTCGCGGGCGCGGCTGGCGAGCACTAGCGGGTCTGTCTGTAACGCGTTGGGCATCGTGGGGATCAATACGGCCGCCGCCCGAAGGTTACAGCCGACGATTCGTTTTACGGCGCGCCGGCTCAGCACCGGCCTGACCTGTTTTCCTTTCACCGAGCCTTTAAGCAATATCAGGGCCTTACCAAATAGCTGTCATGGCATGGCGCCTGCTCTAAGTCGTGAACTACCCCCGCGAGCGATGCACGAGAAAAGCGAGAAAAATCAAGCCGACGCCCCTGCCTTTGGCGGTAGAGTCGGCGCGGTCCTGCAGCGACTGCCTTGCAAGGCCAGGCGGGACCTTCCTCAACTTCTTGCTGGTCGCAACGCGAGCGATCAGCCGTTGGTTCTGGAGCGAATAGCGATGCATACCTCCCGCGCGCTTCGAGCGCTGCCCGTCGCGCTGGCCCTATGGCTGGCGATCTCTCCCGCCGGCGTCCGCGCCGAAAACGAGGTCAAGCCACAGCGCAACCTGTTCGAGATCGGCCTCTATCTCGGCGCCTTGTTGCCCACCGATCAACACGAGCTGTACCAGCTGAGCGTCGGCCACCAACCGCTGGCCGACGCGGCGTTCCACATCGGTGGCCGCCTGGCCTATCTGCCGTGGTCGTATGGCGGCATCGAGATCGAGGGCGGCGCGATGCCGACCAAGGTGCAGAACGACGCTTCGGCGACGCTCTTCACCTTCCGCGGCCACGTGCTGGTGCAGTACCCGGCGATCGTGTCGCCCTTCGTGGTGGTCGGCGGCGGCTTGCTCGGCGTTTCGTCGGGCACGGACGCCGTGGGCGACGACATCGACTTTGCCTTCCACCTCGGCATCGGCGTGAAGTTCTACGTCGCCAGCTGGCTGGTGCTGCGCGTCGACGCGCGCCAGAACATCAGCGGCAAGCTCGGGCCCGGCGGACGCGACAGCCTCTTCGAGTTTCTCGGCGGCGCCAGCTTCATTCTCGGCTGGAAGAAGCCCAAGCCGAAGGACACCGACGGCGACGGCGTCATCGACAAGCACGACCAGTGTCCCAACGTGCCGGCGAAGACGGCCAACGGCTGCCCGCCGCCCGACACCGACAAAGACGGCGTGCCCGACGACAAGGACAAGTGTCCCAAGGTGCCGGCCAACACGCCCGACGGTTGCCCGCCGCCCGACACCGACGGCGACGGCGTGATCGACGCCAAAGACAAGTGTCCCAAGATCGCCGCCAAGACGCCCGACGGCTGCCCTGGCGACAGCGATGGCGACGGCGTGCGCGACGACAAGGACAAGTGTCCCAAGGTGCCGGCCAAGACGCCTGACGGCTGTCCGCCGCCCGACCGCGACAAGGACGGCATCCCCGACGCGCAGGACAAGTGCCCCGATCAGCCGGAGACCAAGAACGGCTTCCAGGACGAGGACGGCTGTCCCGACACGGTGCCCAAGAAGGTCAAGCGCTTCACCGGCACCATCAAGGGCATCTACTTCGCTTCGGGCAAGGCCAAGATCCGCCGCGCCTCGTTCCGGCTGCTCAATCGCGCCGTCAAGGTGCTCAACGAGTTCAAGAGCGTGCGTCTCAAGATCCGCGGCCATACGGACAGCCGCGGCAAGCTCGACATGAACATGAAGCTGTCGCTGGCGCGTGCGCAGGCGGTGGTGGACTACTTCACCGGCAAGGGCGTCGACAAGGCGCGCCTGCTGGTCGAGGGTGTCGGGCCGCAAGAGCCTGTGGCCGACAACAAGACGGCCAAGGGGCGCGCGAAGAATCGCCGCATCGAGTTCAAGATCATTCTCAAGTAGCGGCGCCGCGGGCCGCTCGGGAAGCGATGCGCGCTAGCGAAAGGCTAGACGCGCGTCTCTTTCCAGCGGCCGAGCCGGAACCAGCCCGCCATCAGCAGCCCCTTGAGCAGCGTGCTGATGCTGATCGCCCACCAGATGCCGGTCGTGCCCATGCGGCTGCCCAGCCAGTAGGCGGCCGGGATGCGCAGCGCCGTCAGCGGCGCGTTGACGATCATCGGCGGCAGCGAGTTGCCGGCGCCGGCGAACGCGCCCTCGAGCACGACCTCGAGCGCCATCGCCGTCTCGAAAATCGCCACGATGCGCAGGTACTCGGTGCCCTGTCCGATCACCGCCGGGTCCGAGGCGAAGAGCCCGAAGACCGCGGGCGCCGCCGCGTAGTAGAGCACCGACATCACCGCTACAGCGCCGGTGGCATAGCCGGCGGCCATCCATGCGGCGCGCTCGGCACGCTCGGGTGAGCGCGCGCCGAGGTGCTGGCCGACGAGCGTGCTGGCTGCGCTGGCGAAGCCGACGCACGTGAAGTAGGCCAGGCCCTCGATGCGGTGTCCCACGCCGATGGCGGCGACGGCGGCGCTGCCGTGCTCGGCGATGATCGGCGTGAGCAGGATGTAGATCAGGCAGAAGAGGAAGTTGCTGCCGCCGATGGGCGCGCCGATGCGCACCAGGTCCCACAGCATCGACAGCTGCACGCGCGGCAGGCGCGGGCGCACGTCGCGGCGCGCGACGATGGCGAGGCCGGCGCAGAGGCCGACGGCGTGCGCGATGACCGTGGCCCAGGCGGCGCCGGCGATGCCGAGCGCGGGCAGCGGGCCGAAGCCGAAGATCAGCGCCGGATCGAGCACGGCGTTGAGCAGCAGCGTGCCGCCGAGCAGAAACATCGGCGTGCGCGTGTCGCCGCTGGCGCGGAAGATCGCCTCTATGGCGTAGGTGCCGGTGATGACCGGCATGCCGACGAGGATCGGCGATAGGTAGGCGAGCGCCTGCGCGGCGACCGCCTGCTCGAGGCCGAGCGCGCCGACCATCGACGTCGCCAGCGGCAGCCCGACGAGCGCGGCGCCGAAGCCGAGGATCGAAGCGAGCAGCAGCCCGTGTCCGGCGGCGACGCCGGCGGCCTCGGGGCGGCGCTCGCCCACGCGCCGCGCCACCAGCGCGGTGATCCCGGTGCCGCCGAGCATCCCGATGGAGTGCAGGCACCAGACGAAGAACGCCGAGGCGCTCATGCCGCCGAGCGCCTGCGTGCCGAGGCGACCGACCCAGAAGGCGTCCACCAGCTGGAAGACGTTCATCGCCAGCATCGCCGCCATGGAAGGCCAGGCGAGCTTGCCGATGGCGCTGGCCAGCGGGAGATCCGTCAGCCCACTACGGCGCGGGGAGCTGTCGGTCGGCGATGTGGAGGCAAGACCACTCACGGGCAGGTAACACCGTTTGTACACAGCGTACCGGCTCGAGACAATAATCCTCCCACGCCTCACCGGGCCGGCGCAGAAGAACGCGACTCTAAAAGGAAATCGCTGCGGATAACTCTGTGGCAAAATGCAACGCATGATGCCTGCCATGTCTCGAATCGCCAGCCTGCTCGCCGCCGCGACGCTGATCGCCACCAGCACTCCGGCGGCGGCCGCTTCCTTCGTCGGAAAGTGGCGCGCCATCGCCGAGGTGCGCAACGGCGTACGCCGCTCGGTGCCCAAGGCGGTGAAGATGATCCTGCACTTCAAGTCCGGGGGCGCCTTCAAGCAGACGGTCACCATGGGCAAGCGCGCGCCGCGCCCCGAGAACGGCAGCTGGGCGCTGGAGGGCGGCAAGCTGGTGGTGCGCTCGGGGCCGAGCCCCAGCAAGCAGAGCACGCGGCGCTTCGGCTACCGCATCTCGCGCGGCCGTCTGCTGCTCTCGACGCAGTACGGCAAAGAGAAGATCGTGATCCAGCTGCGCCGCACGCGCTGAGGCGCCCGAACGCGTTAGCGACGCGCGAGGTGCTCGGCGGCGGCGCGCACGGCGGCGAGCTGTGCTGCGATGCGCTGCTCGGCGTCGTCGAGGCGCCAAGGGGTCTCGACGGTGAGCTCGGCGACGTGGTCGCGGCCCGCGAGCTCGGCGGTGGCGGCCATGCCGATGAGCTGGCGCCACAGCCACAGCAGCGCGACCGTGGCGCGGCTCTGACCTGCGTAGCCCGGTGGATGCAGTGTGCGACCGAAGTAGTCGTGCGCTGCCAGCGGCGCGCCGCTCTCGGCGATGGCGCGCGTGAGGCGCTCGGCGAGCTCGTCGTCGACGGCGCTGTTGCCGAAGACAAAGGTGCCCTGCTGCGGGCCTTCGTGCAGCGAGACGACGCAGTGCGGGCGAAAGCGCTGGTAGGCGCGCATCACGGCGCGTCCTTCGCGCGTGTGTAGGCGCACGAAGTCGCGGTTGATGTCGCGACCGTCGCCGTTGTAGCGCGAGCCGTGCGCGGCGCCGACCGGGTTGACCGGGCTGACCACGCAGAGCTCGATGTGGTCGTAGACGCTGCCGGGGCGCGCGGCCTCTTCGAGCAGGCGCTCGGCCGCGAAGAGCCCGGCGTGCTCGTTGCCGTGGACGCCAGCGAGCACGAGCAGCCGAGCGCGTGCGCGTGGCGGCGCGGCACCGCCGGCGAGGGCGAGGATCGGATAGTCGACGCCGCCGTAGCTGACCACGGCGAGCTCGTTGCGCTCGCGTGCGGGGGCGTGCTCGAGGGCGCGGTAGTGCGCCGCGAGATCGAAGGGCAGCAGCGCGTGGCCGAGCTCGTCGTCTGCAACGGGGCCGCGCGCCGGCTGGTGTGTCAGGTGATACTTGGCGAACAGGCGCAGCTTCTGCGGAAGCTCGCGCAGGGGCAGAAGCTGCATGGGGCGCAGTCTAGCAGCCAACAACGAGAGGGTGCGTTGAGCAGCGACAAGACCGTCGGCTTTGGCTGCATGCAGCTGTCGCGAGCGGGCGTCGCGCGCGAGCATGCGATCGCGACGCTGCACGCCGTGCTCGAGACGGCGGCGCACGCCGGCGCGGCGTTGCTGCTCGACACGGCGGACGTCTACGCGCCCGACGACGACGCGGTGGGGCACAACGAAGCGCTCGTCGCCGAGGCGCTGGCGAGCTACCGCGGCGAGCGCGGAGCGCTGCGCGTGGCCACCAAGGGCGGGCTGACGCGACCAGGCGGGCGCTGGCGTGCCGACGGGCGCGCGCAGGCGCTGAGCGAGGCCTGCGAGCGCAGCCTCGCGCGGCTCGGTGTCGAGGCGATCGATCTCTACCTGCTCCACGCCGTCGACCCGCGCACCGCGTTGGCCACGAGCGTGCGCGCGCTGGCCAAGCTGCAGGCGCGCGGGCTCGTGCGCGCCATCGGGCTGTGCAATGTCAACGTGGGCCAGATCGAGGAGGCGCTCGCGCTGGCACCCATCGCCGCGGTGCAGGTGTCGGTGAGCCTCTTGGACGACGCGGCGCTTCGCGGCGGCGTGCTCGAGACGTGTCGCGCGCGCGGCATCGAGCTGATCGCGCACTCGCCCCTGGGCGGCGCCAAGCGTGTGCCGCGCCTGCTGCGCAACCGCAAGCTCGCCGATGTGGCGGCGAGCTGCGGCCGTGGTGCCATCGAGCTGGCGCTCGGCGCGCTGTCGCTGTCGCAGGCGCCGTTGGTGGCGATCCCCGGCAGCGCGGCGGCCGAGCACGCGCGCGAGCTGATCGCGGCGCAGCTGTGGACGCCCGACGAGACGACCGCGCACGCGCTGGGCGGTGCCTTCGACGCGGCGCGCTTTCTGCGCGAGCCGCGCGCGTCGCGCCGTCCGGCGCCGTCTGCGGCGTCGAGCGCTGGCGAGGAGCAGGGCGTGGTGCTGCTGATGGGCTATCCGGCGGCGGGCAAGTCCACCGAGGTGGCGAAGTGGGTCGCCCGCGGCTACCAGCGCCTCAATCGCGACGAGCGCGGCGGCACGATGGCCAAGCTCGCGCGCGCGCTCGATCGCACGCTGGCCGCCGGTGCGCGTCGCGTGGTGCTCGACAACACCTTCGCCACGCGCGCCACGCGCGATCTCTTCATCGACGTCGCCTGGCGCCACGGCCTGCAGGTGCGCTGCGCGTGGCTCGATACGTCGCTCGAGCAGGCGCAGATCAACGCGGTGCTGCGGCTGATCGAGCGCCACGGCGGGCTGCTCGCTGGCGACGCGCTCAAGCAGGCCGGCAAGCGCGACCCGAGCGCGTTCATCCCGGCCGTGCAGTTCGACTACCGGCGCGCCTTGGAGCCGCCTGCGCCAGACGAAGGCTACGCGGCGATCGAGCGCGTGCCGTTCGAGCGGCGCTGGCCGGCGCACTATCGCGGCAAGGCGCTGATCGTCGAGCTCGACGGCGTGCTGCGGCGCAGCGTCGCCGGTGCGCGCACGCCGCGCTCGGTGGACGACGTAGCGCTGATCGAGGCCGGTGTGCGGCTGCTCGAGCAGCACGCGGCCGAGGGCTACCAGCTGATGGCGACGGCGTGGCTGCCCGAGCTGGAGGAGGGCGCGCTCGATATCGAGACGGCGACTGCGTGTCTGGCGCGCACGCGCGAGCTGCTCGGTGCGCTCGGCGCCGAGCTCGACGTGCGCTGGTGCGGCCACCGCGCGGGGCCGGCGCGTTGTTGGTGCCGCAAGCCGCTGCCGGGCCTCGGCGTGGCGCTGGTGATGGCGCACCAGCTCGACCCGAGCCGCTGCGTCTTCGCGGGCAAGAACAGCACCGAGCAGCTCTTCGCCGAGCGGCTCGGCTTTCGCTACCTCGACATGGGCTGACTCGCCGGGCGCGTGGCGGGCGGCTGCGCGGCGGGCGAGCGCGTGGCGGGTGGGCGCGGGCCGCGCCGGCCGCGCCGCGGGTACTTGGCCCACGGCGGGAAGGGCACTTTGATCAGAAGCCCCCACTCCAGATAGTCGGGAAGGTCGATGATGCCGCCGTAGCGCAGGTAGACGCCGAAGATGCCGAGCATTGCGAACAGGCGCACGCCGACGCCGTGGTAGGGGCCGCCCTCGCGCAGCTCGAGCAGGTAGCCGCCGTCGATGCCGAAGGGGCCAAAGCCAACTTCGGCGCCGAACATCATGCGACCGCCGTCGCGCTTCCAGTCATAGAGCGCGTCGACGACGGCGCCGACGTAGCGCGCGTTGTTCCAGTAGAGCAGGCTGATCTCGCCGCCGAGCGTGAAGCCCGTACCGACGTCGAAGGAGCTCGTGCCGCCGAGCGTCAGGCCGGGTGAGATGTAGAAGGCCTCGCGCGGCAGCTTGGGTCCGGCGTCCGCGCGGGCGGTGCTGGCGCTGGCGAGCAAGGTGGCGACGATCGTGAACGTGAGCGTGACGCGTTTCATCGCGGCGTCTCCTTGGTGAGCTCGAGAACGACGTCGCTGCGGGGCTCGACGTCGCGCAGAGACCACCATAGCCGATGCCCGCTGCGGCGTGGTGGCGTGTCGCCAAAGCGCGCGGCGATGGTGTGGCTGGCGGGATCATCGAGACGGATCGCCAGCGATCGGATCGGACCGCGCCAGTAGGCGCCGGTGCGCAGCAGGTAGCGCACGCGGCGCGCGCGCGACGGCAGGCGTTGGCGGTAGCCGACGATCAGGCGCCGCGTCTCGCCGCGCGACAGTGGGCCGACGACGAAGCGATGCCAGCGGCGCACGTGCGAAAGTGGCGGGCCGCCGTCGAAGACGTGCGCCGGCTCGACGTTCGTGGCGAGCCGCGCGCCAGCCCAGCGCACGGCGAGCTCGCGCAGCGGCGCGTCGCGCGCGTCTTCGGGAAAGAGCATCTCCAGCGCTTCGCGTTGGTCGTGCGCGCGGAAGATCATCGCGGCGCGTACGACGAGCTCGCCGCGCTCGATGCGCAGATCGAGCGTTTCGTGCTCGAGCGAAAGCAGCGCCGACTCGACCCACGGATAGCCAAGTCGCGGTCGCAGCTGGCCGCAGCCGCCGAGGAGCAGCAGAAGCAGCGAGGCGGCGGCTGTGTGGACGATCGCAGCCATGGTCGACGAGCTGCTCGGCGGCCGCGCGTCAGCTCGCGCTTTTGTCCTCGTCGTCGTTTTCGGCGACGGCGGGGACGCTGGTCTGACTGTCGCGGCCGCGGTGCACGGCGTGAACGTCGACGCCGAGGTCGCCTCGGCCGGCGCCGCCTTTGCGCTTGTCGAGGGCGCGCTGTACGGCGTCCTCGGTGTTGAGGGCGAGGTGCTCGCGGCCGATCTCGTCGAGGAAGCCGGACGCCTCGAGCACGTCGTAGACCTCGCCCTTGAGGTGGGCGATGTAGAAGAGCGCTTCGCGCTCGCTGAAGCGCGACAGCAGCTGGCGCAGGCCATGCTCGCCGACGGAGTCGATGTGGTTGATGCCGCTGGCGTCGATGACGATCGCCCACACGCGGTCGCCGCTCTCTTCGCGCTCGCGCTCGAGACGGCGCAGCTCGCGCACGAGGTAGCTCGCGTTGGCGAAGTAGAAGGCGGCGTCGATGCGCACGACGAGGATGCCGGGCAGCTCCTTGACCTCGTGGTAGCGGTCGAGCTCGTGGTAGATCGGCGGGTCGGCGACGAGCTTGCCGAGCACGACGATGTTGGGGCGCGCGGTGCGCAGCACGAAGATGCCCAGCGACGTGGTGATGCCGATGACCACGCCGCGTTCGATGCCGAGCACCAGCACGGCGCTGAAGGTCAGCAGCAGCACGCCGAAGTCGAGCTTCCTGAAGCGCCACAGCTTGACGGCCTGCTCGATGTCGAAGAGGCCGACGACGGCGGTGAGCACGATGGCGGCCAGCGCGGCGCGCGGCACGTTGGCGAAGACGGGCGTGAGCAGCAGCAGGGTGGCGACGGTGACGAGGCCGCTGAAGATGTTGGTCAGGCTGGTGGTGGCGCCGGCGCCCGCCTGCACGGCGCTGCGCGACAGCGCGCCGGACAGCGGCATGCCCGACATCAGTCCGCTGCCGATGTTGGCGAGGCCGATGCCGACGAGCTCGAGGTTGTGCTCGACGTCGCGCCCCTTCTCGCGGCCGAAGCGCTCGCTCACCGCGATGGCCTCGAGAAACGACAGCAGCGCGATCAGCCCGGCGATGGATACCACCTCCCAGCGCGGCTGGCTGAACAGGCGGCCGACGTTATATACGGGCGGCAGGCCGCTGGGCACGTTGCCCACGACCGCGACGCCGTGGTGCGTGAGGTCGGCCATCCACGTCAGTGTCGTCGTGATGACGAGCACGATCAGCGCGCCAGGCGCCTTGGGCAGCCAGCGCTTGCACGAGGCGAGCACGGCGACGCCGCCGACGGTGAGCAGCAGCGGGATCGCCTGCGTCGAGCCGATGTGCGCGTAGATG
>JAGQIK010000616.1 GCA_020431405.1 Myxococcales bacterium
CTCGTCGGCGACGTGGTGACCTTCAGCGGCACGATCATCGCCAACGGTGGCCGCGGCGGCGACGGCGCCTCGAGCGCCAACGACGGCGGCGGTGGCGGCGGCGGCGGCCGCATCAAGATCTTCTACGGCACGAGCGTCGGCGGCAACGGCTCGACCCAGGTCTCGCCGGGCCTCGGCGGCGACGGCGGTGACACCGCCAAGGGCCAGCCCGGCGTGACCGGCACGGTGAACCAAAGCCAGCGCGCGTTTCCCGACGTGACCGTCACCGTGCAGAGCGCCACCGCCCTGTGAGCGCCGGACCGCGCTAGAGTCCCCGAGATGATAGACCTACGCGCACGGATGGACGTAGCCGCCGCCGCCGCCTGGCGCGCCGGGCGGCTCACGCTGGGATACTTTCGGGGCGAGATCGAGCGCGAGACCAAGGCTGACGACAGCCCGGTCACCGTGGCCGACCGACAGTCGGAGGCGCTGCTCAAGCACATCCTCGCCAGCGAGTTTCCCGACGACGCGATCCTCGGCGAGGAAGACGGCGAGGTCAGCGGCAGCAGCGGCTACCGCTGGATCGTCGATCCCATCGATGGCACCAAGACGTTCGTGGCGGGCGTGCCGCTCTACGGCGTGCTCATCGGCCTTGTCGATCCCGACGGCCAGTCCGTGCTCGGCGTGATCAACATCCCCGCCCTCGGCGAGCTGGTCGTCGCCGCCAAAGGCTGCGGCTGCTTCGTCAACGGCCGCCGCGCGCGCGTCTCGGCCGTCAGTGACCTCTCGCAGGCCTGCGTCGTCTACACCGGCGACGAAACCTTCGAGCGCCGCGAAGCCCTCGACGCCAAAGCGCGCGTGCGCGCCAACGTGCGCGTGATGCGCAGCTGGGGCGACTGCTACGGCCACGTGCTCGTCGCCACCGGCCGCGCCGAAGCGATGCTCGACCCGATCCTCGCACCCTGGGACATCGCCGCCCTCGCACCCGTCATCGAGGAAGCAGGCGGCGTGTTCACCGACTGGACCGGCCAAGCCACCACCGGCGGCGACAGCGCCGTGTCGACCAACGCGGCGCTGGCCGAGGCGATCCGGGCGCTGCTGTAGCGGCGCGCGTGGGAGGACGCCTCAGACGTCTGAGGCTGGGGAGCGTTCGGGCGCGGCTTGGCTGAAACGGGATGGGAGGCCTGCGGGCCTGCGGGGCGTTGGGCGCGCGTAGGTGGAGCGTGGGAGGCGCTGCGGGCGTGCCGTTCACGGGCCGTGGCGAGACGCCTCTGGCCGCCTCGGCCGCGGCGCCAGCCGGTGGTGAGTAGGAAGGTGCGTGCTGTGGGCCAGGGGTTGGCGTCGTTGGGGTCGCGGTCGCGATAGCCGTCGAACAGCAGGCGGTGGGTCTGGGTCACGCTCAGTGCCACGCCCACAGACGACGGGCGCCCGCATCGAGCTCGGCCTCATCACAAGATGGAAGGCAGTTCGGTACGTCTAGCGTAAGGAACTCGGCGTCATCTCGAGATAGAACGAAGTTCGGTACGTCTAGCGCAAGGAACTCAGTGTCATCCCGAGATGGGACACAGCTCGGTCCGTCGATCCAATTCTTCGCGTCCTGCGACCGGTATGGAACGCCGCATTCTTCGTCTGGTGCCAATCGGAGCTCGGGTGCGGCTTGCAGCACTGCCGCGCCAAGACGACAGTCCATTAGTGCCGCGCCCCAACGCCCGCGCACACGCAAACGCCCCGAGGCGTCTCGCCACGGCCCGCGAACGGCACGTCCGCGCGCCCTCCACGCTCGTCAACGACGCCAACCGCCTGCAGGCCGCCAGCCTCCCATCCCGCGAGCTAGGTTCAGCGGCGCCGGCGTAGCGCGACGAGCAGCAACAAGGCGAACAAGCTCGTCGGCAGCGTGGAGCTCGCGGAGCCGCCGATGTCGCAGCAGCCGCCGTCCCCAGTGCCCGTTGCGCCGCCGCCGCCGCCACCGTCGCCGCTGCCCGCCGCGCCGTCGCGCGCGTTGCCGCTATCCGCACCCGGACCGGCGTCGCTCGCAGCAGCATCTGGGCTCGTGATGGCGCCGTCGCTTCCGGGTGAGCCGCCATCCGCGCCGCCGCCACCGTCGCCGCCCGGGACGCCGCTGTCCGGCTTGGGCGGCGGTGTGCCGTAGGGGCCGATGCCGGCGCCCGTGGTGCCGCGCTCGAATGCGCCCACGTCGCCCGCCGAGGCGCGCACGCGATACTGCCGGGCGACGGTCTCGTCGCGGTAGTACTCGCGCGTCGGCGCGGCGCCGGCGCCGAGCGCTTTGGCTTTGCCCAAACAAGCGCTGCCGGCGGCGAGTGTGTAGTCGCTGGCGCCCGCGTTGACGAAGCCGGGGTTGGCGCCGCCGATCGTGCCGCTCAGACCCGTGGTGTCCATCGCGCTGCTGGCCCAGTTGTTGTCACCGTCGAGCGACCAGTTGCCCTTGTTCGCGTCGGCGAGCCCGACGACGTCCGCCATGTCGACGATGATGTTGTT
This sequence comes from Myxococcales bacterium, assembly GCA_020431405.1. Classification (GTDB taxonomy): domain Bacteria; phylum Myxococcota_A; class Polyangia; genus JAGQIK01. Next base: position 2,476 of record JAGQIK010000616.1, read on the forward strand.
GGAGATGTGCGCGGCGGTGTCGACGCCATCGTTGCGCATGTTGACCAGCACGTGCGTCTGTCCCGGATTACGCTTGGTGCCGATGATCGTGTTGTAGACCATCGTGACCTCCATCTTGGAGACGGCGCCGGTGCTGTCGCCGCTGCCGCTGCTGCTGTCGCGAAAGAGCGTGACGATGGTGCTGCCGTTGGCGCCGCTGGTGCCCTGCACGATGACGTTTCCGCGCAGCAGCATCTTCTGCGTGATCGGCGCGCTGCCGCTGCCGCCGCAGAGACTCTCGCAGGACATGATGTCGCCCGTGTACGAGCCGGGCCGCGCGATCCAGTTGTACTCGAGCACCGAGTCGCGCGCGCGGATGTGGAAGTTCTGTCCCTCGGTGGGGTCGTGCAGGTAGCTGTAGCGCAGCGTGAAGGTGCCGCCGTAGATGTAGATGTTGTGCGATGGGTTGCCGCTGCCGGTCTTGCCGTTGCGCGCGAACTCGCAGAACTCGACGACGATATCGTCGCCGTCGCCGGTGAGCCCGTTTGTGTTGGCCTCGAAGAGGCAGTCGCGAATGTGCAGCGAGCTCGCCTTGACGGCGCGAATGCCGGCCGACGAGCTGTCCTGGCAGTTGCGAAAGACGATGCCGGAGATCTCGTAGTGGTCGCCGCGCACCTGCCAGCAGCCGCGGCCGCGGTCGCCGCCCGTGTAGCTGCCAGGCCAGGCGCTGACGACCTTGCCCGCGAGGTCCCAGACCGGGCGGTTGTTGGGGTCGGCCGCGCGGATCACGATCGGGCTCGCCGCGGTGCCGCTCTTGGTGAGGTTGACGCGAAACTTGTACGTCCCCGGCGCGATCACGACCTCGTCGCCGGCGACAGCAGCTTCGATCTTCGAGAAGTCATCGCCTGGCTGGATGTCGATGCGCTTGGCTTCGACCCGCCCCAGCGTCACGACGAGCACCACGACAACACACAGCACCTGGGTAACTGCTCGCATCCCGCGACCTCTCCGCTATTTCTTGTGTAGCGCGATGCCCTCGAAGGCGACCTTCGTCCCGGCGTCGATGCCGTGTTTCTTGGCGAAGGTCGCGTTGACCTCGAGCACGTAGCGCGACGGCTTACCCACGGTGCGCGACACCGTTGTCATCGGCTCGGCGTTGTGAACCACGCCGATGACGCTGAGGTCTTTGTCGATGAAGATCATGTCCAACGCCACGTAGGTGTTCTTCATCCAGAACGAGTGCTCGCGATCGCGCTCGAAGATAAAGAGCATGCCGGCGGTGTCACCGAGCGCCTTGCGAAACATCAGGCCGCGCTGCACCTGCGTGTCGGTGCGCGCGACCTCCACCGCGACGCGCACGGTGCGGCCGCCCGGCGAGAGCACCACCACGCCGCGGTCGAGCGGCGTCAGCGCGCTCTCCTGGGTGCCGCTGCCGGCGGTGGTTTTTTCGCCGCCGTGCTTGCACGCGCCGACGCAACAGAGCAGCACGGCCGCCGCGACGATGGCGATGAGAGACCTTCTCTGAAGCACGCGAGCAGCTTAGCACGGGCCATTTGACAGCTGCTCGGCACGGAGAGACTCTCGGTGCGTGCCCTCGTTGATCACCATCGTTGGCGGCGGAGACGCGCCCTTCGAGCTGCTCGCAGCCGCGTCGTTGGCCGTGATTTCGCGCGCCGACGCGGCGTTCTACGAGCCCGGCGTGCGTCCCGCGCTGCTTTCCCGCTTGGGTCGCGCCGACATCCTCGAGGCCGCCGCTGGCGAAGGCATGCTGCCGCCGATGGTCATCGACGCAGCGGCTGCCGGAAACCACGTGGCGTGGCTCGTCAAAGGGGACGCCGTCACACCGCGAGGCGGTGGAAGTTTTGGCAGCGGCGACCTCGCCGCCGCGCGCAATGCCGCGCGCGAGCGAGGTGTGATGCTCGAGGTGCTGCCCGGCTGCAGCGGCGGCCGCGTCGGTCCGCCTCGACCGCTCGAAGGCAAGCGCGTCGCCGTGACGCGCCCTCCGCACCAGGCCGGCGAGACCTGCACGCAGCTGGCGCGCCTCGGCGCCGAGCCTGTCTGTCTGCCCACCGTCGAGATCGTCTTCGAGAAGGACCTCTCGCCGCTCGAAGGCAGCCTCTCCGAGGCACCGGAGCTGCTCGTGGTCACCAGCGCCAACGCGGTCACGGCGCTCGAGCGCGCGCTCTCGGGCATCGGTCGCGACGCGCGGCTGTTTGCCAGCACCACCGTGTGCGCCATCGGCCCCGGCACGGCGCGGGCGCTGGAGCGCATCGGCCTGCGCGCAGACGTCGTCGCCTCCGATCACCGCGCCGAGGGGCTGCTCGAGGTGCTGCCTCCCGAGCGCGTGGCCGGCGCGCGGGTGCTGCTGCCGCGCGCCGAGGTGGCGCGCGAGATTCTGCCCGACACGTTGCGCGAGCGGGGCGCGGCGGTGGACCTCGTGCCGGTCTATCAGGCCAAGCTGCCGCCCGAGAAGCGCACGCGCTTCGGCATGCAGGCGCTTCGTGCCGGCGAGATCGACGCGGTGATGTTCACCAGCGCCTCCACCGTGCGCAACTTCGCCGTGCTCTGCGGCGACGAGCTCGCCACGCTGAGCGACGGGCTGACCATCGTCGCCATCGGGCCCGTCACGGCGGAGGCCTGCGAGGAGCTCGGCCTGACCGTCGCCGTGCAGCCGGCGAGCTTCTCGATGCCGGCGCTGATCCAGGCGCTGGTCTCGCACTACGCGCGCTCGCAGCGCGCAGACGAGGAATAGCGCCGATGCAGTTTCCCGAGTACCGCGCCCGCCGCGTGCGCGCGAGCCGTGCGCTGCGACGCGTAGTGCGAGAGACGTCGCTGGCGCTGAGCGATCTGCTGCTGCCCGTCCACATCGTCGAGGGCAAGAACCAGCAGCGTCTGCTGTCCGGCAGCGGCGGCGTCGAGGCGTTGTCCGTAGACAAGCTGGGCGCGCTCGCCGACGAGGCCGCCTCGCTCGGCATCGCGGGCTTCGTGGTGCATGTCGAGCTCGGCGGCGAGCGCGACCCGCGCGCCGGCGGCGCCACCCGCGTCGACGGAGTCGCCGTGCAGGCTATCGACGCGATCAAGCAGCAGCGCCCCGAGCTAATGGTCGTCGGCGATCTCTCGCTGGCCGGCTACACACCCGAGGCGCAGGACGGCCTCGTGCGCGGCGACGGTGTCGTGCCCAACGAGGACAGCGTCGAGGTGCTCGGTGAGATGGCGCTGCTGCTATGCGAGGCGGGAGCCGACGCGCTCGCAGCCCGCGCCATGATGGACGGGCTGGTGGGCTACGTGCGCGAGACCATCGACGAGGCAGAGCACGAGCATGTCGCGATCATCGCCGCGTCCGCGCGCTACGCGTCGGGCTGGGGTGCGCGCGACGCGAGCGACACCGACCGAACCTATCTGCTCGACGCGGGCGACGCGCGCGCCGCGCTGCGCGAGCTGACGCTCGACGCCTCCGAAGGCGCCGACATGTTGATGGTCGAGCCGGCGCTCGCATACCTCGACGTGCTGCTGCGCGCGCGCGAGGAGTTCGATCTGCCGCTGCTCGCGGCGAGCACCATTGGCGAGCACGCCGCGGTCGAGCTGCTGGCCGAGCACAGCGGGCGTACACGAGACGCTCTCGTGCTGGAGAACCTGATCTCGATGCGCCGCGCCGGCGCCGACGCGATCGTCACCTATCACGCGCTGGTGGCGGCGCGCGCGCTGAGCTGAGCCGACGCGCTGAGCTGAGCCGAGGGAGCGACGAACATCATGCGCATCACCGAGTACAAGGTCGTCGAGACGCAGACCGTCACCGATCAGGAGCTCGAGCGCATCATCAACGAGTGGGTCGGCAAGGGCTGGGTCTTCGACGGCGTGCAGTTCGCCATGCGCGAGAGCTCCAAACGCCCGTCGATGGCTTTTGTCACCTTCACGCGGCCGACCGAGGTCGCCGAGAACGACTAGACGACTAGCCGGCGACCACTAGCCAGCGCCATCGAAGTCGCCGGCCTGCTCGTCGCCGCCGCCGCCGCTGCTGCCGTCACCACCTCCCGCCGCCAACGCGCGCCGCAGCAGCTCTACGGCGGCCTTGCTGCCGACCACGATCAGCGTGTCGCCTTGCTCGAGCGGCCGGTTGGGGTCTGGCACCCGAGAAGGCTCGTCGCTGCGCTGCACCGCGTAGACGTTGACGCTGAAGCGCCGCCGAATGTCGAGGTCGCAGAGCGTTTTGCCAGCGACGCTGGCCGGCACGATGAGCTTGGCCTTCTGCTCGGTGGCACCGAGCGCGATGTGCTCTTGCGTGACGCGCCGGCCGCTGTCCGACGTGAGGCTCAGCACGCTCTCGCGGCGCAGGACCTCGTCGGTGTAGTAGGCGAAAAGCTCGACACGCGTGACACAGCCGACGAGCTTGCCCTCCTCGTCGACCACCGGCAGCTCGCCGAGGCGGCGGTTCTCGAGCAGCGTTAGGCAGCGGTTGACGTCGTCGGTGGTGTTGACGTGCTCGGCGGCGTGCATCAGGTTGCGCGCGCGCAGCTCGCGCCGCTTGGAGGCGCTGTCGCCGATGTGGCTAGCGACCTCGTCCATGTCGATCACGCCCAGCAGGTGGCGCTTGTGGTCGGTGACGTAGACGAAGTGCGTGTGCTCTTCACGCGCGCGCTCGGCGACGAGGTCGATGGGAGCGCTCTCGACCACGCGCGGCGGCGAGGCCTGCATCAGCTCGACGACGGACGTCGCCCGCACGTGTCCATCGGGCGAGCCGGAGGCGAGCTGCTCGCCGCGCCGCACGAGCTTGAGCGTGTAGATCGATTCGCGCAGCATCGCCATCGACGCGGTGGTGCTCAGCATGGTGCACATCATCAGCGGCAGGATCACGCTGTGGTGATTGCACAGCTCGAAGACGATGAGGATCGCTGTCAGCGGCGCGTGTGTTGTCGCGCCCACGACGCCGCCCATGCTGACCAGCGCGTAGCCGCGCGGATCGTTGACCCAGCCAGCGGGACCCCAGCGCATGGCGGCGCCGCCGAAGGCGCCGCCGAGACACGAGCCGAGAAACAGCGAGGGCGCGAAGAGGCCGCCCGAGCCGCCCGAGCCGACGGTGATCGACGTCGCCAGCGACTTGGCGACGAGCAGCAGCAGCAGGTGTCCCTCGACGGTAAGCTGCGTCAGCGAGGCGTTGACCTCGGCGGCGAGCGTCTTTTCGATGTGCTCGTAGCCGACGCCGAGCACCTCGGGGAACTGCATCGCCATCAGGCCCACCAACGCGCCGCCGATCGCCGCGCGAGGCAGCCGCGAGCCGGGCAGCATCGCCCACAGGTCCTCTACCCAGTAGACCAGGCGTGTGAAGGTCATGCCGACGACCGCAGCCAACAGCCCGAGCAGCGCGTAAAGGATCACCTCGAACCCGCTGTTGAGCGTGTAGGGCGGCACGACGAAGGCGGGGCTCGAGCCGATGTGGTGGTGCACGACGACCGTCGCCACCACCGCGGCGACGACCATCGGGCTGAGGTGCCGCGGTGTGCCGCGTCCGAGGATGATCTCGATGGCGAACATCACGCCCGCGATCGGCGCGTTGAACGTCGCGGCGATGCCGGCAGCGGCGCCGGCCGCGACGAAGTCGACGAGGTATGGACCGCGCAGGCCTGCCAGTCTTCCCACCGCCGAGCCGAGCGACGCGGCGATCTGCACGATGGGCCCCTCGCGTCCGACGGAGCCGCCGGTGCCGATGCAGACGGCGCTGGCAGTTGTCTTGACGACGGCCACGCGCGCGCGGATGCGGCCGCCGAAGCGGGTGCAAGCGAGCTTGACCTCGGGCACGCCGTGACCGCGCGCCTCGGGCGCCAGCAGCTCGACGAGCGGACCGACGATCAGGCCTCCGACGGCTGGCGCCAAGACCAGCGCCCACCACGGTGTCGCCGCCAGCTGTGCCAGCGATGCGCCGTTGGGGAAGGCGAGCTTGTTGATGAACGCGATCATCGCGCGGAACAGCAGCGAGCCGTAGGCGGCGAGCACGCCGAGCGCCGCGGCGACGAGAAGGCGAAAGATCGCGCGCGCGCCGGGTTTGCCGGCGAGCCACGCCTGCAGGGAGAGCTGAATATCGATGAGACGACGCATAGGGGCGCCTTGGAGCAACTACGTGTTGCTAGTTCGTTTGCGGGCCACGCTGTGCGGCTGGGCGGGCAGGCGCGCGCGCTCGGGGCTGGCGACGTTGCACGGCGGTCTCGGCGGTGGTCGTGGCGGTCGGCTGCGGATTCGGATCACGAGCTCGGCGACCGACCAGGTCGCGAGGATGGCTATCACGATCAAAGCGTCATGCGGCATTGCGAACCTGAGCGCGGCGCATCATCGGCGCCGAGCACGCGAGGCTCCGGTGACCGGAGCGCGTTGCAGCTCTCGAGTGAGATCTACTCAGGCGCGCCGGGGTGGGGCGCGGGCGGTCAGGCAGCGTGCGCGGCCGTGGCGCTGGACATCGCGGGCATCGGGCAGCACCGCGCGTCTGCAGCCGCTCGGCAGACGCGAGCCGGCGGCGCGCTCGAGCGTGGCCACCACCGTGCGGTCACGACCCTCGCGCCCCGCGTCTTCCTCGCTCTCCACCTCGACCGCGAGCAGCTGCACGCATTGCTCGCTGTCCGAGCGGTCGTCACGCGCGGACGAGATGTCGTGCTGCCCGTCCGCCGGACGGATGCCCACCGTCAAACACAGCTGCACGACGGTGAGGAGGATCAGGAGGCGCTTCACACCATCAGCCTAGTCGTGCCGGAGCCCGCTTGCCAAGTGAAGGCGCGCTTTCTTTGTTGCGCGCGCTCGTCGGCGGACGTATCACAAACACATGCTGCGCGCCGTCTATGCCAGCGTGTCGGTCTGGCTCGCCCTTGTCGCGATGCCCACCGCGGCGGCCACCGCGCGCGACGCCAGCGCGCTCGAGCAAGCCTCGGGGGCGCAGGCGGGCGTCAGGCAGCGGCTGCAGGCGATCGGCGCCGGCGAGCGCGAAGAGGAAGTTAGCGAGCTCGAGGCGAAAGAGCTCGACTCCTGTGCCGTCGCCACGAGGCCGAGGCTCGGCTCGTCGGCCCCGCGCGCGTGGCGCATCGACAGCGCACATCGTCTCACGCCGCCCGCGGCGCACCTCTACTCGCCCACCAAGTCGCGCGGCCCACCCTCGCTTCGCTCCTAGATCCACTCGTTGGACCTGTGTCGCTTCGCGCGCTTGCGCTCGGAGTGACGCGTGGCGTCACCGCGCGTGCGGTGACTGCAGAGGAGTGAGCCTTGAGCAACAAGCTGGACGCTTTCTTTCCGGGGACGGTCAGTGACGACACGTTCCTCAGCCAGACGTTGTGTCGTCTGGCGACGCAGGGGATCGACGCCTCGACCAGCGTGGCCTGCATCGCGGCCTGCCACGACATGGTTCGTCAACCGCTGCTTCAACGTATCCGCGAGACCTGGCCGACGACCTTTGACTACACCGCGCTGGCGGCCGTCCCGACGGTTGGCGAGACGGGCGGCGAGATCCTGGTGCACGCCGCGCGGCAGTCACCCGACGTCTCGGCCGAGCGGCCACAGATCGTCGTCTTCGTGCTGCCGCATGTCGCCATCGACGCCGACTGCTCGGGTTGTTTCACCCTGGCGCGGCTTCTCGACGAGCTCCGCGTGGCGGACGAGTGGGGGCTCGAGCTCGGGGATCTCGAGCTCGTGCGCCTCAGAAAGCGCGTGTGGTTGCAGTGCGATCGGCGTCAGCGGCGCTGCTTGACGATCGAGGAGCTGGCCAAGCTGACGCTGCAGATCGGCTGCTCGGCGGCCTGGCGCATCGTCGACGGCGCGCGCCAGGAGGGCGCTCGCGTCGAGCTCGTGTCGGGGCTGATCATCGAGACGCGGCAAGGCGCGCGCGTCTGGGCGCCGCAGGCATCCGCGAGCACCTAGCAAGAAAGAGGTTCTCAGCGCGCGCGGCGGCGGGATTGCCCCCTGCAAGGAGGAACCGACGCCATGCAGAAGCTATCTCGCCGCAGCGCGCTGTTGTTGATCACCTTCACCGCCGTGATGGGCGCCGTCGGATGCGCCGTCGGCGACGACGGCGCCACGCCTGGTCTGATGTCGGGTCACGTGCTGGCCCGATCAGGCCAAGCACAGCCAGCGCACGCCAAGGTGATGGTGCTTTGGGAGGTCAGCGCCACCAGCCCCGACTACATCTTCAAGTTCGGCGAGGGCGCTGTCGGCGGCAACCGATTCCAGCTTCACGTCGACACGCCGCCGCTCGAGGCGCTCAACGACGGCCGGCTCGGCGTGGGCCACCTGGTGCTCTTCAACTCGACCTTCACGACACCCGACGGGCGGCCCGACTGGGACGTCGTCAAGAGCAACCTCATCGGCGGCGCCGAGCAGTACGCGCTGATCTATCGCCACCCGTCTACCGGCGGCGCCGAGGGCAGCGACTGGTGGCTGGGGTTTCCCGTCGGCCTCTCGTGCGGCAAGGTAACGCCGCCGCGCGAGGGGAGCCCATGGGTCGGGTTCGAGCCGGTGGACTGCAGCACGCTGCAGGTCATCGCGGCGCCCGACGTGAAGCTTCCCAACTGGACCTGAGGCGACTGCGCTAGGCGGCGCCCGCCTCTTCGATGAGGTCCTCGACACAGCGCTCGACGTGGCGCCGCTGCGTACGAAAGCTCAGCACGTTGAGCCGCCCGTAGTAGCGCCCGCCGAGCACGTCGCCCGAAAGCAGCGCGCGCCCGCGCCGATTGACGCGTTCGATCAGCGCGCGCGTGGCGCCGTCGATGGCGTGCTCGTCGCCAGCCGGCGAGCGCAGCCGGTAGGCGAACAGCGAGAGCGCGGGCGGTGCGAGTAGATCGAAGCGTCCGCTTGCACGCAGCGCGTCCGCGGCCCACAGCGCCAGCTCGCGCTTGTGCGCCAGCGCCTCGCGAAAGCGCGCCGCGCCGTGCACCTGCAGCGCCAGCCACAAGCGCAGGCCGCGGAACGGGCGGCTCAGCTCCGGGCCGTACTGGCAGGGGTTGTACATATCGGCGGGCGGAAGCTCGGGCAGGTACTCGCCGTGCCAGTCGTGCGCCGCGCGCAGCAGCTCGCCGTCGCGCACCAGTAGCGCGCCGCTGCCATAGGGCAGAAAGAGCCCCTTGTGCGGGTCGAGCGTGAGCGAGTCGGCGCGCTCGAGACCCGCCAGCGTCTCGCGCAGCTCGGGCAGCAGCATGAAGAAGCCGCCGTACGCCGCGTCGACGTGATGCCAGAGGCATCGCTCGGCGCACAGCGTCGCGATCTCGTCGAGAGGGTCCACTGCGCCGCAGCCCACGGTGCCCGCGGTGGAGACCACCATGAAGGGCACGAGCCCGCGCGCGCCGTCTGCGTCGATGGCGCGCGCGAGGCTGTCGACGCGCAGGCGCGAGCGGTCGTCGACATCGACGAGCCGCACGCGATCGGGCAGCACGCCCGCGGTGCGCGCCGCCTTGCCGACGCAGGCGTGCGCCGCGCGCGACGTATAGAGCACGCCGTCACGCAGGCGCTCGCCGAGCGCGTGCTCGCGCGCGGTCACCACGGCGCCCAGCATCGCCATCGAGCCGCCGCTGACGAGCAGCCCGCGCGCCGACGGCGGAAAGCCCATCCACTGGCGCAGCCACTGCAGCACGTTGGCTTCGAGCTGGACCAGCAGCGGCGAGGCGTTCCAGACGCCGGTGTAGCGGTTGAGCGCGGCGGCGACGAAGTCGGCGAGGGCCGAGACGAACAGCCCGCCGGCCGGCATGTAGGCCATGTAGCCCGGCCCCGCGGTGTTGAAGCTCTGGTGCACCCAGTCCTCGAAAAGAGGCGCCACCGCCGCCTCGAGGCTGCGCCCGTGCTCGGGTGCGGCGGGCTCGGCGTCGCGCAGCGCGCGGCTGCGCTCGACAGCGTCGGCGAGGGGCGCTCTCGCAGGCTGCCCCTCGAGCGAGTCGACATGCGCGATCACGCGCGCCGCCAGCGTGTCGGCCATCGAGCGCATCTGCTCGGCGGACAGCTCGAACGGCAAGTCGCCGCGCGGGATCTCCGCGTGGGCAGTGAGCTCTTGGGAGGAGGAGGAGGAGGAGGACTTGGTCATGGGTCAGTCGTCAGTAAGTGTACGCGGAGGTGAGAGATCGAGATCGATCGCCGTCGGTTCGAGCAGCGAGCCAGCGAGCTCGCGCAGGCGCAGGTGCTCCGGCAGCGACAGATAGCGTTGGCGCAGCGCGATGTCATCGATTCGGTGCGCGCGCTCGACGAGCAGCTCGGCGCTGGCGCGCAGCGCCTGCAATGCCTCGGCGCGCGCGTCGCAGGCGAGCAGCGACTCGACGAGCGCCAGACGCAGCGACGACTCGCCTTCTTCCAGTCCGCCGAGGTCTTGCATCGCCTTGATCCCGCGCCGTGCGGCGGAGAGGGCCTCCTCGGCGGCGCGGGCGGCCCGCTCGGCGCCCAGCGTTCGGGCGCTGCGCACCAGGACGCGGGCCAGTCGCCCCAGGGCGCTCGCGTGCGCAGGCCACAGGCCGCGGCTGCGCTCGACGGCGAGGCGCGCCTGCTCCTCGGCGCGCTGCAGATCGCCGGCGGTGAGGTGGATCTCGCTCAGGTAGCAGCGCGAGCGCGTCTCGAGGCGGCGATCGCCGGAGCGCTCGAAGGCGCGCGCGCTGTCGGTGGCCATGCGCACGCCACGGGGCGCGTCGCCGAGGCGCGCCAGCGCTAGCGCCAGCGACTGCCGACACCACGCCGCGAGGGTCAGCATCGCGCTGCGCTCGGTGATCGGCAGCAGCTCGACGAGGGTCTCGCGCGCGCGCTCGTAGTCGCCGAGCAGCAGATACCCGTAGCCGAGATTGCTCCACTGCAGGTAGGCGTTGCGTTGGTCGCCGACGTGCTCGAAGGCCTCGCGCGAGCTCTGCACCAGCGCTACGTAGCCGGCGGGATCGCCCCAGCGAAGCACGGACAGCGAGCGGGCGCGATCGAGCCAAGCCTGCGCCAGCAGCTCGCCGCCGGTGTCGCGTGCGCTTTCGCGAGAAGCCTGCGTCTCGGCGCGCGAGACGCGCGCGAGCAGCGTGTCGTGGGCGGGGTAGGCGCCGGCCAGAAACAGCGCGATGGCGATGCGCGCGTACGAGACGACGTGCTGCTGAGCGATGTTGTCGTCGTTGAGCTTGTCGAGCGCCTTGCGCAGCGCCGCGAGGCCGGCGATGTCGCCGCGGCGCGCGCGAATGGTGGCGAGCTCGGCGGCGGCGGCGTACCAGCCGGCGTCTCCGCTGGGCAGCATCTGCATCGCGCCGACGGCGCAGCGCTCGGCGGCGATCAGGTCGTCGCTCCAGTAGTAGGCGTCTGCCTGCAGGTGCAGAAGCTCGCCCAGCTCGTAGCCGGAGATGCCGCAGGCGATGGCGCGCTCGGCGCGCGCGATGGCCGCCGCGACATCGGTGCCGGCCAACGCCGTGTGGGCAGCTCGCGCGTAGCAGCGCGCGGCGCGCTCGCGGTCGGCGCCCTGTTCGAAGTGCTCGGCGAGCAGCACGTCGTCGTGCTCGCCGACGAGCTCGAGCCACAGCCCGGCGCGCTGGTGCCCCAGCCTGCGGTCCTCGTCGGTGAGCATCGCGTAGGCGGCGTCGCGCACGAGCACGTGGCGAAAAACGTGCTCCTGCTGCCCTTCGATGCGGCTGTGCACGCGCTGCAGCACCAGCTCGGCGCGCTCGAGATCGGCGAGCACCACGAGCACGTGCGCTTCGCTGTCGCCGCAAAGTTGCGCCACGCCGCTCGGCCAGAACGTGCGGCCGAAGACGCTCGCAGCGCGCAGCACGCGCCGTTCCTGCGGCTCGAGCGCTTCGAGGCGCATCTGCAGCATCGCCAGCAACGTCGCCGGCGGATCGCTTTGCCCCTGCGACGCGGCACGCAGCAGCTCCTCGATGTGCAGCGGATTGCCCTCGGCGCGGCTGATCAGCGTCGCGATGGTCTGCTCGTCGCTGGCGTCGATGAACTGCGTCACCATCTGGCGCGCCGCGCGAGCTCGCAGCGGCCGCAGGCGCAGCTCTTCGAGGCCGTGCTGTGACCACAGCCGCGCGAACGTGTGGTGGATCTCGGGGCGGGCGAGGGCGAGCACGAACAGCGGCGACTCGGACAGCGACAGCGCGGCGTCGACGAGGCGCACCGAAGGCCCGTCACCCCACTGCAGGTCCTCGAGCACGAGCACCAGCGGCGCGCTGGCGCACTCGGCGGCGACGAAGGCGAGCCAAGCGCGTCGTATCTGGTCGCCGAGCAGCGCGCGGTCGCGGCGCGCGGCGAGCAGCCGATCGCTGGGGGTGCCCTCGCTCGGGATGCCGCACAGCTCGCCGAGAAACTCGCACACTTCCTCGAGCGACATCTCGCCGCCGCCGCCGCCGCCGCCGCCGAGCCCGCGGCTGTCGGCCGTGCGCGCGGCGGAAATGCGCGCGGCGAGCTTGCTCCAGCGCGTGCTGGCGGCCTCGCCTTCGCGCACGTCGGCGGCGCGCTTGATGACCTGCGCCAGCAGCGCGAACGGCGATCCCGCGCCGAGCGCGTCGGCTCGCGCGATCCAGCGCCTCGCGGGGGGGACGCTCGCGCCGAGGCGCTCGAGCAGCTCGAGGCGAAGTCGCGACTTGCCCACGCCTGGCTCGCCGCTGAGCAGCACCGCCGCTGGGCGGCGCTCTTGCTCGCAAGCTTCGAAGGCGGAGACAAGCCGCGAAAGCTCGCGCTCGCGGCCGACAAAGGGCGACGGCTTGCCGAGCAGCGTCAAGCGCACATCCGACGTCTCGCGCTCGACGCCGAGCAGGCGCGCGTCGTCGTCGTCGGATGGCGAGCGGTCGATGTCGAATCGCTCGGCGAGCAGGCCGGCGGTGAGCACGTCGAGCAGCGGTCTGCCGCGCGGGTCGGCCGCGGAGGCGAGGCGCACGGCGCAGTCGATGGCTTCACCGATGGGGATGCTGCCGGCGACCACGGCGCGGCCGGTGCTGAGGGCGAGCGGCAACTTGGCGAAGCGCTCGCGCAGGACCAGCGCGCAGCGCGCCGCGCGCGTGGCGAGGTCGATGACGCCGCGCGCGCCGGCGTAGACCGCCACCATCGTGCCGTTGGCGAGCAGCACCGTCTCGGCACCGAGCCCCTCGGCGACGCGCTGCGGGGTCTCCGCGCTGGCCTGCTCCGTCTCGGTCATGGTGCGGTCGAGCGCGTCGACGGCGCCCGGCGCGATCACGACCGCGACCAGGCGTCGCTCGCGATCGGTGAGGCGCCCGTCCGCGAGGGTCACGGAGCCGCTCGAGGTCGCCAGCAGCTCCTCGTCGACGCCGTCGTCCTGCAGGTGCGCGAGCAGGTGCGTCGGCGGCGGGGCGCGCTCGGTGCGATCGGCATCGAGGCGCGCGACGAGCGCCGCGATGGCGCGCGCGGCGGCGGCGCCGTCGGGGAGCCGCTCGGCCGGGTCTTTGGCCATCATCGCCGCGAGCAGCGCGTCGATCTCGTCGGGCAGATGTGGGCGCACGGCGCTCGGCGGTTCTGCCGGGCCGAGCGCGATCTTGGCCATCACCGCGACGATGTTCTCGCCGTCGAACGGCACCTGTCCGGTCAGACAGCGGTACAGCAGCGCGCCGAGCGAGAACACGTCGCTGGCGGGGCCGACGTCGCCGCTGCCGCGCACCTGCTCGGGGGCCATGTAGTAAGGCGTGCCCAGCGCCACGCCGGCCTTGGTGAAGGTCACGTCGGTGAGGTGCGCGAGGCCGAAGTCGATCACGCAGACGTCCTCGCTGTTGCCGCCGCGCAGCCGCAGGTTGGCCGGCTTGATGTCGCGGTGCACCACGCCTGCCGCATGTGCGACCGCCAGCGCTTCGGCGACGCGCGCGGCGATGGCGAGGCTCTGCGAGGTGTTCGGTGGGTCCGTTTCGAGCAGCAGGGCGAGGTCGACGCCGTCGATCCATTCCGTGGCGAGATACCAGGTGTCGTCGACCAGTCCATGCTGCACGTAGCGCACGATGGCCGGGTGTTCGAGGTCGGCGACGACGGCGGCCTCGCGCGTAAAGCGCGCCACCGCGCGCTTGGGGGCGTCGCGCAGCAGCTTGAGCGCCACGTCAGCGCCGGTCTCGAGGTCGCGCGCGCGATAGACGGCGGCTTGCTGTCCGTCGAGCTGCTGCTCGATGACGAAGCGTCCGGCGAAGATCTGGTCGCGCGCCGTCAACGAGCGGCGGCCGTGCGCAGGCTGTCGAGTAGCTCGATCAGGTCGCGCTCGGTCGTGCGCGGGTTCATCAGCGTCACGCGCAACGCGGCGCGCTTGGCGATGGTCGTGCGCGTCAGATAGAAGCGGCCGCCCTCGATCACGCGCCGCCGCAGCCGATCCTGTAGGCCCGCGTCTTCGTCGCCTCCGTCGCCCCCGCTGTAGCGAAAGCAGACGATGTTGCAGCGCGGCGCCGCGACCAGCTCGAAGTCGGACGCCTGCGCGATCAGCTCGCCGAAGCGGCGCGCGAGATCGAAACGGCCGGTGACATACGCGTCGATGGCGTCGGTTCCGGTGGCGGCGAGCGTCAGGTAGAGCTGCACGCTGAGCATGCGCTTGGTGCACTCCATGTTGCGCACGCCGTAGTCGTACCAACGGGCGGGCGGACCGCCGGGCTCGAACAGGTAGTCCGCGTCGTGGGCGAAGGGGGCGTAGGAGACGTCGCCGCGCCGAAACAGCACCGCGGTGACAAGCGCCGGCATGGACAGCAGCTTGTGCGCGTCCCAGACCACGGAGTCGGCGCGCTCGATGCCGGCGAGCAGCGAGCGATAGCGCCGGCTCATCGCGGCGGAGGCGCCGTGGGCCGCGTCGACGTGCAGCCACACGCCGAGCTTGGCGCAGGTGCTGGCGAGCTCTTCGAGCGGGTCGAAGGCCCCGCTAGGCGACGCGCCCGCGGTGGCGACGACGGCGACCACGCGGCGCCCGGCGTCGCGCGCGCGCGCTACGGCCTCGCGCACCGCCTCGCCGCGCAGCCTGAGCTCGGCGTCGACCGCGGCGCGCACGACACCGCCGTCGCCAAAGCCCATCACCGCCGCCGCGCGCTCGACGCAGTAGTGTGCGTGCTCGGACGCGACGACGCAGAGCTTGTCGCTCGCCGCGTCGCGGCTGTCGCCCTGGTTGGCGCCCTGGTTGGCGTTCGTGAAGTCGGCGAGGCAAAGCTGCCGTGCTGCGAGCAGCGCCGTGAGGTTGCCTAGCGTGCCACCCGAGGTGAGCACGCCGTCGGCACCCTCGGGCATGCCAAGCCGCGCTGCGAGCCAGCGCGTGACGTTGCGCTCGAGCGCGCTCGACACGGGGCCCGACTCGTAGGAGGCCATGCCGTTGTTGAGCGTGGCGACGAGCAGGTCCGCGAGCAACGATGGCGTCGTTGGCGCCGAGACCTGGTGCCCGACGCAGCGACGGTTGTGCTGGTTGACCGCGTCGTCGCAGATGCGGGCGACGAGCGGCGCCAGATCGGCGAGGGGCTCCGCTGCTATCTCCATCGGCCACGCCGCGGCGAGCGCCTCCGGGTCGCGCAGCGTGACCACGGGGCGCTCGTCGGCGCACTCGAGGAAGTCGGCGATCTGGTCGACGAGGGTGTGCGCCGCGGTACGAAAGTCACTGCTCATCAGCTCGAGCTCTCCGGAAGGTAGCTGTCGGCCAGCTCGATGATACGCGCGTTGTCGGCGACGGCTCCGAGGAAGCGCGGCCGCTCGGCCTCTCCGATGCGCTCGGCCTGCTCGTGAAGGCGCTGCAGCGCGCGCTCGGCGCTAGCCCGCGCGGCCTGCTGGTCGTCGAGCGCTGCGTGCGTCTCGACGAGCGCGATCCAGACCAGCGCCTCGAATTCCTCGATGCCGCCGAAGCGTTCGAGGATCTCGCGCGCTTCGAGCGCCGCCTCGAGCGCTTCGTCGGCGCGCCCGTTCGCCACCAGGACCTGTGCCAGCGCCGCCAGTGCCCCCGCCCGCGCAGGCGGCGTGACGCGCAGCTCGTCGGCTGCCTGGCGCGCCTGCTGCTCGGCGCGCTCGAGGTTGCCAGCGGCGAGCTCTACGCGCGCCAGGTAGATGCGCGTCCAGTTGGCGAAGCGGACGTTCTGCTGCTCGACGCTCTCGTCGATAGCTTGCTCGAGCGCCTGGCGCGCGGCGTCTAGGTCTTCGCGCGCTGCGTAGACCAACGCCAGGTTCTGGCGCGCGCGCGTGGCGATGGTCGACAGGCCCATGCGCTCGGCGCGTTTCAGCGCGTCGTGCAAGAGCTCGCCAGCGCGGGCATAGTCGCCGAGCTCGATCAGCGCGAAGCCGACGCTAACGCGCGCGTTGCAGGCGTTGTTCTCGTCGCCGGCACGCTGGTAGGCCTCGAGCGCCGCGCTGTAGCCGTCGAAGTCGCCCACCACGTCGCCGACGTGGCGCGCCTGAGCGCCGCGCAGCCGGTGCACCTCGGCGACGGCGAGGGCGTCGAGGCGCTCGTCGGCCAGCACGACGCGCTGCGACTCGGCGAGCAGCTCGGCGGCGGATTCGTAGGCGCCGCCGTGAAAGAGCACGCGCGCGGCTTGGCAGAGGCAGCCGACGCGCGCGCTGCTGGCCCCGTCCTGTTGCTGTGCCTCGCGGGCGGCTCGTGCCCAGCGCCGCGCTTGTTCGTACTCGCCGAGCCGAGATGTCGCGGTGAGCCACTCGGCGACCGCGCGATACCAGCTCGGCGAGCCTTGCCGCAGGCGCTCCGCCGCCAGCGCCGCCTGCTCGCGGCTCTCGTCGAAGCGCCCCTGCCAGCGCAGC
>JAGQIK010000617.1 GCA_020431405.1 Myxococcales bacterium
CCGCCGCTGCCGCCGCCACTGTTCTTGCGCGTGACGGTCTCGGGCTTGAACGTCAGGCCGCCGCCGCCGCCGCCACCGCCACCACCGCCGCCGCCGCCGCTGGGCTCGATGCCGCGCAGCGCGCGCAACACCACACGACGGGCGCGGCGCACGGCCTTGCGCGAGGCCCAGCGCCAGCCGATGGACGCCTTGGCGGCGACCTCGCCGTCGACGCCGGAGAAGACGGCCAGCGCAAGTCGTCGCCCGCGCACGCTGCCGCCGACGACAGCGATGACGCCGACCTTCTTGGCGGCGCGGGCCAGGTTGGGCCCCTTACCGAAGGCGATGCCGAGGTCAGCGGCTGCATCGATGACCTTCTGGCCGTCGATGGTTCGGTAGCGGCTCGAGATGCTGCGCATGATGGCGCGCCGCGCGCGGGCGCCGCGGCCGCCGCCACCGAACTTGAGAAAGGCGACGGCAGACTTGGCCAGCGCGTCGGCCGGATAGGCCGCCACGAGCAGCAGGGCCGCCACGAGCAGCAGGGCCGCCGCCAGCAGCGCGCGGGCGAGTTTCGCGATCGGTGACAAGATAGCTATTGTAGCAAGGATAACCGCACGGTGCGCAGCTGCCAGGGATCGAGCGGCACGTCGAGGCGGTCGAGCTCCGAGGTGCGTTCTCCGCGCAGGTTCACCGCCAGGGCACGCCGCTCGAAGGGACCGCGCAGCTGTGCGTGGCGGCGGCGCGGCGAGCAGTTGAGCAGCCGCGCGTCGAGCTGCCCGGCGCCGGCCGGCACGAGGGCGGTCAGCTGCACGTCGGCGGGCTCGAGGCAGAGCAGCCCTCGGGCGGCGGCGCCGCCGTCGGCTCTGGTGATCGCGTCGAGCGCGGCGCGCGGCGAAGTTACCGGGCGTGGCGGCGCGTCGGTGGGCGCCGGCTCGGTCGGTGCGAGCAGCCGCGGCGGATCGGCGTGCAGCCGCCCAGCCCGCAGGGCTTCGCCACGCGCACCCCGCGGGTAGGCCAGCAGGGCCAGGCGCAGTGCGAGCGGCCCTTGCTGCCGCGCGCCCTCCACGCGCCAGGGCGGGCCCGCGTCGCCGGCCGGGCGCGTGCTCAGGTCGGCGCGGCTGAGCCAACGCACCGAGCGCAGCAAGGTCAGCCGCAGCGCCACGCCGCTGCGCGGGGCTAGGGCTGGGTCGGAGGCGATCTCGCGCAGCCCCGGCGCGAAGAGCGCCACGCCGTGGCCGGCGCGCGGGGCCTCGACGAGCACCGCGTGCTGAAACGGCTGCGCCTCGCCGGGTGGCTGGACCCAGCGCGGGCGCGCGGGCGGCGCGGCGAAGGGGCGCCGCGTCAGCGCGAAGGGCGAGCCGGCGAGGTAGTGGCGCGCGGCGAACGGCAGCGGCAGCGCCAGCGCGAGGCGATGATCGTCGGCGCGGTTTTCCAGCGCGACGTCGATCTCGAGCAGCGGCGAGCCGGCGTTGACGCGCAGCCGCAGCGTCAGCGGCACGCGACGTTGCTCCGCGCTGCGCCGCGCGCGGTCCGCGTCGAGGCCCACGGGCAGGCGCAGGTCGTGGCGCAGCAGCACCTCGACGC
>JAGQIK010000076.1 GCA_020431405.1 Myxococcales bacterium
CCCCGCGGCACCGCGCCGCGTGTGGCTGGCGCCTGTGCTCGACAGCGGCGGCGAGGCGGACACGACACTCACCGAGGCGCTGCACAGCGCACAGTCGCTGCACCTCGGTGAAGCCGAGTCGCGCTGGCGCGGTGGAGAGCCGCCACCGAAGTTCTGCACGCGCCGACGCACCTGCGCCATCGTGCGCATCCGCGGCACGCGCGAGGCGCAGCGCGCGCGCTACGCGGTGCGCGTAGAGCTCCTCCCATCGCAACGCGCGGTCAGCTCGACGCTCGCCGTGCGCGCGGACTTGGCGCAGCTCGCCGCCGCGCTGCTGATCAAGGCGCGGCTTCTCGTCGACAGCGTGGCGCCGGTAGCGCTCGATGTGCCGCTCGATGCGCCGCGCCGCCGCGTGGCGCAGGTCCGGGCACCCGAGCAGCCGCCGCTGCGCGCGCGCGCGAAGACGGTGGTGCAGCCGGCTGCGGCGCGCCATTCGCTCGATCTCGGACCGACGCTGACGGTGGGGCTGGGGCGGCGTTTTCTGACCGCGGGCGTCGAGGTTGGCGCGACGTTCGAGCTGTATCGGGCGCTCTCTCTGCGCGTCACCTTGAGCTACCAGGACGGCGGCGCTGGCGAGAGCATCGACGGCGACTTCACCTACCGCACGCTGCCGCTGGCGCTGCTGCTCGGCGCGCGCTGGCAGACCGAACGCTGGTCGCTCGGCGTCTTCGCCGGCCTGCTGGTCAGCCCGCTGTGGATGACGTTCGAAAACCAGCTCGTGCGCGGCGGTAGTGACGTGATCGTCGGGCCGGCCGCGGAGGCGCGCGGCGCGTTGCGCCTTACCCCGCGCTGGTCGCTGGTGCTGGGGCTGCGCGCCACCGCGGTGCCCGATCACGTCGACGCCGACGCCGCGGCAGGCGGCGACATCATCATCACGCCGCGCCTGATGCTCTCCACGACGATCTCCGCGGGCATCACGTTCTGAAGTCCACGGACGGCAGCGCGCGCCGTCTAAGGCAAAAGGAGGTCTGATGAGCACCCACAGGACGCTGTTTGCCTCGACGCTGGGGCTCGCGCTGGTCGTCGGCGCGCTGCTGATGCCCGCGTCGTGCACCTCGCGCACGCCGCCCAAAGACCAGTTCCCCACGCGCACAGGGCCCAACGGCGAGACGATCTACGAGTGCTCCGGCGAGGGCTGCCACTGCGCGGGCGGCGAGACGTGTCATCTCGATTGCCCGGCCGGCGGCTGCAAGCTCGAGTGCCTCGAAGGCTCCAAGTGCACGTACGAGTGCACGGGCGGCAACTGCGAGCTCGACTGCGACGAGGGCTCCACCTGCACCATGGGCTGCAGCGGCGGCAGGTGCCTCTACGATTGCGATCTAAGCGCCAACTGCACCATCGACTGCCCCAACGGCAACTGCGACGTGCGCTCCTGCGACGAAGGCTCGACGTGTCTGATCAAGTGCCCCGGCGGCAACTGCAACGTGCTGTGCGAGGCCAACGCAGACTGCACCGTCGAGTGTCCTGGCGGTGGCTGCGCGACGCAGTGCTCCGGCGCCAAGTCGTGCAAGCAGACCTGCAGCGGAGACTGCCGCATGAGCTGCGCATCGGCCGGAAGCTGCACGCAGAGCTGTGACTCGCCGCTCGGGTGCATCTGTGAGAACTGCACCCAATAGCCTCAACATCGCCGCCGCCGCCGCTGCCGCCGCGCTGCTGCTGGCGGCAGGCTGCACGCGCGCGCCCGCCAGCGACGATCTCGTGGTGCCCGAGCACTACGAGTTTCAGAGCCGCTTCGTCGACGGCAGCGGCGTCGAGCACGGCGAGGCCACCGCGCACCACGTGCTGATCAAGGACATCGTCGATCTCGTCGGCTCGCTCGACCACCTCGTCGACGCCAAGACGCCGCCCTTTGATGACGGCGCCAGCGCCGGCGAGGTCAGCGCGCTGCTGCGACCGCTGCTAGACCGCGAGGGCAGCGTGCTCGCGGCGGCGAAGATCGCGCTCACCACCACGCCGCGCGCGGTGCAGAAGACCTACGGCGACCTGGCCGGCTCGGCGCGCTCGCTGATGACAATGCTGCAGCCGCGACCGGATGCCGATGCGCGGCTGGCCGAGACCTGGCCCGCGGCGGCGGCAGCCATCGGGACCAACGGCGCGCAGATCACGTCCGTCGCCGCGCTCGTCGATGCGCTCGTCAATGCGCTCGACGCCAACGTCGCCGCGCGCGACAGCCGCGCCTCGCCGGCCGAGCCTGCCGTCGCGCTGCCGTCGTACATCAGCGACAGCGGTGTCGATCTGCACGCGCTGCTGGCGAGCCTGCTCGTCGGCGCGGTGGCTTACGGCGAGGCCGCCGTGAACCTGCTGGCGGGCGAGGCATCGTGCGCCGATCAGAAAGGCATCTGCGCTGACAACAGCGCCGCGTTGGCGGGGGATGGCCGCTACACCCAGCTCGAGCACAACTGGGACGCCGCCTTCGGCTACTTCGGCGCCGCGGCGCGTTTCGGCGTCCTCGCGCGCACTGCGCTGCGCTTCGGGCCGACCTTCGCCGACCAGAGCGCCGATGGCGCCATCGATCTCTTGCGCGAGTACAACTACACGCCGGTGGTCGATGCGGTTCGGCGCGACGCGGACAGCGAGTCGCCGACGCAGCTCGCCGCTGACGCGTGGCTCGCGCTGCGCCGTGGCCGAGCGTTGATCGTGCGCGCCGCGGCGCAGCCCGGCGCGGCCGACCGCGACGCACTGCGCGTCGAGCGTGACAACCTGCTCGGCGCCTGGGAGCGCGTCATCGCGGCGACGGTGGTTCATCACATCAACGGTGCGCTCGGCGCTAGTTGCCCGTGCGGCGACAGCAAGTTCGTCTACGGCGCTCCCGGCTTCAACGAGCACGCCGCGGCGTGGTCCGCAGCCAAGGGCTATGCGCTGGCGCTCGGCTTCAGCCCGCGCGCGCGCATCGGCGACGCCAAGCTCGTCGAGCTGCACCGGCTGCTCGGCGACGCGCCGAAACATCGCGTCCCCGGCGTCAGCGACGCCGAGGTCACGCGCTACGAGCAGGACCTGCGCACGGCGCGCTCGCTGCTCGGCGAGGCCTACGGCTTCGCCATCGAGAACCTCGGCGACGAGGCTGGCGACGGCGGCTGGTAGCTCGCGCTAACCGACTGGCAGGCAGGCCCCGAGATGCGCTAAAGCGCACTCATGGCATCGGATAGACGCGAGCGCCTGTGGCTGGCCGGCATCGTCTCGGTGGGCTTCGCGCTGCGCGCTATCGGCACGCGTTTCGGGCTGCCGCACGTCTATCACCCCGACGAGCCGATCGTCGTCG
>JAGQIK010000618.1 GCA_020431405.1 Myxococcales bacterium
CACGCCGCCAGGGCTGCGCCGCATGGACGAGCTCATCGGCACCATGCGCGCGTTCACCGTGGCTCACGAGGTGGCGCACCAGTACTTCGCCGGCCTCGTCGGCGCCGACTGCCGCGAGCACCCCGCCGTCGACGAGCCGCTGGCGCAATTCGCCGCCGGGCAGGTGATGGAGAAGGTGCACGGGCGCGCCGGCGGCCGCGCGCTGCTCGAGATGAACGCCAAGATGAACTACGGCGTCTACCGCATGCTCGGCGGCAAGGACCTGCCGGCAGGGCAGCCGGTGACGCAGTTTCCGACGGCGCTGGCCTACGCGGCGATCGTCTACGGCAAGGCGCCGTACTTCTACGTCGCGTTGCGCGATCGTCTCGGCGCCGACCGCTTCGACGAAGCGCTGCGCAAGACGGTCGATCGCTTTCGCTTCAAGCTCGTGACGCTCGATCAGTGGATCGCCGAGCTCGAAAAGAACGCCGGTGGTCCGTCGTCGGGCGTGGCGGCGGCGGCCAAGCGCTGGCTGCACGAAGCTCACGGCGATGCGGATCTCGGCGTCGACGGCTCGGGCAGGGCCGTGCTCACCGCGATGCTCGGCGAGGCGACCTACAAGCAGCTCGCGCGCTCGCTCGGCGCGCTGGGCATGAGCCCGGCCTCGCTGTTTCGCATGGTGATGGGCAAGGCGGGCGGCGGCGCGGGCGCGAGTGGTGGCGGCGGCGGCGGCGGTGGTGGGCTGGGCAGCGCGCTCGGCGACCTGCTGAAGTCGCTCAAAGGCCTGACGCGCTAAAGCCCCGCTACTCCGCGGCGGACAGCGGCGTCTCGCCGCTCGGCGGCGGCGTCACGCTGCGCAGCCGCGCCGGCGCCGCGGGCTTGTCCTGCGCGGGGTCGTCGACCTCTTCGAAGGACGCGTCGACCGGCACGTTGAACAACGCGCGCTTGAGGCGGTCCATCGTGTCCTCCATGTACTTGACCCACAGCTTGATCGGCACGTCGGAGACCTCGCGGCGCGAGGGTGCGAGGCACGAGACGAGCAGGTAGTCCATCAGGTACATCACGTTGGTCGCCAGGTGCCCCGAGTAGCTGGCGTGCGAGCGCTGCTGCACGATGCGGTCCTCGTGCATGCTGCGGCCGATCTCGGACTCCATGAACTCCGACGTGCCGGCGACGATGATCTCGAGCAGCACGTGGTCTTCGGCGGTCTCGACGAACTGCCGGTACTCGCCGGCGACCGTCTCGGGATCGAAGCCGCGAAACGAGAGCACCCGGCGGTGGTGCGCGTTGGGTGTGGATGCGATGAGCTGGTCGCGCGGGATCTTGTAGGCCACGCGCAGGTTGATCGCGTTGTAGCGGCCCGTGTGGTGCTCTTGCTCGATCAGCGTGCACGACGGGTGGTCTTGCAGCGTCTCGACGATGCGCTCGTACTGCTTTTCGTCGGCGATGATCTTGATGCCGACCACGTCGGGGATCGAGAGGATCGGAAACTCGTGCTGGATCGAGCCGCGGCGGATCATCTTGAGCAGCCGCCGCTCGGCGTGGAGGAACTCCTCGACCTGCTGCGCGGGCGGCGTGATCAGCTCGTGCTTGGGGATGCCGAGCCGCTTGGCGCGCTCCTCGGCGAGGGCGTCGGCGTTGGCGCGGATACGCTCGAACATGTAGTCGACGATGCGCCGGCTGCCCTTCTCGGCGATGCGGCGAAAGCGCTTGATGCGCGTCGAGCCGACGTAGCGCTTGTGCGGCATCACGTCCTGCTCGATGTAGTAGAGCCGACCGTCGAAGGGCGTCTCGCGATAGAAGTCCTCGGGGTAGCGCCGGTAGCGCGCCACCAGCTCGCGGGTGCGCTCGCTGTCATCGAAGGGGTTGTCGACGATGAAGTCTTTGAGCTGCCCCTTGGTCTTGGCGACCATCGAGCGCGGCGCTTGGCCGTGAATCCCCGCGAGCACCGTGCGCGCCAGGCCGTCGACCCAGATGCGCGCGATGTAGGAGTTGAAATTGACGATGCGCTTGAGCTGAGCGACGTCGCCTGGCTCGGGCTGGTTGACAATCCAGCGCGAGACCACTTCCGCGAGTGGGACGCGGTGAACGAAGCTCTCGAGATATAGCATCGGGGATTTGAAACCGGCGGCCGCCGCCAGCGACGACAACCTCCATCGGATTACCATAGCGCGTCCGCGCCTGTCGAGCGATGGGACCGTGACGCAGCCTGCCGGTCATGCTAGCTTGCGGCGTTATGAGAAGCAGTATCACTTACTTGGCTATTTTGCTGGCTTTGACGATCGGCGCTGGCGGCTGCGGTGACAGCGGCGGCAGCGGCGACGCCACCATCGATTCCGCCGCCGACAGCGCAGCCAAAGAG
>JAGQIK010000009.1 GCA_020431405.1 Myxococcales bacterium
CGCGACAACCCAGTGCACGAGACGCGAGGAGCGCTCGACGATATAGCGCACGAGGTGCGCCGAGAGGTCGACGCGATCGAGCAGCGGCTCGCAGACGATGTAGCGCACGGCGGCCGGCGTGTGACGAAGCGGCGGCACACGCGCGTCGGCGTTGCGCTGGTCCTCCACGCTCACGCCGAGCCACACGTTGGGCGGCGGCTTGGTCTCGTCGCCGCCGTAGACGCGCGTGACGAGGCGCTGCATGCGGCGCGCGCGTTTGGTCAGCACGCGAAAGGTGTGTCGGTCGGCCTGCCGCATCACGTCGAGCACGCGCTCGATGACCGCGTCGGGCAGCTGCTCGTGAAAGAGATCGCCGAGTGTGCCCACGGCGACGAGACGCGGCGAGCGCCCCCAACGCAGCGGCTCTTCGAGCAGCTGCTCGTCGACGCGCACGACGCCCGTAAAACGCGCCCCGCCGCCGTGCGGCTCGACCAGCCCTTCGAAAGGCTCGCCAACGCCGCTGAAGTGCCTGCCGATGCGCGCCGCGTAGCAGCGCTCGCAGCCTGGGCTGACCGGCGTACAGCCGCGTACGGGATTCCAGATCGTCTCGATTGCCGCCACGAGTAGAAGAGGTGGCGGCGGGGGCGTTTTCGCTATTGCTACAGGCCGAGCAACCGACGCATGTAGGGCGAGAGGAACACGCCGTCGGGATCGAGGCGCTCGCGCACGGCGAGGAAGTCGGCGAAGCGCGGGTAGAGCTCGGCGAGACGCGCGGGGGGCACGCCGTGGGTCTTGCCCCAGTGCGGGCGTGCGTCGAAGTCGGCGAGCAGCGCCTCGACCTGCGAGAAGTACGCGCTGTAGTCGCGAGCCAGCGCCATCGTCGGGCAGATGTAGCAGCTGTCGCGGCGATAGGCCGGGCTGAGCCAGATGTCATCGGCGCGCACGAAGCGCACCTCGATCGGCATGTTGACCTCGAGGTCGCTGCGCTCGACGTGCGCGCGGATGCGGCGCAGCGCGGCGGCGGCGTGGCGGCGGTCGATGGCGTACTCGCACTCGTGGTGGCGAACCTCCACCGGGAAGCTCAGCACGCGGTAGCTTGCGTCGACGTACTGCACGCGGCGCGGCGTGGCCTGCCAGATCAGATCCGTCACCGCCGCCGCGGCGCGCCGCGAGCGTGCGGCGGCCGAGAGCAGCGCGCCATAGATCGGCCCGCGCACCAGGCGCTGATCGACGAGCTTGCGCAGCCGCGAGCGCGCCACCGGCTGACCGGTTCGATTCTGACGATAGATCAGGCAGCGGTCCGAACGCGGGATCCACCACAGCTTGAAGTGATCGTTGTCGTCGACGAGCTCGTCGAGCGCGTCGAGCACCCAGTCGATGCTGGTGACCTCCTCGACGCTGTGCAGGCGAAAGGCAGGCTGACAAGCGAGCGTGACGCTGCAGATCACGCCCAGCGCGCCGAGACCGCAGCGCGCCGCCGCGAAGAGCTCCGCGTCGCGCGACCGCGAGCAGCGCCGAAGATCGCCGCGGCCGTCGACGAGCTCGAGCTCGGTGATGAAGGTCGAGAGGTTGCCCAGCCGCGCGCCCGTGCCGTGGGTCGCCGTCGAGAGCACGCCGGCGATGGTCTGGCGATCGATGGAGCCGAGGTTGGGCATCGCCAGGCCGTGCGCGTCGAGCGCGCGGTTGAGATCGTACAAGCGCATGCCGCCTTCGACGGTGGCTGTGCGCGCGGCGTAGTCGAACATCAGCGCGCGGTCGTGCTGGTCGAGCAGCAGCAGCTCTTCATCGCTCGCGCAGAGCGCCGTCCACGAGTGTCCCGAGCCCATCGGGCGCAGCGTAGCGCCGCGCGCGGCCGCTGCGCGCACGGCAGCAGCGATCGCGGCACGCCCGCGCGGCCTGTGGACGTGACGCGGCGCGAAGCGATGCTCGCCAGACCAGTTGGAGAGCGCCATGCTCGTCAGATTACCCGATCTTCAGCGCGGCGCGGCCGCCTCGTCGGGTCGCGCTCTCGCCGCGAAGCCGCCGATCAGGCGCGCCTGCGCCATCAGCGCGCCGAGCACCAGCATGTGATGCAGCACGTCCGACGCGAAGGGGATCGGCAGCGCGCGCTCGACCCACACGCCAACGCTGTCGGCGGCGAAGGTCGTCAGCGCGACGACGCAGACCAGCGCGAAGGTGCGCCGCCAGGACTCGCGCGTCGCGGCGTCGCTGGCGATGCGTCGCAGGCCGTAGCTCGGGTCGAACAGCGGCGCCACGCGCGGGCTCCAGCAGCTCGCCGCCAGCGTCGCCGGCAGCAGCAGCACCGAGATGCCGAGCGCCGTGTGCAAGAGCGCGTCAGGTCGTCGCAGCAGCGCCAGCGGCCGGCCGTGCACGCGCTCGAAAAACTCGGAGAGGCCCAAGGCGCGCGCGGCGAGCGCCATCAACGACACCACGTAGAACGCGCCCGCGGCCACCAGCTGCAGAAGCGGCACGATCAGCATGTCCCAGCTGTCGCGGTAGTCGTCGCGCTCGGGCAGCCGCAGCGAGCCGCGGGCCGCCTTGCGCAGGGTCAGATAGAGGTAGATCTGCGGTCCGAGCCGCGCCACGCCGAGCGCCAGCATGCTCGGTGTCCAGGGCAGCGTCGCGGCCCACTCGAGCGCCGTGGCCATCGAGCCCATGATGCCGAGCGCGAGCAGGCTCTCGACGTGCGCCACATAGAGCAGCGCCGCGCCGAGCTCGCGCCGAGCCGAGATCGGCGGCGGCGAGCTGAGGACCGCCTCGCTCATGGCTGCGCGCTCATCCCGGCACCAGCACGACGGCCACGATCCACCACACCAACGCGGCGAGCAGGTTGAGGATCGCCCCGGCACGAAACATCTGACCCATGCTGACCTGCCCGGTGCCGTAGACGATGGCGTTGGGCGGCGTGCCGATGGGCGACATGAAGGCCATCGAGGTCGCCACGGCGGCGGTGGCCATGAAGCGCAGCTCGCCTCCACCCAGCGAGCGGCCGAGCGCGAACATCACCGGCATCAGCATCGTCGCCGTCGCCGTGTTGGACGCCACCTCGGTGAGCATCGAGGTCAACAGCGTGACCGCCAGAATCAGCAGGTGCTGCCCCGCGCCCGCCACCACGTGGAGCCCCTCGGCGATCCAGCTCGCCAGGCCGGTGGCCGAGATCGCGCTGCCCAGCGCGAGGCCGCCGCCAAACAGCAGCAGCGTGTCCCACGAGATGTCGAGGCCGGTCTTGAGATCGAGCGTGAAGACACGCTCGCGCAGGCTCACCGGCCACAAGAAGAGCAGCAGCGCGCCGAACATCGCCACCGACGAGTCGTTGGCCCAGGAGAAGCTCATCGCGCCCAGCGAAAACGAAGACCAGCCCGGCCAGCCGATGACCGACAGCTCGCGCCGCGTGACCCACAGCAGCACCATCATCAAGAACACCGCGGCGACCTGCTTCTCGCCGCGCGTCATGCGCCCGGGGGTCTCGAGGCCCTTGCGCCCGGGCAGCTCGAGCCCGCGCGGGATGAAGCGCCACGCCTGCACGAGCCACAGCATCGGCAGAAACACGAGCACGAAGGGCAGCCCGAAGGCCAGCCACTCGGTGAAGCTGACCTGGTGGTTGGCCAACGACGAGGCGAAGGCGGCGTAGATCGCGTTGGGCGCGGTGCCGACCAGCGTCGCCATGCCGCCCACCGTCGAGGCGTAGGCCACGGCCAGCAGAAGGCCCGTGCGATAGCGCCCGACGTCGGGGTGCTTGACCGAGGCGAGCACGGCGAGCGCCGTCGGCGTCAGCGTCGCCGTGGTCGCGGTGTTGGTGATCCACATCGAGAGAAAGCCCGACGCCGTGACAAAGCCGAGCATCAGCACCGCCGGCCGCGTGCCGAAGACGCCGAGGATGTGAAAGGCCATCCGCTCGTCGAGCTTCCAGCGCGTCATCGCCTGCGAGAGCACGAAGGTGCCCATGAACAGGAAGATCAGCTGGTGGCCGTACTGCGCGCTGACGACGAAGTAGCCAGGGAACTTGGGCGAGACCAGGCTCGCCACGCCGAGCACGGGGAAGAGCACCAGCGGCAGCAGCGCGGTGATCGCCGTCGGCAGCACCGAGAAGATCCAGAACACCACCATCAGCAGCCCGCAGGCCAGCGCCCCGCGCGCGGCGCGCCGCATGCCCGCGATGAGCTGCGCCACAGTGCTGACCTTGCCGTAGCGGCGCCGCTCGGCCGGGCGCACGCGGGCGAGGTCGTCAGCGGCGATGATGCGGCCATCGCGCTTGTTGACGCGCACGCGGATGGCGCGTGCGGCGGCGAGCAGCTTGGCGTCAGCGACGGGCTCGGCCCCGTCGCGCGGCTTGGCGGTGAGCGGCGCGAGGCGCGCGGCGAGCGCGGCGGGTAGCCGCTGCTGCACCTTGAGCGCCGTGATGCGTTCGAGCCCGCGCGGCAGCGGCAGCGTCAGCGCGCCGACAAACACCGCCACGCCGAGCAAGAATCCGAGCCACCACAGCCACGCCGGCGTCGCCGTGCGGCCGTCTTCGTCCGAGAGCTGCCGTTCGCGCCCGTCGGACACAGCTAGCTGAGCGAGTTACTGCTGCGCGGGTCCATCGGTCAGCGCGCCCCGGGAATGCGCCGAATGTCGTGCAGCAAGTTGTCGAGGTACTTCTTGGAGAGCGGATCGAGCCGCATCACCAGCTGCTGCGTCTGCATCATCGTCGTCAGCAGCTGCTTGACCTCTTCCTGCTTCTTTTTGCTCAACAGCTTCGACACGCGCTCGAGCTGCGAGCGCGCCTTGCCGATCTGCTGGCTGGCGTTGCCGTAGTTGCTGCTCCACAGCTCGACCATCGCGCGCAGCAGGCTGACGCGGCAGCGCAGCAGACCCCGCCCCTTCTCGAGGCTGTCGACCTGCTGCTTGGCCTCGCGCTTGGCGTCGGCGAGCGCTGTCTCGTTGGCCTTGAGCTTCTGCGCCGCCTGCTTGGCGACGTCCTCGAGGTCACCCTTGCCCGAGGCCCCGAGCGCGTAGCCGACGATCACGCCGACGAGCAGCGCCGAGCCGACCGCGATCACGACTTTGAGCGTGTTGCTCACTCGGCCGTCAGCCCGATCACGCTCAGGTGCCGCCCGGTGTCGGCGCCCTGCACGCGGTAGGAGAAGAACAGGTCCGGGCGGCGATCGGTCGACAGCGACGTCACCGCCACGTTGTCGGAAGCGAGCCCGCAGGAGGCGAGGATCTGGCGCACGGCGGCGCGCAGCTCGAGGTGCGGCTTGTCGCCGAGGTCGCGGCGCACGACGCCTTCGAAGCGCTCGAACTGCGCCGCCACGTCGTCATCGACCTCGTAGGCGTCCACGCCGATGCTCGGCCCCACCGCCGCGCGTGTGGCGGCCGGCTCGACGCCGAAGCGCTCGACCATCGCCTCGACGGCACGCTCGACAACGCCGGCGACGATGCCGCGCCAGCCCGCATGCACGGCGGCGACCGCCGCGCCCGCAGGCGAGCTCGCGCTCGGCGCGTGAAGCAGCACGGGGACACAGTCGGCGGTCTGCACGGCGACAAAATGATCGGGCACGTTGGTGACCAGCGCGTCGGCCTCCTGCGAAGCGACACCCGCCGTGTCGACGCCGGCGCGCTCGATGACCAGCACGTCGGCGCTGTGCACCTGACGCACGCGGTAAAGGCGCGTCATGTCGAAGCCGAGGCGCAGCCCGAGGCGCTCGAGGTTGGTGCGCAGCTGCCGCTCGGTCTGACCGCCGCTGCCGAACGTCAGCGACGCGCAGGGCCCCTCGGTGACACCGCCGAGGCGCGTGGCAAAGCCGTGGCTGATGCCCTTCTTGTCGAGCAGCCGCGCCACCACCACGCCTGCTGGCCCCTCGGTGTGAAGCTCGAAGCCTTCGCCCGCGTCCTGCATCACCGCAAGACTACGACACCCGCGCCGTGAAGGCTATTCGCCGCGGAATTCCAGCGCGGCCAGCGCGGCGGCGAAGTCGTCGGGGGGCGCCGCCTCGAAGCGCAGCCGCTCGCCGCTTTGTGGATGGGTCAGCTCGAGCAGCCACGCGTGCAGCGCCTGTCGCGCCAGCTGCTTGCCCACCTGGCGCAGCGTATGGTCGCGCGGGGCGCGCCCGTAGACCGGGTCGCCGAGCAGCGGGTAGCCGTGCTCGGCGAAGTGCACGCGCACCTGGTGCGTGCGGCCGGTCTCGAGGCGCGCCTGTACCAGGCTGGCACCGGTGAGCAGCCGCAGGCGCGTGAAGTGCGTGACGGCGCGGCGGCCGCGATCGGTGCGCGACGTGAAGCGCTTGCGGTCGCGCGGGTGGCGCGCGTGTAGCGTGTCGAAGGTGCCGCGCTCGGGCGCTTCGCCGACGACGATCGCCTGGTAGCAGCGCTCGATGCTGTGCAGACGAAACTGGTCGGCGAGGTGGTAGTGCGCGGCGTCGCTCTTGCTCGCCACCATCACGCCGCTGGTGAGCCGGTCGAGGCGGTGCACGATGCCGGGGCGCAGCCGCCCGCCGACGCCCGAAAGCTCTTTGCAGTGCGCGAGCAGCGCGGCCACCAGCGTGCCGCGCGCGTGGCCCGGCGCCGGGTGCACCACCATGCCTGCCGCCTTGTTGACGACGACGATGTGCGCGTCCTCGAAGAGCACGTCGAGCGGGATCGCCTCCGGCTCTACGTCGCCCTCGGGCTCGGGCGGCGGCGGCGAATAGCGCACGCGCTCGCCCGCGCGCGCTTTGCGAGCAGGACGGCGCACGGGTTTGCCGTCGACGAGGCAGGCGCCTGCTTCGATGTGACGCTGGATCTGGGCGCGCGAGATCGGCTCGCCCGCGTCGGCCGTGAGCGTCGCGAGCAGCTGGTCGAGCCGGGTGCGGTCGAGCGCCGTGTCGACGCGTGTCTCGAAGAGCGGTAGCTCCTCGTCGTCGGCGCTGACTTGATCGTCGTCGTCGTCGCGCGCGCCGCGCGCGTCGGCGTCGTCGGGCGCGTCTACCAGATCTTCGACTTGATGTGGCCCTTCGACTTGATCAGCACGTCGACGATGGCCCGATCGTAGATGTTGAGCTTGAAGATCGGATCGGTGACGCGGCTCTTGAAGAGCTCGCGGCCCTCCTCGATCTCGTCGGCCATGACGTCGAACAGCGAGTCGTTCTCGATCCCGTCGACGATCTTGTCCTCGTGATAGAGGCTAAGGTCGGACGCGATTGCACGCGCCAACTGACGCGCGCGTTCCGGCTTGTCGATGGGCTGCCGGCCTGGTCTGGCCATCGGATCCCTTCTCCGTTTAGTTGCGCAATGTTACCCAGGTCTTCCGGGCGCTGTCAAAACCCTGCTGGCGTCTTTACCACGGCCTGCAGCGCGTGCTAGGACCCGTCGGTGATGGCGAGGAAGCGCAAGCGCAGGCGAACCACCGACGCCTCGGCAGCCCCCGACGAGGGCGTGCTCGTCATCGACGCCGAGCTGCCCGAGGGCGACGAGACCCTCGAGACGGCCGACTTCGAGGCGCTGCTCGAGCCTGCCGAAGCCCCCGGCGGCCCCGAGATGTACGACATCGTCGACGAGCTCGAAGCTGGCTCGGTGCCATTGGTGGACGAGGACGAGGAGACGGCCGCCGCGGCGGCGCAGGCCGAGGCCGAGATGGAGACGCCGCGGCTGCTGATCGCCATCGCCAGCGGCAAAGGCGGCGTGGGCAAGAGCCTGCTGGCGGCCAACATCGGCATCTACCTGGCGCAGCTCGGGCGCAAAGTCGTGCTCGTCGACGGCACCCTCGGCGCCGGCAACCTGCACACGATGTTGCAGGTAGACAGCCCCGACGTGTCGCTGGGCGACTTCTTCTCGCGCGACGTCGATCATCTGCGCGACGTGGTGGTCAGCACGCCGTTCGCCGGGCTGGGGCTGATCTCGGGCGTCGATGACGGCGTCACCGCCGCCAACCCGCGGCCGGCGCAAAAGAACCGCCTGCTGACGCAGCTCAGGCAGCTCAACACCGAGTACGTCATCGTCGATCTGGCGCCCGGCTGCGGCTTCAACGTCGTCGACATGTTCATCGCCGCCGACCTGCACGTGGTGGTGACGCACCCCGAGCCGACGGCCATCGAGAGCGCCTTCCGTCTCATCAAGTGCGCCTTCATGCGCAAGCTGCGCGCACTCGACAGCGCCAAGCCGCTGCTCGCCGAGATCCCCAAGGTGCCGCGCGGCATCCCATCGCCGCGCGAGCTGCTCGAGCTCGCCGGCGGCCGCGAAGCGCTGCGCGACGTGATCCGCGAGGCCATGGGCGACTTCAAGCCGCGCCTCGTCGTCAACGGCACGCGCACGCGTGAAGACCTCGAGCTCGGCCCCGCGCTGACCGTCGTCGGCCGTCGCCACCTCGGCTTGCCGCTCGACTACCTCGGCTATCTCGAGCACGACGACGCGGTGGGCGTCTCGGTGCGCCGCCGCCGCCCGCTGCAGGTCGAGTTTCCCGAGGCCAAGGTCAGCAAGGACATCGATCGCGTGGCGCGCCGCCTGCTCGGGCTCGAGAGCCACGAAAACCCGGCCTGCGCGCAGCTGCCAAAGACGCTCGAGCAGCAGAGCCACTACGAGCTGCTCGGTCTGCACCCCGGCGCCACCGAGCCCGAGATCCGCCGCGCGCACCGCCACGTGCGGCGCCTCTATCACGCGCAGTCCAACGCCATCTTCGGCATCGTCTCGCCGGCGCACCTCGAGGCCGTGCACGAACGCATCGAGCTGGCCTACGCCACGCTGATCGATCCCGAGAAGCGCGACACGTACAGCCGTTCGTTGTTTCCCGACGGCCAGTGGCCCGAGCCATCGCAGATCCCGCCCGCCGACGCGGTGCCGCACGCAGCGCCGACGACGGCGACGTTGCGCCCGCACGTGCGCCGCGTCACCGGGCCGATGCCGCGCGCTGCGACGTCGCCGACCAACAACGAGCACGGCGACACCCTCGGCGAGCTGGTCGACGCCGAAGCGCGCCGCGCCAGCGGGCTCGAGCTGGTGGTGCAGACGCCCGACATGCCGCACTGGGGCGAGGACACCGAGTTTACCGGCGACCTGCTGCGCAAGATCCGCGAGGCCTGCGGCGTCGACCTGCGCGACGTCGCCGACCAGACGAAGATCTCGCTCAACTACCTGCGCGCCATCGAGACCGAGGACTGGAGCAGCGCCCCGGCGCCGGTCTACCTGCGCGGCTTCGTCAAGGCGATGGCGCGCTGTCTGCGCCTGCCGCCCGACCAGGTCGCGCGCACGTACATGGCGCGCTTCCCGTCATAGCAGCCGGCGCGGCCGTGCAAACAACAGTGCGCGTATTTCGGTCGGTGTGCTAGCCGGCGCGCGCGCTGGTCGCGATCCGCACGCGATCATCGTCTCGCGCACAAACGACCGAGATCACGACCGACAGCGCTGGATCCTCCTTCGGCACAGCCGTTGCTCTAACGGCGAGCGCGACTCTCAAGGAGGATTAGAGATGAACCCGACGCTACTTCGTCGACTCGCTATCACAGGGACGCTCGCCACCTTGCTGGTGATGGGCACGATCACGACTTCGCACGCGGAGCCGACGCGTGGTCGCAGCCTTCGCGGGCGCGCCACGCGCACGCTGCGCCGTGGCCTTCGCAACGGCCGCAGCTTCATGCGCCAGCACAAGGGCAAGATCATCGTCGGCGGCGCGGCGGCGCTCGGCTTCGCCGTCGGCACGGCGGGCATCGGACCGACCGCTGCCTTCGTCGGCGGCGCGCTGGTCGGCGCGGCCAAGGTCGTCGGCGCCGTCGCCGCGACCAAGATCTCGCTCGGCGGCGTCGCTGCCGGACTCGCCGCTGGACGCGCAGCGCACGTCGTGTCGAGCAAGCCGCAAGGCACCAGCGCCTTCAAGGCGCTCAAGAACGACGCGAAGCACAACTGGTTCGGCTTGAAGGGCCTCTTCAGCCGCGGCAACAGCCATCAACAGGCGCCCGCCGCGGTCGTGCCGCAGGCCGAGCACGTCGGCGCGCCCATCGACGTCGCGCCGCACCAGTAGTAGCGAGCGCTAGATCGATCGCGCTACGGCCGAGGCGGCGACCACGCGTTGTCGCGCACGCCGGCTGCACCGTACAGCACGCCTCGGTCCATGGCGTCCATCGCCTTGACGATCGAGAGCCAGTCCGGCGCGTCGGCGTCGCGGCCCGCGTTGACCGCTTCGATGCCGGTGAGCAGGCGGCGGATCAGCGGCTCGAAAGTGCGCGCCGAGTACGAGACCCAGCCCGACTCGACGTTGGCGAGGAAGTCGGACGTCTTCCAGCCGGTGGGATCGCTGTCGGGTGACAGCTGCGCCTTGGCGCGGAACACCTGCCGCGCGTAGTAGCTGTAGTTGCGGCAGCTGTTCATCGAGATGATCTGGTAGTCGCTGCGGTAGGCGCTGACCTCGGTGAGGTAGTCGGTGGTGCCGTAGCTCGAGTGGCCGTGATAGAAGACGAGCTGGTACTCGCCGAGCACCTCGTGGAAACGATAGGCGCCGGGATAGAGATCGATCTCGATCTCGACCCCATCGCCGGCGAGCGTGTAGCGCTTGACGCCTCGCTCGAGCTCGGTGGGCTCGAGCCCGAGGCGGCTCTCCATCACGTTGACCAGCGTGTCGTGGGCCTCGCCAGCGAGCACCGCCGCGCGAAAGCCCTTCTTGCCGGCGCCACGGTCGCCGAGAAGCTGGTCGTACTCGGGCCACGCGGGCTTCTGCACGTGCACGCGCAGCAGCTTGATCTGCCCCTGCTGCATCTCGATCTTGCAGATCGGCTCGCCGTCGGCGTTCGTCTTGTCCGGCGCGAAGTAGTAGTAGTACTTGTAGTCGGCGAGGGCGTAGGGCGACCAGTCCTTGGCGCAGTCTTCGCCAGCGCGGCCGTAGACGTCGATGGGATCGAGTGGCAGCGGGATCAAAAACTCGCGCTCGGCGATCTGGTCGATGCTGGTCTTGGGCGCGCGGCCGTGGGTCTCGGCGACCATGTCGATCTGCGCCCTGTAGCGCAGCGTCACCACGCCGTCGTTCTGCTCGGCGCTCAGCACCTCGGCGCTCTGCGCGAGCTGGTTCACGTGATAGCCGTGCGCCTTCATCGAGTTCTTTGCGAACTTGAGCTGATCGTCGATGAGCTCGAGCTGCAGCTTGGCGTTGGTGGCGAGATCTTCGTACCTGCCGCTGGCCGCGCGCACGATGGTCGACGTCAGCTCGCCGTCGATCTCGTAGGTCGTCGACGAGACCCAGGCCGTGTCGCTCTTGCCGCCGCCGCCGGTGTTGTTGCTGCTCGCGCCGTCACCAGATCCGCAGGCGGTCGCCGCTGTTGCTGCCAGCAGCAGGGTCGCCGGCCATCGAATCCATCTCATCACCACACTCCGTTCGCTCCCGAAGGCGCTCTCGTCAGTGCAAACAGCAGTCCGCGCGCAGGCGGGCGCCAAACGCACGAAAGCGCGTCGGAGACGCGCTGTGCAAAACGTCCCGCGGCCACTTACGTGGCCGCGGGTCTCTCGTAATTTCGAATCGGGGATCAGATAGCGGGGTGCGCGTGGTGGCGGCATCGCTTCCGCCGGTGGTCGAGGGGATTCCTCGATGCCGCTATGTCTCCACGCACTGGGCGTCCGGCGATCGCCCTGCTGTCAGGCGACTGCTTACTGCTGCTGGTCGAAGTTCAGCTCGAGCTGCTGGTTGGCCGCCGGAGCCTTGTCCTTGCGACCGCTCCAGAGCGCCTTGAGGCCGAAGCCGCCCTTGGCGTCCGACTTGAACTGCTGCCACATGGTGTTGCCGTTGGCCTTCGCGCGCGCCTTGTACTTGGACGCGCCGTAGATGCCAGCGCCCGCGGCGACGGCGTGGCCGACGGTCAGCTTGGTGGCCATCACGGCGCCGATGGCTTTGCCGGTGGCGACGACGCCAGTGGCGACTGCGGTGGCGCCCGCGGCGAGGATCGGAGCGGCCTTCGCGGCGGCAGCGCCCACGACGGGGTTGGTCACGGCGAGGCCGAGGATCACGCCGCCGGCGATCGCTTTGCCCGGGTTCTTCGCGACCCAGTGCAGGCCGTCTTTGCCCTTCTGGACGATCTTGTTGCCGGCCGCTTTGAGCGTGCCTTTGATGCCGTGCTCGCCGACGAAGCTGCGAGCGTTGGAGATGCGATTGGAGACGTTGCTGCGCGCGCGGCTAAGGCCGCGGCCCATGCTCTGGCCCATGCTGCGCACGCGTCCGCGGAATCCGCCGCCGGCGAGGGCGGGGCCGCTGGTCACGACGAGTAGACCGAAGGTGGCGACGGTGGCGAGAAACAGGCTCGTGCGATTCGTGCGGGTCGTCATTGGAATCCTCCTCATTGCGACTCTGCGTGTGCATACAGCACGTTGCATGCCCAACTCGGATCCACCCCCGATCCCTTGAAATCACTACGAAAGCATCTGATGGTCAGTTCTTGGCCAGTGGCTATCGCGGTTGCCGATCGGCAGGCGCCGCTGCCGTCCGCGTGGCCGATTTTGAACAGTGCAGTAGCCGGCGGCGGGCGATCGCGGCGGCCATCTGCAGCGCCGCGACCATGCTCTCGGGTCGCGCGACACCCCGGCCGGCGATATCGCGGGCGCTGCCGTGCGCCGGCGAGGTGCGCACGAACGGCAGGCCCAGCGTCACGTTCACGCCGTCGTCGCGATGCACCATCTTGAACGGGATCAACCCCTGGTCGTGGGTGCATGTCACCACGGCATGACAGCCGTCCTCGCGCACACGCGCGAAGAACGCGTCGGCGGGCAGCGGGCCAACCAGCTCGGCGCCCACGCCAGAGCGGCTCAGCTGCTCGCGCGCGGCAGCGATCTGCGGCGTCATGACGCGCTGCTCCTCGTCGCCGAGCATGCCGTCCTCGCCGGCGTGCGGGTTGAGCCCGGTGATCACCACCCGCGGCCGCGCCACGGCGAAGTCCTGCTGCAGCGCGCGCACGATCAATAGCAGCGTGGCGGCGATGTCGACCTCGGCGAGCGCCGCCGGTGCGCCGGCGAGCGGCACGTGCCCGGTGAGCGGCACCACGCGCAGCCACGGCCCGGCGAGCATCATCGCGTGCTCGCTGGCGCCGCCGCGCTGCGCCAGGTATTCGGTGTGGCCGGGAAACGCGAACCCGGCGGCGGCCGCCGCGCTCTTGGTGATCGGCGCCGTGCAGAGCGCGTCCGCCTCGCCGGCGAGCACTGCGTCTACCGCGCGCTCGAGCGCCCGCACCTGGCGCGCGCCAGCGCTCGGCTCGGCTGGGAGCTCGTCGTCGCAGTCGCGCAGCGTGGTGCCTGCCGGCAGCGTGAGGCCGAGCTGCGCCTCGAGCTCGGCAAACACGCGCGCGCTGCCGTAGACCGTGATCGCGCTCGCATCGAGGGCCGCGGCCTGCAGCGCGCGCACCGTGATCTCGGGGCCGATGCCGGCCGGGTCTCCCATGCTGATGGCGATGCGCGTCACGTCGGCTACCCTTACCACAGGACAGGAAGTGAACAATCCCCGTGCAACGAGCGTCGTAGCCAGCGTGAAGGGTCCCCTGCTCTTGGCGCTCGCGCTGCTGCTGCTCGGCACCGACGCGCACGCCGACCGCTTCGAGCGCCTGCTCGACGATGTCGTGCCGCGCGCCCTGCGCCGCGCCGCCGACCGGCTCGCGCGCGCACAGCGTGCCTACGAGCCGCGCGCGAAGCGTGGCTATTATCCGTTCGGACACTGGAGCAGGTCGCGCCGTCGACGCGTTGTAGCCCTGCGCCGCCGCAACGTACAGCAGCGCATGCGCCGCATCATCGCGATGCACCGCGCACGCATCGCGCGCCGTCGCCGCGCGCGGCTGCTCTCGCTGCGCGCGCGCGCGCCGCGCCCCAAGGTCGTGCTCGATCGGCGGCGCCTCACCGGCTGGGGCCCGGGCGAAGCGATGACGCACGAGGTGCGCATCGGCGGCATCGAGACCGCGCGCTCGGCCATCGCCGTCGGCAACATCGGCGGCACCGGCGGCGCGCGCACGATCAAGGTGCGCGCGCGCGGCGAGACGATCCCCTTCATCAGCGTGCTCTACCGCATGCGCGAGGACCTCGTCTCGCACCTCGAGATCGCCGGGCTGCGCCCGTTGAAGACCACCTCCAAGCGCCAGGTGCGCAGCGCGACGCGCCTGCTGACCACCACGCACCAGACCAGGCCCCGCGACCTCACGCGGCTCGACATCCGCCGCGGCAAGCGGCGCTGGCTGGCGCGCTACTACATGCGCTGGCACCTCTTCGACACCATCGGCGCGCTCTACCACCTGCGCTCCACGCCGCTTCGCCTCGGCAAGCGCATCGTCCTGCCCGTCTTGTCGGGCACCGCGCTCTACCGCGTCGAGCTGCGCGTCAGCAAGCGCGAGCGCGTGCGCAGCAAGCTCGGCGTGCTCGACTGCTGGCGGCTAGACGGTCAAGCCGTGCGCATGCTCTCCGATGGACGCGCCTACCCGCGCCGCAAGCCGCGCGCCGTGACCTTCTGGCTGAGCGCCGACCGCCGCCGCCTGCCCGTCAGGATCGCCGGCCGCAGCAAGATCGGCTGGATCGATGCGCTGATCAGCAGCTACCGGCCCCCCCGCCAGGCGCTCGCCCTGCGACCGCTGCTGCCCGCTCCGGTGACGCTCCAAACGCTCCAAACGCCGCGCAAAGCGAAGCCGCGCGTGCAGGTACGCCCTCGCCCGCCTGGGCGCCGAGAGCGCTAGCTTCCGCGTTCAGGCAGTGCAACAATAATTGCGTGAGCGAGATCAGCTGCTCATTCTGCGGGAAGCGACGATCGGAAGTCCGCAAGCTCATCAGCGGACCGAACGTCTATATCTGCGACGAGTGCGTCACGCTCTGCAACGACGTGCTCGAAGCCGACGAGGCGGTGCCGACGCGCCGCTATCCGCGGCCGCGCGAAATCCGTGACGAGCTCGACCGCTGGGTCATCGGCCAGGCGCGCGCCAAGCGCGTGCTCGCCGTCGCCGTCTACAACCACTTCAAGCGCATCTCCTATCGCCACCGTCCCGGCGACGTCGAGCTGGCCAAGGGCAACATCATGCTCGTCGGCCCGACGGGCGTCGGCAAGACGCACCTGGCGCAGTCGCTGGCGCGCAAGCTCGACGTGCCCTTCGCCATGGCCGATGCCACGACCCTCACCGAGGCGGGCTACGTCGGCGAAGACGTCGAGAGCGTGATCAAGGCGCTCTATCGCGCCGCCGACGGCGACGCCGATCGCGCCGCCCAAGGCATCATCTGCATCGACGAGGTCGACAAGCTCTCGCGCCGCGGCGGCGGTCCGTCGGTCAGCCGCGACGTCTCCGGCGAGGGCGTGCAGCAGGCGCTGCTCAAGCTGCTCGAAGGGCGGCTGGCCACGATCACGCCCGACGGCTCGCGCAACCGCCCGCAGCAGGAGCTGATCCAGGTCGACACCTCGAAAGTGCTGTTCATCCTCACCGGCAGCTTCACCGGCATCGAGGAGATGATCCGCCAGCGCGTCGGCGAGCGCGGCCTCGGCTTCGGCGCCTCGATCGATCCCAAGCTCGACGACAAGAACGAGCTGCGCCGCCAGGTGCAGCACGAGGACCTGATCCGCTACGGGATGATCCCCGAGTTCATGGGCCGCGTGCCGGTGGTCGTGCCCTGCGACGACCTCGACGTCGACGCGCTCTCCGAGATCCTGTGGCGCCCCAAAAACGCCCTCGTGCGCCAGTACGAGACGCTCTTCAAGATGGAAGGCGTCGAGCTGCGCGTCACCGACGAGGCCACCCGCGCCATCGCCGAGAAAGCCATCGCGCGCAAAAGCGGCGCGCGCGGTCTTCGCGCCGTGCTCGAAGAAGTGATGCTGGACGTGATGTACGAGCTGCCCTCGATGGAGGGCGTCACGGCCTGCGTCATCGATGAAGACGCCGTGCACAAGCGCGCCGAACCCAAGCTGATCCGCGAGAAGAAGGCGTCTTAACGCGCCTTTTGCGTTAAGTTTTCACCAGACGCCTTCTAGTGTAGTATCGGCTACGAATCCTCCATGATTGCGCGCGTCTATGGCTAGCGCCGAGCAAAAATACAGGATCATAGACAAGCTGGACGCCGGCGGCATGGCCGAGATCTATCGTGCCGAAGCCGAGCTGATCCAGGGGATGAAGAAGAAGGTCGCTATCAAGCGCATCCTTCCTCATCTGACGAAGAACGAGAAGTTCGTCGCGATGTTCCTCGACGAGGCGCGGCTGAGCCTCTATCTCGACCACGCCAACATCGTCCACGTCTTCGATATCGGCCGCTCCGGTCAGACCTACTTCATCGTCATGGAGTACGTCGACGGGATGAACCTGCGCGCGCTCAACGAGTCGCTGCGCCGGCAGAACCGGCGGCTCGAGCTGGCGCAGTCGGTCTTCGTCGCGATGGAGGTCTGCAAGGGCCTCGGCTACGCGCACGACATGCGCAGCCCCGACGACGACGAGCCGCTCGGCATCGTGCACCGCGACGTCAGCCCGCCCAACATCCTCATCTCGCGCAACGGCGAGATCAAGCTGGCCGACTTCGGCCTCGCCAAGGCCGCGAGCCAGATCGAGACCACCGACCCCGGCGTGGTCAAAGGCAAGTTCTCCTACCTCTCGCCGGAAGCGGCGAGCGGCCAGGAGGTCGACTGGCGCGCCGACATCTTCGCCTGCGGCATCATCCTCTTCGAGCTGCTCACAGGCCGGCGCCTGTTCTACGGCGAGACCGACTATCAGACCGTCGAGCTGGTGCGCCAGGCGCGCGTGCCTTCGCTCACCGCGCTCAACAGCGACATCCCCGACGAGCTCGATCAGGTGGTGCGGCGCGCGCTGGCGCGGCGCAAAGAAGATCGCTTCCAGCACTCCTACGAGCTGCAAGACGCGCTGGCGCAGTTCCTCTTCGCGCGCGGCCTCAAGGTCACCAGCCGCGACCTCGCGCGTCTCGTGCGCCGCTGTCACGAAGAGCGCTCGCACACCATCCCGCCCAAGTCGCGCACGGGCGGCGTCATCGACGCGCTGATCTCCGAAGAGATCCTGCGCTTCACCTCCCTCGAGCCCGAAGGCGTCGACGAGGGCTCGCCCTCGCCTGGAAACGTGCCGCTCGATGCCAACGCGCTCGGCGGCAGCGCCGCGCTCAACCCGCGCGACTTCATCGACCCGCGCGACTGGACGAGCGAGTTTTCCACCGACGCGGTAGGCGGCGGCGGCGCCGCGCCGGCCGGCGCGCCCGGCCCCGGCTCCACGGGACCGTCACAGATCCCGCCCGAGGTCACCTCGCTGGAGAGCATGCTCGAAGGCGACGAGGCGGCCGACGAGCCGGTGCCTGCCTCGCGCAGCACGTCGAGCAGCAGCAGCGGCGGCAAGAGTCGGGTCAAGGGCATCGTGATCGCCCTCGTGGTCTTCGTGGTGCTCGGCGCTGCGACATTTTTCGTGCTGCACACGCTCGGCCTGCTCGGCGCCGGCGGCGACAGCAACCAAGACATCGTTCACCCCAAGTAGTAGGGTGCGGCCATGAGCCGACACCCATTTGCTTTCGAGAGCGGACCCGAGCCCAAGGTGCTCGGCGTCGTGCTGGCGGGCGGCGAAGGCACGCGCCTGCGCCCCTTGACGCTCGAACGCGCCAAACCGGCGGTGCCCTTCGGCGGCACGTTCCGCATCGTCGATTTCGTGCTGAGCAACCTGGTCAACTCCGGCATTCACCGCATCAAGGTGCTCACGCAGTACAAGAGCGACTCGCTGCTGAGTCACATCGCGCGCGGCTGGCGCCTCTCGAGCATCGCCGGTCACTACGTCGAGCCTGTGCCGGCGCAGCAGCGCGTGGGCAAAGAGTGGTTCCGCGGCTCGGCCGACGCGCTCTACCAGAGCCTAAATATCGTGCACGACGAAGACCCTGACTTCGTCGTGGTCTTCGGCGG
Organism: Myxococcales bacterium; assembly: GCA_020431405.1. GTDB lineage: Bacteria > Myxococcota_A > Polyangia > JAGQIK01. The sequence continues at coordinate 17,795 of JAGQIK010000009.1, forward strand.
CGATCACATCTATCGCATGGACGTGCGGCAGATGCTGGGCTTCCACATCCACAAGGACGCCGCGCTGTCGGTGGCCGCGATCCCAGTGCCCGTCGAAGAGGCCTACCAGTTCGGCGTGATCGAGGTCGACGAGAACCGCCGCATGGTCGGCTTCGAGGAGAAGCCGCAGAGCAACGCCAAGGAGATGCCCGACCGCCCCGGCTGGGTGCTGGCGTCGATGGGCAACTACATCTTCGACAAGGACGTGCTCGACCAGGCGCTCACCGAGGACCAGCAGAAGAAGGACACCAAGTACGACTTCGGCCGCAACATCCTACCGAGCCTCTTTCCGCGCGAGCCGGTCTACGTCTACAACTTCCTCGACAACGTTATCCCCGGCATGCAGGAAAACGAGCGCGGCTACTGGCGCGACGTGGGCACCCTCGAAGCCTACTACGCCGCGCATATGGACCTCATCGCGGTCACGCCGGTGCTCAACATGTACAACCGCCGCTGGCCGATCCGCAGCATCCAGCGCGAGCACCCGCCGGCCAAGTTCGTCTTCGCCGACGCCGATCGCATGGGCGTCGCCACCGACTCGATCGTCAGCCAGGGCTGCATCGTCAGCGGCGGGCGCGTCAACCGCAGCATCCTGTCGCCGGGCGTTCGCATCAACAGCTACTCGCAGGTGGAAGAGTCGGTGCTGCTCGACAACGTCGACGTCGGCCGCCACTGCAAGGTGCGGCGCGCGATCATCGACAAGAACGTCAAGCTGCCGCCCGGCACCGTGATCGGATACGACGAGGCGGAGGACCGCGAGCGCTTCGACGTCAGCGACACGGGCCTGGTCGTGGTGCAGAAGGGCTACCGCTTCAGCAGCTAGGGGCTTAGGTTTCGGCGGCGGCGACGGCGCAGACGTCGGAGCGGATGATGAAGCGCACACCGTCGGGCGCCTCGAGCGAGAAGCCCGAGCCGCGGCCGGGCACCACGTCGAGCGTCAGCCGCGTGTGCTTCCAGCGCTCGTACTGGTCGCCGCCGATATAAAACGGCGTCTCTTCGATCTCGCCCAGCAGGACGTCGCGCGCGCCGATGCGCAGCTCGCCGCGCGGATAGCACATCGGCGCGCTGCCGTCGCAGCAGCCACCTGACTGGTGAAACATCAGCGGGCCGTGGCGCGCTCGCAAGCTACGGATCAGCTCGCGAGCGGCCTCGGTGGCGCCGACGGTGCTGGCGCTGTCGCTGCCAACCATCGGCCTAGAAGAAGCCCATCGGGTTGGGGTCGTAGCTGGTGAGGATGTTCTTCGTCTGCTGGTAGTGCTCGAGCATCATCTTGTGGGTCTCGCGGCCGATGCCCGAGTGCTTGTAGCCGCCGAAGGCCGCGTGCGCCGGGTAGAGGTGGTAGCAGTTGGTCCACACGCGCCCCGCTTCGATGGCGCGCGCGGCGCGATACGCCGTGTGCGTGCTGCGGGTCCAGACGCCGGCGCCTAGCCCGTAGAGCGTGTCATTGGCGATCGAGATCGCCTCGTCGAAGCTGTCGAACGAGGTCACCGAGACACACGGTCCGAAGATCTCCTCCTGGAACACGCGCATGGCGTTGTTGCCCTCGAACACCGTAGGTGCGACGTAGTAGCCGCCCTCGAGCCCCGCAACCTCGACGCGCTCGCCGCCGCACAGCACCTTCGCGCCCTCCTTCTTGCCGATGTCGATGTAGGAGAGGATCTTCTCGAGCTGGTCGTTGGAGGCCTGCGCGCCGAGCTTGGTCTCGCTGTCGAGCGGGTTGCCGGGTTTGATCTGCGCCACGCGCGAGAGCGCGGCGTCGAGGAAGTGACCGTAGATCTGCTTGTCGATCAGCGCGCGCGACGGGCAGGTGCAGACCTCGCCCTGGTTGAGCGCGAACATGGCGAAGCCTTCGAGCGACTTCTGACGAAACGCGTCGTCCTGCTGCCATACGTCGGAGAAGAAGATGTTGGGCGACTTTCCGCCGAGCTCGAGCGTCACCGGGATCAGGTTCTCCGAGGCGTACTGCATGATCAGTCGCCCGGTGGTGGTCTCGCCGGTGAAGGCGACCTTGGCCACGCGCCGATTCTGCGCGAGCGGCTTGCCGGCCTCGACGCCGAAGCCGTTGACGATGTTGAGCACGCCGTCGGGCAGGATGTTCCCGACCAGCTCGGCCCACAGCAGGATCGTCGCCGGCGTCTGCTCGGCGGGCTTGAGCACGACGCAGTTGCCCGCGGCGAGCGCCGGCGCGAGCTTCCACGCCGCCATCAGCAGCGGGAAGTTCCAGGGGATGATCTGGCCGACGACGCCGAGCGGCTCTTTGAGGTGGTAGGAGACGGTGTGCTCGTCGAGCTCGGCCATGCCGCCTTCTTCACTGCGCAGACAGCCGGCGAAGTAGCGGAAGTGGTCGATGGCGAGCGGAAGGTCGGCGGCGAGCGTCTCGCGCACCGGCTTGCCGTTGTCCCACGTCTCGGAGACGGCGAGCATCTCGAGGTTGGCTTCCATCACGTCGGCGATCTTGTTGAGCAGCTGGGCTCGCGTGCCCGCCGCCGTCTTGCCCCACGCGACTTTGGCCGCGTGCGCCGCGTCGAGGGCGAGCTCGATGTCGTCGGCGCCCGAGCGCGGGACCTCGCAGAACGCTTTGCCGTCCACCGGCGAGATGTTCTCGAAGTAGCTGCCGGAGCGCGGCTCGACCCACTTGCCGCCGATGAAGTTCTGGTAACGGGACTTGTATTGCACCTTGGAGCCGGTGCTATTGGGCTGCTCGTAGCGCATGGTTCCTCCTGGTTGTGGCCTTGGGCGTGGCGGCACTCAGCACGGGGCGTGCCAGCACGCCAAAGGCCCCTGCAGCCATCGGATCGACCGTCTGGGGACGGCGGTTGGCGCGACGCGCGACAGTCGGGATGTAGCGAATCGCTACAGGTGCAGCGCGGCCGCGACAAGTGCCGTGCCGCGTGCGCTATCCTGATCGGCGATGGTCAAGCCGCTGATACTGGAGCCGCCCAGCGAATCGGAGTGGCTCGACTTTCAGAGCGACCGGCGACTGGCGCGCGCACACGCGGTGGTGCCGCACTGGCAGCGCTCGCGCAAGCTCGGCGCCAGCCACGAGGGGCCAGCGCCCGAGACCGCGCTCGAGCGCGGCTCGGCGCTGCGCTCGCGCGAAGAGCGCACCGAAGCGCTGCTCAGCTGCGGCGCTTCGGTGCTCGACGACGCGCGGCGCGCGGCGCACGACGACAACTACTCGCTGCTGCTGGCGGACAGCGAGGGCGTGATCGTCAACGCCTCGGCGGGTGGCTCGTTCGGCTCGTACGCCCGCCGCGTGCGGCTGATCGAAGGCGCCGACTGGAGCGAGCGCACGCGCGGCACGAACGCCATCGGCACGGCGCTCAGCGAACGGCGTCCCGTCTTTGTCGGCGCCACGGCGCACTACGCGCGCGCCTACCACCGGCTGGTCTGCTACGCGGCGCCCGTCTTCGACGCCGACGGCGAGATGGTCGCCGTGCTCGACGCCACGTCGACCTTCGAGCACGCCGACGCCAAGCTGGCCTTCGGCATCATCGGCGCGGCCCACGCGCTGAGCGAGCTTCTGCGCATGCGCGCCTACTCGATGGCCGGCGCCTCGGTGACACGCGTGCTGGCGCGCTCGCTCGAACAGATGAACAGCCCGGTGGCCATCGTCGAGCCGCCGGGGCGCATCTCGCGGCTCAACGCCGCGGCGCGCCTGTTGCTCGGCGGCACCAACGCCGGCGCCTCCGCTAGCGACGTTTTCGGCGTCGGCTTCGACGCACTCGCCCGCCTCGCTCTGCGCGCCGAGAGCCTGCACATCGAGCGAGCGCTCGCCGACGGCGCGCCGCTGCGCGGCGAGCTTCGCGTCGAGCCGATCGAGAGCGAGGGGCGGCTCATCGCGCTGCTGGCGTTCTTCGAGCCGGCCGCGGCGCGCAGCACGGTGGGGCCGCACGCGCGCCGGCGCACGCACTCTCATTCGCATTCGCAAGCGCCGGCTGCCCCGGCCACGGCCACGTTCGCCGGACTATTCGCCGAAGACGAGCGCACGCGCGAGGCGCTCGGCTGGGCCGCACGGGTAGCGGCGAGCCGCATCCCGGTGATGCTGCTCGCCGAGACAGGCGCCGGTAAGGAGCTCGTCGCGCGCGGCATCCATCGCGCCAGCCCGCGCGCCGAGCTGCCCTTCGTCGCCGTCAACTGCGGCTCGATCGCACCAACGCTGCTCGAGAGCGAGCTCTTCGGCTACGGGCCGAGCGCCTTCAGCGGCGCTGACAAGCGCGGGCGCGAGGGGTACTTGCAGGCGGCATCGGGCGGCACGCTGTTTCTCGACGAGGTCGGCGAGATGTCGCTCGGCATGCAGGCCGCGCTGCTGCGCGTGCTCGAGGCTGGCGCCTATCGCCGCGTGGGCGAGACCGTCGAGCGCCACACCGACGTACGCGTGGTCTGCGCCACCTGCCGCGACCTCGACGCGATGGTCGAGGACGGCCAGTTCCGCAGCGACCTCTACTTCCGCCTCAAAGGCGCCACCGTGCGGCTGCCGCCGCTGCGCGAGCGCAGCGACATCATCGCGCTCGCGCGCTATCTGCTGCTCGAGCTCTCGGTCACGAGCGAGCTCGTGGCACCCCCGACGCTATCGCCAGAGGTCGAACGGTTCTTCGTCAGCTACCCGTGGCCAGGCAACGTTCGGCAGCTCAAGTCCACGCTCGAGGTCGCGCTGGTGATGGCCGCCGACGACGACGCGATCCGCCTCGGGCACCTGCCGGTCGACCTGCAGCTGGAGGTGCGCGCCATCTGCGCCCCGCCCGAGACGGCCGCGCCCAGCGCTGCAGCCAGCGCCAGCGCTGCCTCGCTCGCCGACGCCCAGATCGAGATCGCGCGCGCCGCGCTCGCCGCCGAAGGTGGTAACGTCAGCGCAGCCGCTCGCCGTCTGGGCGTCGCGCGCAGCACGCTGTACCGCATGATCAAGCGCGGTGATCTTCGACAATGACGACCCGAGACGCGATCACGATCGTTCGAGAGTATTTCCGTAAATGCCTCTGCGCCGATCCGGCGCGCATCTACGACTACGTGCACGAGAGCTTCTCGGGCAACGTATCCGGCCGTGACCGCGACTCGCTGAAGAAGGTCATCGTCGACATGCTCAAGGCCTATCCGGGCCTCGACGTCGACATCGTCAAGATCTTCGCCGTCGACGATCAGGTCGCCTTGCACGCGGCGTTTCACCAGAACGGCAAGTCGATCATGCGCATGACGGCCATCTTCCGCCTCGAGGATGGCCTGATCATCGAGAGCTGGACCAACAGCGACTCGTTCGTGTGAGCGCGCTAGTCGCCTGATCGCAGGCTCTTGATCGCCTCGCGCGCGTCGCGCGCCAGCACCTCGTCGGGCTTGAGCGCGAGGCAGCGCTCGTAGGACGAGATGGCGTCGCTCTTGCGATCGTTGTTCTCGTAGATCTTGGCCAACGCGCAGTGCAGGTCGGGCGCCGTGGGGTCGAGCTTGAGCGCGTCCTTCATGTTGCTGATCGCGTCGCTCTTGCGCTTCTTCTCGTCGAGCACGATCGCGCGCCGACGCAGCGGCTCGGGGCACTTGGGGCAAGCCTTGTTGGCCTTGTCGAACTGCTCGGCCGCGGCGTCGAGCCGGCCGTTGTCGCTGTTGACGCGCCCGAGCAGCACGCGGATGCGCGACTCGATCACCGGCGGACGCGGCGACGAGGCGAGCTTCTCGACGGCCTTCTCCAGCTCGCGGCGCGCCTTGCCGAGGTTGCCCTTGATCCACTCCACGCGGCCGGCGGCCGCCCAGCTGTCGGGCAGGGACGGCAGCGCCTTGCGCATGCGCGCCACGGCCGCGCGCGCCTCGCTGGCGTTGCCCTTCTGCCCGCCGTCATCGAAGACCAGCGCGCGCACCAGCAGCGACCACGCCTCGGCGTTGGACGGCAGCTTGGTCGTCGCCAGCGACAGCTCGCGGCGCGCCGGTCCGCCCTCGCGCCGCATCAGCGCCAGACGGCCGCGCTCGAGCGCGATCGCGCCGTCGCCCACCGCCGAGCTGCGCACGCGCTTGAGCTGCCGCTCGGCCTTGTCGTACTCGCGAAGCTCGGTCAACGTGCGCACCAGCAGCAGGCGCGCGTGATCGTCGCGCGGCGCGCGCTTGAGCACCGCCTCGAGGTCCGTGCGCGCCTGCTTGAGCTCGCGGCGCTCCAGCTCGAGCTCGGCGAGGCGCCGCTGCGCCGCGACGTTCCACGAGTTCTTCGAGGCCCTGATCAACAGCTTGTGCGCCTTGTCGAAGCGGCCGCTGGCGACGTAGGCGTCGGCCAGCGCCAGCTGCGCTTCGTGCCAGTTCTTGTTGGCCGCCACCGCCTGCTTGAGCTTGGCGATCGCCTCGTCGAATTTGCGCTCGCCGACGTGGATCTTGCCCAGCGTGACCAGCAGCTTGGCGTTGCGTGGCTGCGTGCGAAGCAGCGGCGAGAGCAGCGCGCGCGCGTCGCTGTAGCGGCGCTGTGCTGCGAGCACCTCGGCCTTGACGACCTTCGACTCGAGGTCGCCACCGCGGCGGCTGATCGCGTTCTCCGCGGCGTTGAGCGCCTCGGAGACCTTGCCCAGCTTGAGCAGGATGCGCGCGCGCAGCAGGTTCGAGACCTTGAGCACGGACGCCGATTTCTCGAGCGACGCCAGCGCCTCTCCCGGGCGCCCTTGCGCCAGATAGACCTGTGCGCGGCGATAGGCGGCCAGCGGCCGCCCCGGCATCAGCTTCTCCGAGCGATCGGCGGCGTTGCTCGCCTCGCCGTTCTTGCCGACGGCGATCCACAGCGCCGCCAGCTCGTCGTAGAAGGTCGGGTCCTTCTGCGGCTGGCTGACCTTGGCCTTCTGGATCTCCTCGAGCGCGCGCGTGAGCCGGCCCTGCTTCATCCGCATGCGGGCTCGCAACAGGTGCGCCCAGCCCACCTCGCCTTGCGACGCGAAGCGCTTACGCTTGCCTTCGACGATGCTGTGCAGCGTGCTCTCGGCCTTGACCAGCTCGCGGCCGGCTTCGATTCGAAGGCGCGCGCGCAATAGCAGCGATCCGATGTGATCGGGGTTGAGCTTGAGCGCGTCGACGAGGGTGGTGAGCGCTTTGTCGGGGTGTCCGTCGGCGCGCTGCGCCTCGGCCAGCCAGCGCAGCGCGAGCAGATCCTTGGGCGCGACCTGGTGCGCCCGTTCGAGGTAGGCCGCCGCCGCGTCGGCCACGCCCTTGAGCAGGTGCACGCGTCCGTCCAGATAGCGCAGCAGCGCGCTCGCCGGCGCCGCCTTGCGGTTTTCAAAAGCGAGCTTCTCGGCTGCCTTGAGGTCGCCTTGGCCGAGCGCGGTATAGAGGTCTACCGCGCGCTTGGCCTCGTCCTCGCTCGGCGCTTTGACGCGTTTTTGCTCCTCGGGGACGCGGTCACCGAACTCGACGGGGATCGCCGCGATGACCCGCGCGTAGAGCGAGGTGGCCATCTTGTCGTTGGGCCGGCGCGCGAGGATGGTGGCCATCATCTGGCGCGCCTCGGCGAAGTCGCTCAGGTTGCCGCGGCTGATGCGCGCCACCGCGGCGCCTCGCTTGCTCTCGATCTCGTCGCTGACGCGCAGGTAGCGCACCAGCAACCCGACGCCGACGGCCAAGGCCAGCACGCCGAGCGAGCCGAGCAGCAAGAAGACCCAGCGATGGCTGCCCGGCTCGCCGAGCAGCATCGTCAGAAACGAGGTCGTGTTGCCGCGCCGCCGCGCCAGATCGGGGCGCTTGCGCCGATCGATGACGCGCGGCTGGCCGCGATCGGGCCCCACCGCGTGCCCGCCGGTCATCTGCTCGAGCATCTCCTCGTCGCGCGAGCGGCGCCGCCGCGGCTCGAAGCGCGAGTCCTCGAGGCTGTCGGCAGGCGGGTGCCGATCGTCGGGCAGATGCTCGGTGGCTTGCCGCCGGTAGCCAGCGCCGCCCGCGTCGTGCTCGGACTCGAGGTCAGCGTAGGGGTCGGAGAACTCCGCGGCGGCCGGCGCCGGCGCGGGCGCTGCGCGGCGGCCGAGGTCTGCCGGCTCGAGCGCCAGCTCGTCGTCGTCCGGCGAGCGCGGCATCGAGACAGCCGGCGGGAAGTCGCCCGGGAAACCGCCGTGGCCATCGAGGTGCTCTGGCGCTGACTGCGGGAAAGCCGGCTCGAACGCCGGGCCGCTGTCGTAGTGAGGCTCGGGCGCGTAGTCGGGGCCGACGTCGTGCGAGAAGAACGGTTGCGCGTTGGCGCCCGCGCCACCGGCACCACCGCCAGCGCCGCCGCCCCACGGCTGAGGTGCCCCTCCAGCGCCAGGCTGCCACGCGTCGTGGCCGCCGTTGCCGCCCATCCAGCTGTCCTCGGGCATCCCGTGCATCGCGCCGTGCGGCGGATACTGCGTGCCGGCGTGTGGGTCGGCTTCCTCGGGATACGCGCCGAGCCGCTCGGGCGCCACGGGATCGAGCGAGTCCCCCGGCCACGGCGCCATCATGTCCGACGGCATGTCGTGCGGATGCCCGTCGTCGAGCATGTCGGGCGGCGGCCCCATCATGTCGGGCGGCGGGCCCATCATGTCCGGCGGCGGGCCCATCATGTCCGGCGGCGGACCGACGTCGCGCAGCTCGGAGTCGCCGCGGCCAGCGAAGTCGAGACGCGGCCGCGGTGCGCCAGCCGCGTCCGACGGCGCGTCGAAGTTGATGTGCGTCTCGTCGGCGCTGTCATCGTCGTCAGCGCGGTCGTCGATGCCAGGTCGCGGCGGCGGCATCACGATCACGCTCGAAGACGCGGGCACCGGCGGCATCGCATCCGGCATGCCGGCGGGCGGGCTCGAGCGCCGCACGGCAGCTGCCGCCGGCGGACGCGCGCGGTCTTCGATCACGTCGTCGATGTCGGCGATGATCGAGACCTGCGAGAGCTCCATCAGGTCGCTCTCGCCCGAGCTGCGCGGCGCGTCACTGTGCAGCGGAACATCACTGTGCAGCGGAACATCACTGTGCAGCGGAACATCACTATGCAGCGAGATGCCGTCGAGGTCGCTGATCTCGGCCACGTCGTCGTCGGAATCGGCGCCGGCGCGGCGGCCCAGCCGCTCGATGGGAAGGTGCGCGGCGGGGCTGCGCGGCTCGGCGAGCTCGTCACCCGCCTCGGTGGGCTCGTGACGCCAGCGCTCGCCGCCCGCTTGCGGCACCTCGGGCAGCGGCGCGGGCCGCGCCGGCGTGCCCGACGACGGCTCGAGGTGCACGTCGGAGATCATCTTCACGCGCGACACGTCGGGCACCGAGGGATCGGATGGCTCGGCGTAGATCGGGTCGCTGTCGCCCGGGTAGCTCGTGCTGCGCCGCGCCTTCGAGCTGTCGACATCCGGCGGCGTGACCACCGGCGTGACGGCGAGGCGCGGCTGCTTGCGCGAGCGTGGCCGCGGCACACCGGCAGCTGTCGCTGCGGTTTTGGGGCGCGAGTCGTCGTCGTCGTCGTCGATGGGCGGCGTGCCGGCGAAGGCCGCCTGGGGGCGCAGGCTGCCCGGGTCGTCTTCGAGATCGACCATCGCCGTGGAGTCGGAGTTCTTGCGCGGCATCGAGCCGCCGCCCCACATCTCGAGCGACTCGTCTCGCAGCGGCCGCCCCCCACTAGACAGCTGCCCAGTCGAAAGGGGGCCGAACCTGACGTCTGCCGCGTCGATCACCGACGACGGGCCCGAGATGCCGGGCGTGGCCATGCGCTCGTCGGCGATCATGTTGTCGTCCACCGACACCACGCCACCCGAGCGCGAGTCGAAGACACCATCGGCGTCGACGGTGGGCTCGTCGTCGACGTCGTCCTCGATGGGCAGATAGCGCCGCTCGTCGGCCGAGACGCGACCGAGGGTCGCCGCCGTCACCCGCGGATCGTCCGGCGAGAGCAACGAGCCCGAGCCGAGGCCGCGCGGCGAGCTGTCGTCGCCAAACAGCGCCTGCTGGTCGGGCGGGCTCTGCACGCGCCCCAGCGGCAGGTCGGTGGTGATCGGCGGGTCGGCGTTGACGTTGGTCTCGTAGTCCTCTTCGTCATCGTCGATGCCGATCAGCGCGCTGTGGATGACCTTCGGCATCGCCGGAGACGACGACGACGCCCGCCGCTCGGTGGCGCCCGACTCGCGCGTCGCCTCCGAGTCGTCATCGCGATCCTGATGATCCGGCACCGTCAGCGAGTCGTGGCTCGGCTCCGGCGCGAAGGCGTCGAGCCGCGCCCGCCAGTCGTCGGCGGCGGTGTCGTCGGCCTCGTCGTCGTCGGGCAGCCGCACGGCGGTGGCCGAGCCGTGACCACGCAGCACGCCGGGGGGCGCGTCGGTGCGCCGCAGATCGGCCGGCGTCGCCGAGTCTCGCAGCGCACGCAGCGGCGATGACGAGTCCCCGCCGCTGTCGATATCGGTGTGGTCGTCGTCGTCGAGCGTGGGGTCGATGCTTAGATCGCTCTCCGGCTCGAGCGCGCCGCGACGCTTCGGGTGCGAGGGCGGCAGCCACGGCGCGGTCGTGAACTCGCGATCGTCATCGTCCTCGAGCTCTTCGCGCTCGTCGTCGTCGTCGTCATCGACATCGAGCGCGCGCACGCGGCGGATCTCGAACGGCGGCTTGTCGATCTCGTCGTAGCGGCGCGGCGGCTGCGTCTTGTCGTCGGTGCCGTCGAATGGAGACGGCGCCTCGACGCGCGCGACGTCGTGCTCGTCGGAGGTGTCAAAGGAGCCGTCGCCGCCCGTAACGGTGGCGAGCGCGCGCGGCAGAGCGGCCATACGCGCGCCGGCAGCGTTGTCGTAGGGCCGGATGGGGTCTTCGACGTCGGTGCTCGGCGCCGAGTTGTAGGGGCTCTCGTCGAGCTCGGTGTCCTCTTCTTCCTCGTAGATCTCGCTGTCGATGGGCGTGAAGGGCTGGGCCGCCGAGGCCGCCGGATGCGACGCCATCGACTCGTCGTCGTCCGAAGGCGCGGTGCGGACAGCCTGCGCCGCCTGCGCCGGATAAACCTTGGTGTTGGTCTTGGCCCGCTCGAGCCCGAGCTGCGAGCGCACGTCGCCGTCTTCTTCGATCTCGCCGAGGAGCTTGTTGACCTTCTCGTTGCGCGGATCGAGCGCGCGCGCGCGCTTGAGCACCTCGTAGGCCTTCTGGCGCTGACCTCCGAGCAGCAGCGCCTCGCCCTTGAGCAGGTGCCCCATGGGGTTGTCGCGCTCGCGCTCGAGGGCGACGCGCATCTCGGCCAGCACCTCGTCGAAGCGCCCGAGCGCCATCAGCGCCATGCCGAGCACCAAGCGCCCCTCGACGTTGGTCGGGCTGGCCAGCAGCCCCAGGCGGCAGACCTTGACCGCCTCCTGGAACTGGCGCCGAACGATCAGCACCTTGCCGCGCTGGACAAAATCGCCCCCATCCGCTCGCGAGCTGGCCTGCGGTGGCTGAAAGGGACGAACCAAAGCGCACGACTCCGTTGGCCGTCAGACGCTCTTTTCGCAAAGAGCGCCGCGGCGCCGACTGAGATCAAAATTCTCTAATAGTCTACGGAGCGTTACAGGTGCCGGTCAAACGGCGGAGGGCTCATTTTTTGGCGGTGGGGATCGCACCGAGGCGGCGCTTGGGCGCGGGCGCGGCGGCGAGCAGCGGCAAAGTCGGGCCGCGCACCCAGCGCTGGTCGGTGATGTGCCAGTCACCTTTGCTGTCCCAGTGCTGCGTCATCGTCGTGTGATGCATGCGGCCGCGCAGCTCGGAATACCAGTTGAAGCGCACCAGGACCACCGCACGCTTCGATCCGACGAACTTCACGTGGCGGATCTGATAGTGCGTGACGCGCACGTCGCCGCGCCGATCGGCGGCGTTGACGAAGTGCGCGCGCGCGCGGCCGCGCAGGTATTTCGACGCGCTCTCGTGCCTGCGCCAGCGCAGGGCGTCGTTGTAGGCTTGCAGCGACTCGAGCAGGTTGTCTTTGTTCTGCGCGTTGCAGCCGGCGCAGAGGCCGAACGCGAGCAAGGCGACGCATAGGACCCGTGCAGGAGTAGCTTGCTTGCCGACGCCGCCGATCCATCCCGCCTGGCCGCGTTGCTCGTCGTCGCCGTACGCACCAGTATGGCTTCTCCTCGCGCCTTGCCAGGCGGGCGCCTCGACGCCCTCGATCGAGCAATCTATTCCTGCACGGGTCCTGAGGGTTCGCATCCTTCGACGTTAGGGGATCTGCGATCGAGGGCAACTTTTTGGCCCAAAGCGCCCCCCCCGGCGCGCGGCACGCGCAGCGCTAGCGCCGCACCAGGCGCTTGATCTCGGCGAGCTCGCGCTTGCCCAGCTCGCCTGTGATCACGAGCACGACGAGGTAGGCCACGAAGACGAGCGCCGATTCGGCCAGCGTCACGACCTTGCTGACCTCGGGCAGCAGCCAGCCAAGGGCGACGGCCGCGCCCGCGGCGATCGCCACGCGCAGCAGCGTCAGCGGCGCGATGCCGGCGCGGAAGGTGCGGTAGAGCAAGAGGCCCGCGACCAGCGAGCCGACGAGCATCGCGCCGGCGCTGGCGGCGGCGGCGCGTGCCATCGCCTCGGCGGGGGTCGCCGCGGAGCCGATGGCGAGGTAGTTGGCCAGCGCCGCGCCGCCGAGGGTCAGGACGCCGCTGAGGATCGCCAGCGTCGTGCGCCCTGCGCCGTTGAGCACGGTGTTGATGATCGTGAACATGGAAAAGCCGATCATGCCCGCCGCGAGCAGGCGCAGCGCGGGCGCCGCGACGCGATAGGGCGCCGGGAACGGCACGCCGAGCAGCGCCTCTGGGTTGGCGCACAGCGTGGCGGCCAAACCGGCGACGAAGATCAACGACAGCCGCAGTGTCTTGCGGATGTAGGCCTGCGTGGTGGCGAGGTCCTCGTCGAAGGTCGTGCGCGAGACCAGCGGGAAGATCACGAAGGCCACCGCGACGATCGCCTGATACGGGATGAAGGCGATGTACTGCGCCGAGGCGTAGAAGCCGGCGGTGGTCGAGGCCGCCTTGGCGCGCGCGGCCGCGCTCGCAGCGCCCGACAGCGCGCCGCTCATGCGCTTGATCAGCAGCAGGTCGACGCGCAGCAGCAGGTTGAGCGCCAGGTTGTAGACGAAGAGCCTCGCCATGAAGCGCACGATCTCGCTCGCCGCGAAGCGCTCGCCACGCGGGCGAGGCAGCCCGACGACCAGCGCCGACGCCAGCAGCACGACGAAGGCGGCGCCGACAAAGCCGCCGACGGCGCCCAATGCGCCGAGCGACAGCGCGGCCGCGCCGAGGATCATCGCCGCGCGCAGCGTCGCGAACGCCACGTCGAAGGCGGCCTGGCGACCGAAGCGCCGCTGCCCGTTGAGCGAGCCGATAAAGACCGCGTAGAACGCGTAGCAGAGTACGATGCCTGCCGAAAGACGCACCATCGGTGCGAGCGACGGGTCTTCCTCCCAGCTGGCGATTAGCGGCGCGCAGGCGCCGTAGATCACGGCGATCACCCCGCCTAGCATCAGCTGCCCGCGCAAGCCGGCGGCCTTGACCGCCTCGACAGCCTGCGGCGAATCCGCCGTGGCGGTGAAGCGGCTGATGCCCTGGATCGTCGCGGTGACGATCACGTTGTCGATCACCGAGACCCAGGCGATGACGACGCCGTAGTCGCCCCAGCTCGCGGCATCTCCGAGCAGCCGCGGCAGGCTGAACACGATGGCGTAGCCGGCCACCATAAAGTAGCCCTTGGCCGCCGCGAGAAAGAGCACGCCGCGGCCCGCGTTGTCGGCGCCGCTGGCCATTGCAGCCGTTTATCCGCGCCGCTCCACGCTGTCAAACTCGCCGCGGAAGACCTCTCCGCGGCCGCGAATCGGACCAACATTGTCGCTGGTCTTCGCGTATAGTCCCGCCTTCACGCAGGGAGATGTAGTGCTATGTCGTTTCGTAAGGCCTTAGTCCTTTTTGTACCGGTTTGTGCAGCGCTGCTCGTCGCCGACGCGCGCGCCGAAAACCCCAACTGGCCGCCGCCCGACACGGTGACCGATCTGTCCGACCCCAAGTGGTGGCCATCGGACAGCAGCTACTCGGGCATGTGGGAGCTGTTCTCGTTCATCCCCGACTCGGCCAAGGCGACCGTGCGCCAGCCCGAGCTAGCGCTCGGCAGCGGCGTGCACGCAGACCGCGCCTGGCAGAAGACCATCGGCGATCCGCGCGTGCTCATCGCGGTGCTCGACAGCGGCATTCGCTGGTCCGAGCGCGACCTGGTCAACAAGATGTATCTCAACCGCGGCGAGCTGCCCGAGCCCGACGCGGCCTGCCGCACGGCGGCCTTCGATCCGCTCAAGCCCTACGACGCCAACGGCGACGGCGTCTTCAACGTGCAGGACTACACGAGCAACTCCGGCATCCAAGAGCCGACCTTGCCGTGCGACCCGCGCGTGCTCAACTACGCCGGCGGCTGGGACACCAACGGCAACGGCGTGCTCGACGGGCAGGACCTGATCCGCATCTTCGCCGACGGCGTCGATGACGACGCCAACGGCTACGTCGACGACATCTCCGGCTGGGACTTCTTCAACAACGACAACGATCCCAACGACGACACCAACTTCGGCCACGGCACGGGCGAGGCGCGCGACTCGTCGGCCGAAGGCAACAACAACCGCGGTGACATCGGCGTCTGCCCCAAGTGCACGGTGATGGCCGTGCGCGTAGGCGACAGCTTCGTCGTCGACGCCAACAACTTCGCCCTCGGCGTGCTGTTTGCCACCGACTCCGGCGCGGCGGTGGTGCAAGAAGCCACCGGCGCGATCAACAACAACCAGCTGACCATCGGCGCCATCGACTACGCCTACAACAACGGCGTCGTGATCATCGGCTCGGCCGCCGACGAAAACGCCTTCCACGCCAACTTCCCCGGCGCCAACGACCACACCGTCTACACGCACGCTATCGTCTACGACGGCACCAAAGTCTCGACATCGACGACGTTCCTCAACTTCAACAACTGCACCAACTACGGGCCGCGCCTCGAGCTGTCGACGCCGGGCACGGGCTGCTCTTCGGAAGCCACCGGTAAGACATCGGGCATCGCGGGGCTGGTCTACGCGGCCGCGCTCAAGGCTGACATCCCCTTCCCCACCGGACAGGCGTACGCCACCGACAAGTTCGGCGCGCGACGGCTGACCGCCGAGGAGGTGCGCCAGCTGCTGATCAACACGGTGGACGACATCAACGTCCCCGAGTCCAAGACCGATCCATCCAAGTACCCCAGCCGCGCCGGCTGGGAGCAGCGCTTCGGCTACGGCCGCACCAACGCGCGCAGCGCCGTGGACGCCGTGCTGGCCGGCAAGATCCCGCCCGAGGTCGACCTCGCCTCGCCAGGCTGGTTCCGCGTGTTCTACCCCGAGCGCAACAGCGATCAGACGATCTCGCTCGCCGGCCGCATCACCTTCCGCAAGGACCGCTTCCAGTCGATGGACGTGGTCGTCGAGTGGGCGCCCGGCGCCAACCCCGACGAAAACCAGTTCCAGGTGCTCGACGAGCGCAAGGGCCTCACCGATCACATCGTGGGCAAGATCTTCGACTGGGACATCTCGAAGCTGACCATCGACAACCCCGACATGCCGGCGCCCGACCACAGCGCCAACAAGCGCCTGGTGACGGTGCGCATTCGCGTGACGGCGCACTCGAGCACGCTCGGCGACGTGAGCGGCCAGACGCGCAAGGCGTTTCACATCTCGCGCGACAAGGACATCCTGCCCGGCTTCCCGGTCAAGCTGACGGCCTCGGGCGAGTCGTCGCCCAAGACGGCTGACATCGACGGCGACGGCAAGCGCGAGATCGTGGTCGCCACCGCCGACGGCCTGCTGCACGTCATCGGCGCCGACGGCAAAGAGAAGCCTGGCTTCCCGGCCAAGCTCAACGTGCTGCCCGCGCTCGACCCGCAGCGCGCCAACACCATCCGCGAGTCCATCGCCTTCAAGGCCGGCATCAGCAACATCGATCCTGACTCGCGCTCGTCGGTAGGCCCGACGTCGTCGCCGGCCATCGCCGACATCGACGGCGACGGCACCGTCGAGATCGTCGTCTGCTCGCACGATGGCTGGGTCTACGTGTTCGAGCCGGACGGCAAGACGCGCAGCGGCTTCCCGGTGAAGGTCGAGCAGCTCGACCTCGGCAAGGTCACCGACAAGGACAACGTCATCGACTCGGGCATCACCGGCTCTCCGGTGCTCGCCGATCTCGACGGCGACAAGAAGCTCGAGATCATCGTGCCGGCGATGGACGGCAAGCTCTACGTCTGGCGCGAGGACGGCTCGGTGCAGGACGGCTGGCCCGTGCAGCTGCAAGACCCGGTCGGCAACTCGAGCGGCAAACCCATCGTTGGCCGCATCGTCGGCTCGCCTGCCGTCGGCGACATCGACGGCGACGGCATCCTCGACATCGTCGTCGGCACCAACGAGAAGCTCGACCAGTTCGGCCCGCTCTACGTGGTGCACGGCGACGGCAACAAGCACGCCGGCGGCCCGTTCCACAAGGGCTGGCCCAAGCGCATCCTGAGCCTCGAAGTGCTGCCGTTTGTCGGCGAGGGCCTGCCCAACTCGCCCGCGCTGGCCGATCTCAACGGCGACGGCCTGCCCGAGATCGCCATCGGCGGTGTCGCCACGGCGGCCTTCGTGGTGCGCAACACGGCCGAGGAGAAGATCGCGTTCTGCTTCGATCAGGACAACGTCGACCTGACCAAGCCCGATTGGCACACGCATATCGTCAAGTGCACGCGCAAGATCACCGAGTCGTGCGCCGAGCTGGAGAAGGACCCGCGCGTGCAGTGCGTCAACGGCGCGATGGAGAACAACACCTTCGGCACGCAGTCCAAGTCGAAGGACAATCCATCGGTCGTGTTGATCACCAACGCCGCCTTCGGCGATCTCAACAACGACCTGCAGCCCGACCTGGTGATGCCCATGGGCGGCTTCGGCGCCGCCAAGACGTTCGCCGCCGGCGGCAAGCGCGGCGACTTCGAGCACCACGTCGGCGCCTGGGACACGCGCACGCGCGCCTACATGCCCGGCTTCCCGACGCGCATCGACGACTGGCAGTTCTTCGCCACGCCTGCCATCGCCGACATCGACGGCGACAACAAGCCCGAGGTGCTGGCGAGCTCGGCCGGCTACTGGGTGCACGCGTGGAACGCCAACGGCGAGAGCCCCGCCGGCTGGCCCAAGCTCACCGGCCAGTGGAACATCGGCACGCCAGCCGTCGGCGATCTGACCGGTGACGGCAACCTCGAGGTCGTCGTCAACACGCGCTCGGGCTGGCTCTACGCCTGGAAGACCAGCGGCAAGGCCAAGGACGGCCGCATCGACTGGGCCAACTTCGGCCACGACAACCGCAACACGCGCAACTTCGCCACCAAGCTCTCGCAGGGCATCAGCGCCGCGGAGCTGCCCGGCAGCGACGCGGGTCCCAGCGGCGACGGCGGCGGCGGCGGTGACGGCGGCAGCGGTGGCGACGGCGGCACGGGCAGCGGCGACGGCGGCTGCTGCGACGTCGGCCACGGCTCGCCGCGCGACACGGTCAGCGGGCTGTTGATCCTCGTGCTGCTGCTGATCCCCGTCTGGCGCCGGCGCCGCCGGCGCTAGCGCCATGGGCACCTTCTTCGACAAGATCGTCTCGATGGTCGGCCGGCGCGCCGACGACGAGGCGCTGGTCGCGTTTGTCAGCGACGAGCTCGGCAAGAAGGTGCCCCAGACCATCGGCGTAGACGGCGACATGAAGCACGTTGTCGCCAAGAAGCAGGGTCTCGAGCTCGGCTTCAGCAACGACGTGCTTCACCACGGCTACCCGCCGATCTACAAGACCAAGCGCTCGCTGATCCCCTACCTGCAGATCGCCTGGCTGCGCGACAAGCTCGGCGACGCGCTGCCCTTTGGCCTGAGCTTCGCCATGTCCGTCGAGGAGATCGGCGAGGCGCTGGGCGAGCCCGACGACGAGTGGCGCGTTGGCGAGCGCGTGACACCGATCTGGCGCCGGCCGCTCGACGCGGCGCGTGGCGTGGTCTTCGAGGCCTACGGCACGCAGCTGACCGTGCAGGTCGACGCGGCGCGCGAGCTGCATCGCACGCACGACGACCGCCGCGACGTCATCGGCGGTCTGCTGCTCAGCTGGCTCGCGGCGCGCTCGCTCTTCGACGACGAGGGGCTCGATGACACGCAGCGCGAGCTTTGCGAGATCGTGCGCGGCGGCAAGATGACCGGCTCGGAGCTGATGGCCGAGGCCTTCGGTCGCGGGCTGTGGGACAGCCACGTCGAGAACCTGCGCGCCCGCGACGCCATCGGCCTGCGCGCGCAGCTGTACCGCTACTGCCACAACATCGGCGGCGAGTGGATCAAGAAGGACCTCATCGCGCTCTTCGGCGGCCGCGAAGGCCCCTACGGCCACCAGGAGCCCGACCTCGACGACGACGGCGCCGAGGCCGTCGCCAAGGCCAGCGCACGCTTCGACGAGCAGTTCAAACGCTGGTTGTCTTGACCTAGGTCGATCAGTGGTCGCGATGCAAGAGCGGCAGACGTGCTCCGAGGCGGCGCTGAGCGACGACACGCTGACCCTCTTCGCCAAGGATCACGTGTCGCGCGCGCGCGTGTTGCTCGTGGTGGGCGGGGCCGGCGTGCCACCGCGCCTCTTCGCGCCGCTGCTCGATGCGGTCGCCGATCGCTGGCCGCTGCTCTTCGTGCAAGGCGAGCACGACACCTACAGCGTCACGAGCGATGTCGAGCGCTACGCCGCCGACGTCGAGGCCCCGAGCACCCGAGTTGCCCTGCTCCCCGGCGGCGGCCACAGCGCCTTCATGCTCGGCACCGCGCTGCGCGAGATCCTCGAACGCGAGCTGCCGCGCTAGCCCCACGAGCGGCCAGCGCTAGCGTGACGCGAGCGTGGGGGGACGCCTCCTGCGTTGGTGGTTAGGGAGCGTTCGGGCGCGGCTGGGCCGAAACGGGATGGGAGGCTGGCGGCCTGCGGGCGTTTGGCGTGATTGGCGGGCCTGGGAGGCGCCGCGGGCGTGGCGCGGCGGGCCGAGTTGCAGGATTCGATGCGTCGGGGGGACTTCGCAGCGCATCCAAGCGGCTCTGACTGCTCTTTTCGGTTGATCTAAGCAGTGTTTCTGAATAAGCTAGCGGATATCTAAATGGCCAATCCCACACCAAATCGCCGCAGGCCTCGCCAACTCGAGCTGAGGCGCAAGCCGCCAGCCACTTGGGGCGGGTGGCGACCTGGTGCGGGGCGGCCGCGTAAGCCTGGGGCCGAGCAGAAGGTTGCGCGAGAGCGGTTTTCGCGCCCTGCGGTTGTGCATGTCACGGCGAAGGTGCACGAGGACGTTCCCAATCTGCGCGCGCGCGAGGTGGCGCGAAAGGTCGCTGTCGCGCTGTGGCTGGGCGCCCGACGCGAGGACTTTCGCCTCGTGCACTTCAGCATCCAGAGCAACCACCTGCACCTCATCGTCGAGGCGAGTGATTGGCGGGCGCTTTCGCGCGGCATCCACGCGCTCTCGGTGCGCGTCGCACGCGCCGTCAACCGCGCCGCTGAGCGCAAGGGCAAGGTGTTCGCGCAGCGCTACCACGCGCACATCCTTCGCACGCCAACACAGGTACGCAACGCGTTGCGCTACGTGCTTAACAACCGGCGCAGACACCAAGGCCAACGCCAGGCGCACGCCGGCTGGGTTGACCCACTGTCAACGGCATGCTGGTTTGACGGCTACCGCGACCGCGAGCCCAACGAGACCAACCCTTGGCCCACAGCACGCACCTTCTTGCTCACCACCGGCTGGCGCCGCGGTCGAGGCGGCCGCTTCAGCGTCAACGACATCCCGGGCAAGCGCCGCTAGTCCTCACGTAGTCTCCCACGCCCCACGCCTGCAACTCGGCCCGCCGCGCCAAGACGACAGTCCATCAGCGCCGTGCCCGCCAACGCCCGCACACGCACAACGCCCCGAGGCGTCTCGCCACGGTCCGCCAAAGGCACGCCCGCAGCGGCCACAGGCCACAGGAGAGGGCTTCAGATCCTATGCGGGCCGGCTGGACTGGCCTGACGTGCGCTGCTGAGTTGGGTCAGCCCGGCTAATCTCAGGTCTTTCCACGGACAGGAGA
>JAGQIK010000619.1 GCA_020431405.1 Myxococcales bacterium
CGACCTGCTGCGCGCGCTGCACGACGAGCTGCTCGAGCTCGGCGTGCCCGACGTCAGCATCGACGAGCACGACTACGTCATCGCCCGTCTGCCAGGCAACGTCGACGTGGACGTGCCGGCGGTGGGCTTCATCGCGCACGTGGACACGTCGCCCGAGATGAGCGGCAGCAACGTGCAGCCCCAGCTGCATGAAAACTACGGCGGCGGCGCGCTCGAGCTCGGCCACGGTTACACGCTGACGCCCGAGCGCAGCCCCGAGCTGCTCGATCACCTCGGCCATACGATCGTCACCACCGACGGGACGACGCTGCTCGGCGCCGACAACAAGGCCGGCGTCGCCGAGATCATGACGCTGCTCGAGCGCCTGATGGCCGACCCCGCGCCGCCGCACGGTCCAGTGCACGTCGCCTTCACCTACGACGAGGAGATCGGGCGCGGCACCGAGACCTTCGACGTCGAGGGCTTCGGCGCCGAGTACGCCTACACCGTCGACGGCGAGACCGTCGGGCACATCGAGAACGAGACCTTCTGCGCCGACGCGGCGCGCGTGCTGCTGCGCGGCGTCAACGTCCACCCCGGCTACGCCAAGGGCAAGATGGTCAATGCGCTCAAGATGGCGGCGCGCTTCATCGCGCTGCTGCCCGAAGGGATGTGCCCCGAGCGCACCGAAGGTCGCCAGGGCTACGTGCACCCGGTGGCGATCGAAGGCACGGTCGACGAGGTGCAGCTGAAGCTGATCCTGCGCGACTTCGACGTCGAGCCGCTCAAGGCGCAAGCGCAGCTGCTGCGCGACATCGGTGAAAAGGTCGCCGCCGAGCACGAGGGCGGCCAAGTCGAGGTCGCCGTGGAAGAGAGCTACCGCAACATGCGCCTGGTGCTCGACGAGCACCCGCAGGTGGTCGAGCTCGCCTTGGAGGCGACGCGTCGCGCGGGGCTCGAGCCGAAGCTGTCGCAGATCCGCGGCGGCACTGACGGCGCGCACCTGTCGTTCAACGGTTTGCCCACGCCCAACATTTTCACCGGCGGACACCTCTATCACAGCCGCTACGAGTGGGTCGCTGTAGAGGGCATGCTCGCCACCGTCGACACGCTGGTCGCGCTGTGCGGCCTGTGGGTCGAGCGCGCGCGCGCGGGCGAGGCGCCGCGCAACCCACGCGCTGCTGCGACCGCGGCGGCGGGAGGTGCGGCGTGATCGGGTTCTTCTCCAACGTGCTGCGCGGCGTCGCTGTCGGTCTGGCCAACATCATCCCCGGCGTCAGCGGCGGCACCATGCTGCTGATCCTCGGCGTCTACGAGCGCGTGATCCACGCGCTGCGCAACATCGACGTCAAGACGGTGCTCGGCATCTTCAAGGGCAAGAAGAGCTTCATCGAGTCGATGAAGAAGCTCGACGCGCTGTTCATGACCGGCCTCGCCGCGGGCGCCGTGGTCACCGTCGTGGCGATGGCCAAGCTGATGGGCTATCTGCTCAACAAGCACCACGATCCGACCTACGGCTTCTTCTTTGGCCTCGTGCTGGCCTCGGTGATCGTGCCGTGGCGCATGATCAAGGCCAAGTCGGTGGTGCCGATGGTCGCCGCCGTGCTCGGCGCGGTCGCCGTGGTGGGGCTGACGTTCGCCGTCTCCGCCGAGCGCAAGATCAAGCGCGCCGAGTCGAAGATCGCGCGCAACATCCACAAGGCGCAGCTCGAGGCGGCCGCCGCGGCAGGCGGCGCCGACAAGGTCAAGCGCCCACCCAAGGCTTCGACCAGCGGCGCGCACCTCGCGTTGTTTGCCGGCGCCGGCGCCATCGCCATCGCGGCGATGATCCTGCCCGGCATCAGCGGCTCGTTCATGCTGCTGATGATGGGCGTCTACTTCGAGCTGCTGGCCGCCATCAATAGCCGCAACTACCCGCTGCTCGGCGTGTTCATGCTCGGGTGTTTGGTGGGGCTGTTGCTCTTCACGCGGCTGCTCAACTACCTGCTCGAAAAGCACCACGACGTGACCATCGGCTTTCTGCTCGGCCTGGTGGTGGGCTCGCTGTGGGCGATCTGGCCCTTCAAGGAGTTCAAGATCGTCGGCGCGCCGGCGGGGCTGGCGTTGCCCTCCGGCATGGACGCGGCCAAGCTCTCGTTGCGCGTCGACCTCGGCAACACGCTGCCCGCCGGATTTTCCACCAACGAGATCCTCACGCTCGCCACGGTGGTGGCTGGCTGCGTGATCGTCGGTATCTTCGTGTGGCTCGAGGCGCGCAACCCGACGCCGCCGGTGCAAGAGAAGAAGGCCTAGCCTCTCGCGCGGCGCTCGCGTCAGCGTTGACACGCGGGCCCGCGTCAGCGTCGCCGCGCGCGGTGCGATCTCGGCGCGTTAGCGCTGGACCGGCGCTTGCTCCTGTGGGCGGGCGTGAAGACGCTGTCGCTCAAGCTCGCGCTGGTGCTGCTGTCGCTGTTGCTCGTGGGCGCTGGCCTGTTCGCTGCCGCGCGCTATCAGCCGCTCGACGCGGCGCCGGCCGTGCCCGCGATCACACTCGCGCCGCGCGGCCAGCGTGCCGCCCTCGACAAGCTACTCGCGGCCGTGCGCCACGCGCGAGACCCGCGCCTCTCGTTCGTCACCGAGGGCGTGGCCACGCCGCCGCTCTCGCGCACGCTCAACATCCTGCTCGCCGGCGTCGACACGCGCCCCGGCGGGTGGGGCGGCCGCACGGACGCGCTGGTGGTGCTGGTGATCGACGGCTCGTCGCAGCACGTGGGACTGATCAGCGTGCCGCGCGATCTGCTGGTGGGCATTCCCGAGAGCGACGACCCGCGCGCGCCGCGCGTTGCCGGTCGCATCAACACGGTCTACCTGGCGGGCATCAAGCAGAGCGGCACCAAGCGCGGCGTGACGCTGCTCAGGCGCGTGATCCGCCAGACCCTGGGGCTGTCCATCGCGCACGTGGTGTTCGTCGCGCACGCTGGCTTCGAGCAGCTGGTGGACGCCATGGGCGGCGTCGACGTCTACGTGCAGTGTCCGATCAAAGACAGCTTCATCGATCCGCACGCGCCCGGTGGGCGGGTACCGCTCGATCTCGCCGAGGGGCTGCGCCACGTCGATGGCCGTACGGCGCTGATGTTCGCGCGCTCGCGCCACGGGCGTGGCATCTTCGATCGCGCCCGCCGGCAGCAGGCGCTGCTGTTGGCGATGCGCGATCGGCTGGTGGGGCTCGGCCTCGACAAGGTCAAGGCGCTGCTTCCGCAGCTTCGGCGCACCGTATACAGCGACCTCGACGTGCTGACGATCGTGCGCCTCTTTCGGCGCCTCTCTCGCGTGCAGCGCGCGCACATCCACGGCCTGGTGCTCGACACGCGCCAGGCCGAGCCGATGATCCTCGCAGACGGACGCTGGGTCATGATGCCCAAGCCCGACGCGATCCACGCGCGGCTCTCGCAGCTGTTCGCCTTGGCGATGCCGGGGCGGCGCGTCTGGAAGTGCCCGCCAGCCGACGCGGGGCTGCGCTGGCGCGTGGGGCGCGCCGAGCGGAGGCGCAAGCTCGAGCAGCACTTCAAGCGCAAGCGCGCGGCGGCGGCGCGCGGCGGCGCGGCCGCGGCCGCGGCTACGTCGCGGCCGGCAAGCGGAACAGGGCGCGCGCGTTCGCCAGCGCCGCCTGCCGCACCTGCTCGGCGCTGACGCCCTTGAGCTCGGCGATGGTCTCGACCACCAGCGCGATGTTACCGGGGACATTGCGCTCGCCGCGCTCCGGTCCGAGCGCGGGTGCGTCGCTCTCGAGCAGCAGCGAGTCGAGCGGCAGGCGGCTGACGAGGTTCTGCTTCTGTCGCGAGCGCACCACGCTCGGCGGCACCGAGTAGTAATAGCCCAGCGCGGCGCCGCGCTCGGCGTGGCTGGCGCGACCGTCGAAGGCGTGCAGGCAGACGCGCCGGGCGCCGAGCGCTTCGAGCAGATCGATCGTGTAGTGCCCCGCCGAGCGCGAGTGCAGGCTCAGCGGCAGGTCGAGCTCGAGCGACAGCTCGACCATCGCGCGCATGGCGGCGCGTTGTTGCTGGCGCTGCTCTTCGGTCTTGGCGACGAAGTAATCGAGGCCGATCTCGCCGACGGCGGTCAACGGATGCTCGGCGTGGGCGGCGCGCACCTGCGCGACGACGCGCGCGACGTCCTCGCGGTCGACAAACCACGGGTGCAGCCCGAGGCACGGCCGCAGCTGCGGGTGACGCGCCGCGAGCTCGATCACGCGCGCGTTGTCCGCTTCGCCTTCGCCCATGATCAGCAGCGTCTCGATGCCGGCGCGCTGAGCCTCGGCGAGCACCGCCTCGCGGTCGGCGTCGAAGTCGGCGTGGTGTACGTGGCAGTGCACGTCGACGATCGGCGTGAGGGTCGCGTCCGTCATGGGGCGAGCGGCGTATCGGGCGCGCCTGGCTTCCACTGCACCGCGCCGAAGAACGAGCGCAGCATGCGGTAGGTCAGCCCCCAGATCACGCGCCCGTCGATGCGAAAGCACGGCAGCGTCATCATCTCGCCCTGATGCTCGTAGCTCATGGTCGAGCGCGCCTCTGGCGCGAGCAGCCGCCGCGCGCTGACCCACAGCGCCTCCTCGACCTCGCTCGGGTCGGGGCGCAGGGCGTCGCCCGCGGCACGCCCGTCGAGGGCGAAGACGAAGGGCGAGATGATCAACGCGATGGGACCGCGGCGCGAGCGCGCCTGGATATCGTCGAGGCGACCGATAGCGCGTGCGTGCTGCTGCAGATCGAGGCCGACCTCTTCGTGTGTCTCGCGCATCGCTGCGTCGAGGGGGGAGGCGTCGGCCTCGTCGACGCGGCCGCCTGGCAGCGCCATGTGCCCCGACCACGGGTCCATCGGGTGCTCGGCGCGTCGAATGAAGAGCATCTCGACCTCGTCGCTGTCGGCGATGGAGCGCAGCACCAGCGCCACGGCGGCCCGCTGGCGCGAAGCGAGCGCGTCCGGCTCGTAGTTGCTCAGCCGTGGAGCGATCCAGTCGAGAGAGAGGTGCGACACGAGCGCTCGAGGGCGAAGGGCGGCTGCGCGAGGCGCGTGGCTACTGCGCGAGGCGCATGTTGAAGCCGGCGACCTGCCGCGGGAGCTTGCTCTTGGGGAAGCGCGCGGTGGCGCGCAGCTTCTTGTGTATGCAGCGGGCTAGCGAGGAGAAACGCTTCTTGTTGACGCGCGTGGCGAGCACATGGCCCGCGCCGGTGATGACGAACTCGATGAACGCGCCGCGAAGCTCGGGGTCGCGCCGGCGCTCGAAGACGAGGCAAGGCTCCAGGCGCGGCGCCACCTTGTGCATGACCTTGGCCACCTGGCCGGCGGTGAGCGCGCCCGTCTTGCTCTTGCCGGCGATGTCTAGCACCTGCGGCGCGCGCGCGAAGGGGTCGCGCTTGCGGCGCGTGCGCTTGGCCCTCTTCGACGCCTTGCGCGCGACGGCGGTGCCTTCGAGCGGCGACCACGGTGCGAGCGGCGCGACGAAGAGCAGGGCGCCGGCGGCGATCAAGGCGGTGGCGAGGCGGGAGGCTCGAGCAGGCATGTCGGTCACCGAGGGCTTTCAGGGTTGCAGCGGCGCTGGCTACGGCGGCGCTGGCTGCGGCGGCTAGCGCGACGGCGACGACGCGTCACGAGCGCCAACAGCGCGAGCAGCGGCAGCAGCAGGCCGAGCGGCGGCGGCGAGCTGTCGGGCGCCACGCTGCAGCCGGCGCGCGGCGCGAGGCCAGCACGCTTCAGCGACGGGTCGAGGAGGTCGTACTGCGTCAGGCCGCTGTCGACGGGCGGTGGCGGGCCGATGTCGCCGGCCGGTCCGGCGTCGAGCGGTGGCGGCGGTGGCGGCGGCGGC
>JAGQIK010000077.1 GCA_020431405.1 Myxococcales bacterium
GCCCGTGGTGATCGCGCCTTCGACGGTGATCACACCTTGGGCGCTGATCTGCAGCGCGCCGCCGCCGCCGCCGCCGGCCGCCTTGGCGTTGGTGTCCACCGACTCGCCGCGCGCGCCGCCCGAACCGCCGATGAGCGGCACCAGCGCATCCGCGCCGGGGTAGCTGCCGCCCTTGGCGCACGACACGACGCAGGTGCACTTGGTGCAGTCGTTGGAGTCTTCGTTTCCGCCGGCGCCACCCGCGCCGCCAAAGCCACCGCCGCCGCCGCCGCAGTCGTCACGGCAGCCCTGGCCGGACTCGGCGCAGCTGCAGGCGATGCCCGCGCCCGGGCCTTGACCATCGGGCTGTCCGTCGTTGCCGCCGTCAAAGCCGCCGGCGCCGGGCTGGTCGGCCGACGCCGAGGCGTCGATCACGCCGCTGATGAGCACGTCGCCCTCGGCGATGATGATCAGCGGCAGCGATCCGCGCAGCGTCAGCTTCGCCGCAGCACGCACGGCAAGCTTGGCGACGTGGATGTAGCAGGCGAAGGAGCTCGGCGCGGCCGATGGTTGCGCGAGCTTGGCACCATCGCAGATGTTGCCGATCTTGCAGGTGTCGGTGCTGATGGTCATCGAGGTGACGATGTCGATGTCGCCGCAGCTCGGCGGCAGCGGGACGCCCGTGGTGTTGGACGGCTTGATGCGCGGGCAAACCCCCGCGTCGCTGCAGTCGAGCGGGCACGTCTGGCTGCACGGCGCCACCGAGTTGTCGGTCGTGGCCGCGTCGAGGTCGGGGGCAGGCGTCGCCGCGTCGAGATCGCGTGGCGGCAGGGTGATGTCGCCGCGCACTTCGGCGGCGTCGCTGCCGCGGTAGGACGCCAGCGCCTGACAGCCGCTCGCGCAGCCGAGCAGCAGCAGCAGGACCAGCGCGGCCGCTGTTGGTAGCGCGCTCAGCGCGCGCCGTCGCGCGCGCGGAGGTAGCGCTCTGCGGTTTCGCAGTAGTGGCGCCACGAGTAGTCGAGCCACTCGCGCTCCTTGTCGTCGAGCGCGCGTACGGCCTTGGCCGGGTTGCCGAGGATCAACACGCCCGGCTCGAAGGTCTTGTTGGCGGTGACCAGCGCGCCGGCGCCGACCATCGAGCCGGCGCGGATCACGGCGTTGTCCATCACGATGGCGCCCATGCCGACCAGACAGCCGTCTTCGATGGTGCAGCCGTGCAGCACCGCGTTGTGCCCGATGGTGCAGCGCTCGCCGACGGTGGTGCTCGAGAGATCCTCGGTCATGTGCACCGTGGCGTTGTCCTGGATGTTGGTGCAGGCGCCGATGACGATGGCGCCGTCGTCGCCGCGCAGCGACGCGCCGGGGAAGATGCTGACGCGCTCGGCGAGGCGCACGCGCCCGATGACCGACGCGTTGCGGTGAATGAAGACGCGCTCGCCGATCTCGGGGAAATGCTCGCCGAAGGACTCGAGGGCGGGGTGCGGGCGTTGGCTGCTCATGCGCGAATGGTAGCGCACGAGCAGCCTCGCCGGGGCGCGGGGGCGTCGTGCTGGCGCTAGAAGGTCACGCCGCAGCTCGACAGCTGCGTGTTGCACTGGCCGCTCGACAGCAGCGGATCGGTGCAGGCGCGCAGCGCGTCGTACTGGTCTTTGCACTCGGCCTTGAGACACATGCCGAGCGAGCCGCTGAGCATGATCGCCTGCGTGCCGCAGGAGGTCAGGCAGCTGCGCGCGGCGAGCAGCTTGGCCGCGCACGAGGCGAGCGGCGCGCACTTGGTGAGGCTGGTCAGCGTGCACAGCTGGCAACTGTCGGAGGCCTTCTCGCACGACAGCAGACAATCGATGCCCTTGTCGGCGCAGCTGTCGACGCAAGACTGCGCCGGCGCGCACGGCGGCGCCGAGGGGTCGGGCGGATCGCGGTACGGCTCGACGGTGTCGATGTAGAGCAGACACATCTCGTCGAGCGTGCCCTCGCCCCACTTGACGCTCTTCGGCTCGACGCGCGCGCCGTCGACGATCGGCTGGTTCGGCGCCGTGTTGTCGTAGCTGCAGCTGAGGCGGATCTTTTCGCCCGGCTTGAGCACGATGGCGTCGTCTTTGGGCGTGACATAGGTCTGCTGCCAGTTGAAGTCCCACTTGGGGATCTCGAGCATGCAGACGTCCGCGGCGTTGGGCTGGTCATCGGCGGCGACCTTCTGCACGCTGAACTTCGAGCCCAGAAGGTGCATGTGGCCCATCACCGAGCGGATCACGAGGTCGCTCGAACGGTAGCTCTTGAACTCCTGCGTGTGCGTGATCTGCTCGCCGGCCGGGATCGGAATGTCGAGGATCGCGACCGGACGCGTCACGCGCAGCTTCTCCGGCGGCACGTCGGTGAGCACCATCTGAAACTCGGTGGCGTCGGGCACCGGGTCGCCGCCGAGCGCGCTGTAGTGGATCTGCATCACGATCTTGGAGCCCTCGAGGATGCGCACGCCGACGTTCTCGTCGAGCACCTGCGGCGCCATGCCGGGCACCCAGCCGCCGAGCTGATTGGGCAGCAGTGTGGTGGCGCTGCTCTGCGTGAAGTTGCCGGTCTGGCTGCCGCCCTTTGACGCCTTGGGCAGCGGGCCGCCGAAGCAGGTATAGCCCGGGCCGGGCTCGTCGGCGTCGGCCTTCTCGATGGCCGCCACCTGCGACTTCTCGATGGCGTAGACGAGCACGTGATGCACCAGGCCCGTGCCGGGCATCACCTGACTGGCCTTCATGTACATCGTCTTGGCGAACTCGAGGTCGAGGATGAAGCAGCGGTAGTCATCGCCGGTCTTGACCGGCGGCGTGTAGGCCGGCGTCTTGGAGACGTCGGTGGGCTCGAACGCGACGGTGGCGGCCTGGTGGGTGTTGGCCTGCGTGGCGTCGCCTTCGAGCCGCCCGCCGTCGACCCAGCGCTTGAAGGTGTCGATCTCGGCGTCGTCCATCAGACGCTCGTGCATGAACTTGCGGCAGCTCGGATCGGGCATCCACGGCGGCATGGCGCGCGACTGCATGGCCGTGGCCGCCGGCACCGCGTAGGTGCTCACCGAGTCGAAGCTGTCGAGCTTGAACGGTCCCACGCCGCCGGGCTTGTGGCAGCCGATGCAGTGCTTTTCGACGATCGGTTTGACGTCCTGGTAGTACGTCACCGGTTCGCCGGGCTCGTCGCCGGAGCAGGCGGCGGCGCCGATGGCCAGCGCGGTCACAGACAGCGCCAGCCGCAACGAGTTGTGTGTCATGGGCAACCCTCCGCGATATGATCGGCGCTCGACAAAGCAATCGATGTGCCGCTAATAGTCGCTGCGTTCGGCCGGAAATAGTAAGGATTCTGTACGATAGCGGCGACTGCGCACCCTTGACGACCGTCAATGGGTATCCGCGCGTCAAGGTCGCGCTCCGCACCGCGACCTGCCCCCGCGGACGCATCGAAGTAGTGAATGGAGACGGCGATGAGCACGACCTTCAACTTCAACACCCGCATGATGTTGTGTCCCAACTGCGCTGCGCCGAGCGAGGTCCCCGTCGGCGGCGGCGTGTCCTACTGCGGCTACTGCGGCCAGCAAAGCCAGTGGTCGCCGCGCGTCGAGCAGCCGCTCTCCGGCCACGGCCAGCAGCAGCTGAGCGAGACCGACCGCTTGCAGCGGCTGCGCGCGCAGGATGGCAAGCCGCTGCTGCCGCCGCCGGGCCTACAGGGGCTGATCGAAGGCGGCTCGATCCCCGAGTGGAAGATCAACGAGGCGCAGCAGATCTGGCAGAGCACGCGCCAGCAGGTGGCGACCAGCCAAGACTACGCCGCCGCCGAGCAGCTGCTCTTTCTGAC
>JAGQIK010000620.1 GCA_020431405.1 Myxococcales bacterium
AAATACACGCTAGCAGCGCTGCGGTCGGTCGCCTCACGTGGAGCTAGCCTGGGACACGCGGCGCGAGTGTGCCACTTCTATGGGCTATCGAGATCGATGCCCTGCAGCGGATCGTCGCCCTTGGCGTTCTTGACGGTAGGCGGCTTGCCACTCGGCCCCACGCCCGGCGGCGGCGGCGGCTGCGGCTGCGGCTGCGACGCGCCCGGCGCGCGCCGGAACACGGGCTGGAGGCTGCGTAGCTTGGGCGGCTTGATGCCCTTGCTCAGCCCGCCGCGCGCGAGCACCTCGTCGAGAGGGTCGAGCCCGCGCAGCCTGCCACGGCGCGCCAAGGGTCGCGGCCCGCGCTTGCGCTTGGCTGGCTTGAAGCGGAAGCGATAGCGCACGCTGGTCCGATCGCCGTAGGCGCGCGTTCCGTCGGCGAGCACGTCGAAGACCTCGGGGAAATGCACCTTGCCCACGGCCGCCGCGACGCAGCGCGACAGATCGCGGTTTTCCACCGACGGCGTGGACGGCTCGGCGTGCACGGCCGTGACCTTGCCCGTGGGCTCGATGATGAAGCGCACCGTGACGGCCACGCGCAGCGCTGGACGCTTGCCCAGCTCGCGCTCGTAGCAGTGCCGAACCTTGGCGGTGTGCCAGCGCATGTAGAGCTGCACGACCTTGCGGCCGAGCGAGCCACGCCGCGAAACGGCAGCCGGCGGCTTCTCTTTGACCGCGAAGCCAGCCGCGGGCGCGGGCGCGAGTGCCAGCGCGAGCGCGCCGAGGACCAAAGACAGCTTCGTCGAGCGAGACAACATCTTTATCGTACGCGACCTGCCAAGCCCGCGCCCCTGCTCCTAGTCCTCTTTCTTCTTCCTTTTCTTGCGCTTGTCCTTGTCCTTGTCCCTGCCCTTGCCCTTGCCCTTCTTGTCCTTGGCCTTCTCTTTGCCCTTCTTGCTCTTGTCCCTGTTCTTGTCCCTGTTCTTGTCCTTGGCCTTGGCCTTCTTCGCCGCCTCGGGGGCCTCGGCCCCGCCGTCGGACGGCTCCTGCGCGTAGTCGGGGTGGTCGACGCGCCCGCGGGCTTGTTTGGCGATGGTCGCGGCGACCTTGGCGCCGGCCGGTGTCGCCCGATACGCCTCGAGCGCCGCGAGCTGCTCCTTGCCGAGCTCATCGAGCGCGCGGCGCCAGCGGCGCTTGTGCGGCGCCAGCGCGTCGCGCAGCGCCTCGGCCACCACCAGGTTGCGAAACCACTTCTTGTCCGCCGGCACGACCACCCAGGGCGCGTGCGCGCTGGCGCAGCGCGCGATGGCGTCCTCGTAGGCCTGCGTATAGGCACGCCACTGCGTGCGCTTTTTCCAGTCGCCGACGTTGAGCTTGAACGCCTTGGTGGCATCGAGCTCGCGCTCGACGAAGCGTTCGGCCTGCTCTTCCGGCGAGATGTGCAGCATCAGCTTGACGATGATGGTGTTGGCGCTCGCCAGCAGCGCTTCGAACTGGTTGATCTGCTCGTAGCGCGCGCGCCAGACGCTCTGCGGCGCCAGCTTGTCGACGCGCACCACGAGCACGTCCTCGTAGTGCGAGCGATTGAAGATCGTCGCGTGCCCGCGGCGCGGCGCGACGAGGTGAGCGCGCCACAGAAAGTCATGGTCGCGCTCGAGCTCCGAGGGGACGCCGAAGGAAGCCACCTCGACGCCGCGCGGGTTGAGCCAGCCGACGACGTGCTTGACCGTGCCATCCTTGCCCGCGGCGTCGCGTCCCTGCAGCACCACGAGCAGGCTGTGGGTGCCGGCGCCGTACATCAGCTGCTGCAGCTCGAACAGCTCTTCGCCGACGCCGGCGAACTTGGCTTCGGCCGCCTCGCGGTCGAGGCCCTCCGGCGGCTCGGTCGAGATCTTGGCCAGCGATATTCTCTTGTCCTGAGGTTCGGAAAACTTGGTGCCGTACACGCGCCTCTCGCTCTCGTCTCGGGGTGAAACGCCATCGTAACACCCGCGCTCGGCTGCCAGCTGCCCGGCGCGAGCCCCCAACAGTTTCCATGCCTTCCGCGCGGGTTGCGCAGCCTACAGTTGACAAGCGGGGCGTGCCCGTGATAACAGCCTCCGTCTCGTCGAACCCAGGAATAACAAAAGGGAATCGGTTCTGCGCCGTTTCCTCTGGGATCGATGATCCGAGCGTCGTACGTGCAGTGCTAAGCGGCGCAACCCGAGCGTTCCGTTCACGAGTGTCTGTATTCCTGCTCGCGACAAGCGCGCGCGTTGCGCGACCGCGGCCCACTCGCGTGCGGCGGCCGAATCTTGCCGCGAGGGGCGCTACGCCCCCGCGGTCGTTGTGAAAACGGAGGCTCAGCAAGTGGGCAGCGTCGCATTTAAGAGAGACATCGTCGTCGAGAGCGAGCACGCCGAGGAGCGTACCTACCGGCGTGGCGAGTTCGACATGCGGATGGTTATCAACCGCTCGCACCTGCACATGCGGATCATGGATTACCGCTCGGGCAACTACGAGCAGAAGTGCGCTCTGCTCGACGCGATGGCGCGCGAGGAAGGCCTGCGCAAGGTCTTCACCGTGGTGGAGAAGCAGGACAGCAACAGCTGGCGCTCGGCGGGGTTCGTGCGCGAGGCGGTGTTCCCGAGCTTCTTCCGCACGGCTGACGCCTACATGATGAGCCGTATCTACGGCCCCGACGGCCAGCCGGAGCAGGTCTCGGCGCTCAAGTCCTCCACCGACGAGCAGACCAAGTTCCCGGGCCGCAAGCTGCGCAAGCCGGACGCGCTGACTCTCGACTCGGTGACCAGCGAGCGCGAGCGCGGCGAGATCCAAGAGCAGGGCGGTTTGGCGCTGCGGACGCTGCCCTTCTCGCGCGTGCGCCCGCCGGAGCTGGCGGTTCGCGGTCGCGCGCGCAAGGTCAAGCCGACCTTCGTCTGCGCCGAGGTCGACGACTCCTTCGCCCACGCGATGATCGGGTTTTCGCCGGTGCCCGACAGCGAGCCGTCGATGGTGCTGTGCGCATATGCGGGCAACCTGCTGATCTCGCAGGTGCTCGAGCGCGAGATCGCCACGGTCTTCGCCGTCAGCCCGCTCGACGACCGCTGGAGCAACGAGCTGCTCTCGGGCCTCGGCTTCAAGGTCACGGGCCGGCTGCTGTCGCACCTGCGCGTGGACGACCCGCGCGACGGCGGCGCCCCCGAGTTCACCAACGCCCTGCTGTGGCACCGCCGCATCGCCCCCAAAAAGCAGTAACACCACACCTCACTCGCTGCTAGATCGGCCCTCGAGGCCGCGGAACACCACCTGCTCCGCGGCCCTCGTTCGCATGTTGGGGGAGCGCCATGGCGCGCAAAGTAGACCCAGCGCTGCTGCGAAAGGCCGTTCGTTCCGGAACGCGCGCCCTCGTCCAGCGCGTCATCGAAAAGCTCAGCCCCGCACAGCTCGCCCCCGTGCTGATCGAGCTGTCGCCCCACGAGCTGCGCATCGTGGTCGACGAGCTGCTGCGCGAGCGGCGTCTGGTCGACACGCTGCAGGAGCTGCCCGAGGAGATCCGCGCCGAGCTCGTCGAGACCTTCGACGTGCAGACCCTGGCCCGCCTGCTGGGGCGACTCGAGCTCGACGACGCGGCGCGCCTGGCGCTCGCCATCGACGAGTCAGCGCGCACGGTGGTGCTCGACGCGATCGAGCCGCGCTCCGTCGGCCAGAAGATCGCGCGCCTGTTGCGCTACACGCCCGACAGCGCCGGCGGCCGCATGCTGCCGCACTTCGTCTCGGTGGCGCCCGACGCCACCGTCGGCGACGGCATCCGCGCGATCCGCCAGGCGGCAGCCGCCACCCCGCTGTTCTACCTCTACGTGGTCGACGACGCGGGCACGCTGCACGGCGTGGCCTCGCTGAGCCAGCTCGTACGCGCGCCGGGAGACGACACCGCCGTCAGCGATCTGATGGTGCGCGATGTGGTCAGCGTGGGCCCCGACGCCGACCAGGAGGAGGTGGCGCGGCTCGTCTCGCGTCACAACCTGCTGGCGCTGCCGGTGGTCGAGGCCGGCGCGCTGGTCGGGCTCGTCACCGTCGACGACGTCATCGACGTGCTCGAGCAAGAGGCCACCGAGGACATGTACAACATGGCCGGCCTCAGCGAGGGCGACCGCGTCTTCTCGCCGCCCTACCGCTCGCTGATCAAGCGGCTGCCCTGGAACGCGCTCAACCTGCTGACCTCGATGCTCGCCGCCTCCGTGGTGGCGATGTTCGAAAAGACCATCGGCCAGCTGGTGGCGCTCGCCGTGTTCATGCCGATCGTCGCCGGCATCGGCGGCAACACCGGCAATCAGACGCTGACCGTGATCATCCGCGGCATCACTCTCGGCGAGCTCGAGTTCTCCTCGGCGCTGCGCGCGCTGGCCAAGGAGGTCGTCGTCGGCCTGAGCATCGGCATCGTGCTCGGCAGCGCGGTGGCGCTCGTCGCCTGGATGTGGAAAGGCAACGTGATGCTCGGGGTCGTGGTGGCGATGGCGATGGTCGCCAACCTGTTCATCGCTGCGCTGGTCGGCACCGCGATCCCGCTCACGCTCAAGCGGCTGGGGCTCGACCCGGCGCTCGGCGGCAGCATCCTCGTCACCATGTGCACCGACGTCTTCGGGTTTCTGTGCTTCCTCGGCCTGGCGACGCTGTTCATGAGCTACCTGCTGTAGCTCGGCGCGAGCGTTAGAGCTTCTTCTGCCAGACCACCTTGTGCTGCACGAGCACCTGGTAGGCCTTGAAGCCGCGCGAGCGGGCTTCGTTGCGCAGCTGCAAGCTGCCCGACGTCACCAGATCGAGCGTGGCGGCCGAGGGCTTCTTCACGAAGGTCACGCGAAAGATGTCACGACGCGGTCCAGCCGCCGTGGCGCTGAGCCCGTAGCGCGGGCGCATGCGCCGGTGATACGTGGCGACGAAGTTGAAGCGGTCGAGGGCGTCGCCGGTCAACCGCGGACGCGGCGCCGCGCGATGACCCGCGCCGTGCGCGCGATCCGAGTACGTCGGCAGTCGCATGGCGGCGGTCGTCGTGTTGCGCAGCACGATGCGGCTGCGGCTCTTGCCGCTCGCACGCGCCGTCGTGCCCGCCGCTACGAGCCACCAAGCCCCACCAATAAACGCGAAGATGATCACGCCGGCCCAAGTCAACGGTTTGCTCAGAGCCGATCCATGTCCATGTCCATGTCCCATCCCCGCACAATATGGGGTCACTCTCCGCTCTGCAATACCCCGGAATCAATGGCCCCACAGACCACAATGACATTCTTCGGGCGACGACCGCGGCCTCGCGACGCTAGAATTGGCACATGCCACTCGCGCGCGCGCTGGCCAACCTGGACCAGGAAGAAGGCCCGCTCTACCAGGCGCTCGCCGCGCGGCTGGCGCGCCTGATCCGCGACGGCGAGCTCGCGTCGGGCCAGCGGCTGCCAACCCATCGCGATCTGGCCGGGCAGCTCGACATCGCGCGCGGCACCGTGCGGCGCGCCTACGACGAGCTCGAGCGGCGCGGGCTCGTGGAGAGCACCGTCGGCCGCGGCACCTTCGTGCGACAAAGCCCGATCGAGTTCGGCCCTTCGCCCGCAGATAGCGCCAAGCGCGGCGTGATCGACCTGACCGTCAACCTAGGCAGCGCCGGCGCGGCAGGCACGACGGCAGCGCACCTGCGCCACATCGCCGACGAGACGTACGCCGAAGCGCTCGAGGCCTACATCGATGCGGCACGCGACGAGAGGCTGCAACGCGCGGGGCAACGCTGGCTCGCACAACAGGGCGTCGACGTCGAGCCCGCGAGCGTTTCGTTGTGCGTCGGCTCGCAGCACGCGCTGCTCATCGCGATGCTCGCCACGACCCGCGCCGGCGACAGCGTCGCGGTGGACGCGCTGACCTATCCGGGGATGCGTCAGCTCGCCGCGGCGCTCGACCGGCGCCTCGTGCCGGTGCAGCGTGACGAAGGCGGCTTGATGCCGGACGACCTCGACCGCGTCTGTCGCCGGCACCAACCAACGCTGCTCTACTGCATGCCCACGCTGCACAACCCGACGGGGACGACGCTCTCTCAGGCGCGGCGCGCAGAGATCGCCGCTGTGGCGCAGCGGCGAGAGCTTTGGCTGCTCGAAGACGAGAGCCTGCGTCTGCTTTGGCAGGGGCCCGAGCCAGCCCTGGCCACGCTGCTGCCCGAGCGCACGCTCTACGTGGCAGGCCTCTCCAAGGTCGTGGTGGCCGGGCCGCGCATGGCGTTTCTCAGCGCGCCCGCGCCGCTGCGCGCAGCCGTGCGAGATGCGCTGTGGGCAACGGTGATCACGGCGCCGAGCATTTCGGCGGTGCTCGCCTCGCGGCTGGTGGAGAGCGGTGACGCGTTCGAGATCGCCGCAGCCACTCGCCGCGCGCTCGTCGCACGCGCGCGCCGCGTGCGCCCCACCGTCGAGCAGCTCGGCGCCACGGTGGTCGACGGCAGCCCCTACGTGTGGTTGCCGCTCGGCGAGCGCGACGCCGACGCCGTGGCGGCCGAGGCGCTGCGGCGTGGCGTCAGCGTGCTCACCGCGCGGCCATTCGCCGTGTCGCCGCCCGAGCCTCAGGCCCTGAGGCTGACGATCTCGGCGCCCATCGATGACGCCAGCCTCGATCGCGCCTTCGAGGTGCTGTTCGAGATCATCGGAGGCGAGCGTGCGAGCGATGCGGCTTCGCTGCGCTTGCTGTAGAGCCCCATTTGGCATAGTCCAATCCGACCTCTCTCGTCCATTTGGCACTATAGCTATTGACCCAATCTAGCCTGCGACTAGTATTGGCTCCATGACGCCACGCGCGACGCCAACACTCACCCGCTTCCAAGTTCGACTGCTGCGGCCCGCCGAGAGCCGAGACTTCGAGCGCATCAACCGCCTCTGGCTCGCGCAGCACTTCGCCGGCAGCGAGCTGGGTGACGACGAGGTCGCGCTCTTGCGCGACCCATGGCAGCACGTCGGCGAAGGGGGGCGGGTGTTCGCTGCCGTAGAGATCGGCGGCAAGACCGCGACCACCGCGCATGCCGAGCGAGTCATCGGTGTCTGCGCGATGATCGTGCGTGACAGCGCGGCGCTCGCCGACAGCGTGGAGCTGGCGAAGCTCGGCGTCGAGCCTGCCGCTCGCGGCCGCGGCGTCGGGCGTGCCCTAGTGGGCGCCGTCATCGCGGCGGCGCGCGTAATGGGCAAGCGCCGCGTGCGCCTCAACAGCGACTCGCGGCTCGACGCTGCGATGCGGCTCTACACCAAGCTCGGCTTCCAACGCGTCGAGGAGGCGCCGCTGCTCGGCCGTCGCGGCGACGTGGAAATGACGCTGACCCTCGACACGCCTCGTCAACACGAGCGCCACATCGAGACCGAGGCGCTGCTCGCCGACGGCGCGCGCTACGCCAGCGAGTACGCCTGCACGCTCGACCAGAGAGCCGTGTTTCCCGGCGATGCCGACGTCGCCGCCCTCGCTGGCTTCGACGAGGCGCTGCCCGAGGGGCCGTGCGATGCACGCAGCGCGCTGGCCGCGCTGCACCACGTCGCGGCGCCCGCCACTGTCGCCAGCACGGGTGGACGCTACTTTGGTTTCGTCATCGGCGGCGCGATGCCTGCCACCATCGCCGCGAGCTGGATGGCGACCGCTTGGGACCAAAACGCAGGCCTCGAGGTGTGCTCGCCTGCAGCGGCGCATCTCGAAGAGGTGGTCGAACGTTGGCTGCTCGAGATCCTCGGCTTGCCCGCGCGCAGCGCGGTGGGGCTCGTCAGCGGCGCGACCAGCGCCACCTTCTGTGCGCTTGCCGCAGCGCGACATCAGCTGCTCGCTCGAAAAGGCTGGGACGTCGAGGCGGACGGCCTCTACGGCGCGCCCCCGCTGCGCGTGGTGCTCGGCGAGCAGGCCCACACCACCGTGTTCAAGGCACTGGCCCTGCTCGGGCTCGGCCGCGCGCGCGTCGAGCGCGTCGCCGTCGACGAGCAGGGCCGCATGCGAGCCGGCGCGTTGCCGCGGCTCGACGGCTCGACGATCGTCGTGGCGCAGGCCGGCAACGTCGACAGCGGCTCGTTCGATCCCATCGACGAGATCGCCGCGCGCACCACGGACAGCGGCGCCTGGCTGCACGTGGACGGCGCCTTCGGTTTGTGGGCTGCGGCGGCGCCTGCCACGCGTCACCTCGTGCGTGGGCTCGAACGATGCGACTCGTGGGCCGTCGACGCGCACAAGTACCTCAACGTCCCCTACGACAGCGGCATCGTGATCTGTCGTCACCCGCAGCAGCTCGCCGCCGCCTTGTCACTCGGCGCGGCGTACCTGCAGCCGAGCGTCAGCGGCCGTGACAGCTACCGCTATACGCCTGCGCTGTCGCGACGCGCGCGCGCGGTCGAGATCTGGACCGCGCTCAAGACCCTCGGTCGAAGCGGCGTGGCCGAGCTCATCGAACGCACCTGTCGTCTCGCGCAGCGCCTCGCAGAGCTGCTCGCCGCGCGTGGCTACCGTGTGCTCAATGACGTGGTGCTCAACCAGGTGCTCGTCGCGTGCGACAGCGATGCCGAGACACTCGCGGTGCTGCGCGAGGTGCAGCGTTCAGGCGAGTGCTGGTGCGGCGGCACGCGCTGGCGCGGAGAGGCGGCGATACGGCTCTCGGTCTCGTCGTGGGCGACCACCGAAGACGACATCGAGCGCAGCGTCGCCGCCTTCGAGCGCGCACGCGGGCGGCTCGCCGCAGCTGGTTTTTCGGCGCCTGCTAGCGATAGCGCGCGAGCATCTGCTTGGCGCTGAGCCGAACGCGCGGGTCGCGGCTCTTCTTCAACGCGCCGCGCAGCGCCGGCTCGAGAAAGCGCCCCCAGCGCGCGAGCTGCTTGATGGCGGCCGCGCGCGCGGAGCGATCAGGTGAAAGGCGCGAACGCAGCGCGGCGGAGATGCTCGCCTCGTCCTCGCTGGTGAAGTACTCGAGCCTTCCGACCAGCACGCGCACCAGCTCGTCGGGACGCGGCGAGATCGCGAGCGGCCAGATGCGGTCATTTTCGCGACGCGGAATGATCGTCAGCACGCGTCGTCCGCGCGAGGCGAACCACGCCTTGGACCACGTGCGCACCATCGCGCTCGCCTCGGCGGGATAGAGCCCTTCGACGACGAGGGCGCGCTGCATCGCCGCGCCCAGCGCCGCGACCACGGCGGCTTTGGGCTGCCGCGCCGTGGGCAGCGTGATGATCTTGCGCTTGCCCGCGCCGATGGCGCCAGCGGCGACGAAGCGGCCGTCGCGCTCGCCCATCTCGAGCACGAAAGCCCGTGGCACGCCATAGCGGGTGTTGTTCTGCAGCTGCGCGTGCTGCGTCCCGAGCGGGCGCACCGAGACCGGCAGCGCGATGCGTCCCAGCCCGCGATAGAAGACGTAACGTTCTGCCTGGCGTTTGCCGCCGAAGCGGTTGACCGTACGCACGGTGGCGGCCTGCGGTACGCGCGCGATGGCCCACAGGTGATCGTCGGGCACGGCGTTGACCGTGACGCCTTCGCGGCTGGCAAGGTCGGGCGGGATCAGCTCGAGGTCCCAGCGCAGGCTGGTGTTGCGCACGCGCGCGAGATCGAGCGGCTGGCGGAACGTCGCGCGCATTGAAGGCCGCTGGTCGGCTTGCGGATACCATTGCGCCAACAGCCCTCGCGGGAAGTCGACGCGCACGCGCACGCGCCGGCGGCGCTTGCTGTAGAAGTAGATCACCGGGGTCTCGCCCTTGCCGCGCACGCGGCGCACCGGCACCGTGTGGCTCGCGTCGCCGAAGTCCGAAAAGACGCTCGCGCGCGCGCGCGTGGCGCTGTAGACGAACGAAGGCAGGGTCTCGACCTCGTTTTGCACGCCCTCGAGGCTGACACCGTCGCTGCCCTGCACGCTGATGAAGGTGCCCCACTCGTGGGCGACGAGGCGATCGCCGGGGCTACCGATGAAGGCGGCGGCGGCGCCGGCGCGCTGCTTTCGCTGCGCAGTCTCCGCGCCGACGTCGTGACACGCGACGCAGGCGAGCAAGGCGACGATCGGCGAGATGGAGCGCGCGAGCGCGCGCGAGCGAGGAATCGGGCTCATGGGTCCTCCTTGGTGGCTGCTGAGAGGAGGACGCGCGGCTAGCGCGAGCGTTAACCGAGCTTCTCGTTATTTTCGACGCAGGCGCTGGTGACCGCGGGTCTGCCAGAGCGGCTCGAGCAGCGTGCGCCAGCGCGACAGCGCGCGACGGTCGCCGCGAACCAGTGATTCAGCCTCGACGCCGGCTGGCAGCGCGATGCCGAGCGCTCGCGCACGGCGCACGACCGCGGCGCGTCCCGCTTCGTCTGCGCGGCCGACGAGGTGCCAGAGGGTCAACGAGTCGGCCGCGCGTGCTGCGTCGAGCGTTTCGCGCAGGGCGGCCGCACCGCCGCTGTCGAAGTCGAATCGACGCAGGGCGCTGACGAGCTTCGACGAGGCGCCGACGGCGTACGGCGTGCCCGGGCCGTGTCCGCGCCGCGTCTCGCAGCGTGCGCCCACCGGCACAAACGCGCTGCGCTTGCCGTGCTCGAGGGCGACGGCGCCCGAGGTGACCGTCAGCGTGGCGCCGCCGCGCGCGTCGACGGCCAGCGTGTAGGCGCAACCGAGGTCGACCGCCTGCGCCGACGGCGTCTCGACGACAAACAGTCGCGGCGGCGCCGTGACTCGGGCGTGGATCGTGCCGCGCTGCAGGCGCAGCCGGTGCTCGCGCGCGCCGCTTCGCAGCAGCTGCAGCCGCGTGTCGGGCGAGACGGCGAGCCTTCCGATGTTTGCCACAACGAGTCGCGCGCGCGAGCCGCCATCGGTCTCGAGCCACTGGCCGACGCCGAGCGCGGCGCGATCGACGATCGCCTTGCCCCCGACGCGTGGTGTCCCCGCCAGACGCTGCACGGGCCAACCCCGGCCACGCACGGGGGGCTGCCTCGGCGAACGCCCCACCACCAGCGCGACGACGACCACCACCGCGGCCGCCGCGGCCGCCGCGAGCGCGAGCGGCCAGACCCATCGGCGCCGCCGGCGCCCTGCCCTCTCGCCCGCCAGCGTCGCGCTCTGCGGCGCGTGCGCCGCCTGCATCGCGTCGAGCAGCGACGTGCGCTGCCCTTCGTCGGGCGCATAGCGCAGGGGCTCGAGCGCGCGCTGCAGCTC
>JAGQIK010000621.1 GCA_020431405.1 Myxococcales bacterium
CGCTGCTGGGACGCCCGCTGCTGGGCCGCCGCCCACGCCGCCGCCCGCTGCCCCGACGCGACCTCCGCCGAGCGCCCCGAGCGCGACGGCGAGCGGCGACTGGGTCGAGCGACCGGGCGCTGCCCCTGCTGCTGCCGCTGCCCCCGCGCCGTCTGCGCCATCGACTGCCAACCTTGCCGACGCCCTCGCCGAGGTCGACACCGACAAGGACGCGGTAAACGCTTCGAGCGGCGCCCCGGCGCGCAGGCGCCGTGGTCGCGTCGTGCGTGGCGGTGCCGCCGCGACCGCCGAGACCGAAGCGGTCGGCGAGCGCCCACGGCCACCGTCGGGCGACACGCCGGCTGCTGCGCCGGCCAAGCGCACCGGCAGCGACGCGCTCAAATCGGTGCCGACGCTGCAGGACGAGAAGGACCAGTCGCGCACGCCCACGGGAGAGCACCCCACCGCGAGCGCGGCCACGGTCTCGAGCGCCACCGTCACGTCGGCGAGCGGCAGCACCGAGAGCGGCGCCCCGCGCAAGTCGACACACTCCGAGATGGCGATGCCATCGGTGAGCGCGGAGGGCGCCTTCTCCTCTGCCGATATCAAGCTGCCGCCGGCCAGGCGCGCCGCCCCCGCAGGCCTGCGCGACTCGATGCCGCCGGTGATGCTCAAACCGTTGCTGCCCGACGACGAAGAGGAAGAGCCGCCGCTGCCGCCGACGATCCAGGAGCTGCAGGCGGCGCAGATGCCGCCCGAGGCGGATCTCGAAGACGCCGCGACGCCGGCGATGTCGCAGGCGATCCCCGATCCGACGCCGGGCGCGGGCAAGCGCACGACGTCGCGCGCGGCCCCCATCGTCGGCATCGACTTCGGCACCAGCTACTCGTCGGTGGCCGTGCTGCGCGCCGGCGTCGAGGTCATCCCCGACGAGCACGGCGAGACGCTCACGCCGTCGGTGGTCTCGTTTCCCAAGCCGGGCAAGGTGCTGATCGGGCGCGAGGCGCGCGAGCGTATGGGCGGCGAGGCGCAATGGACCATCGCTTCGCCGAAGCGCTTGCTCGGCCGCGCCTACAAGGACCCGCAGGTTGGCTCGTTGCTCGGCCCGCTGGCGCTGCGCACGTTCGCCGGCACCGACAAGCTGATCCGCTTCGACGCCCATGGCGAGATCTACTCGGTCACCGACGTGTGCGCGATGATCCTCGGCAAGCTGCGCGAACGCGCCTGCCGCTACCTCGACGCCGACGTGACCAAGGCGGTCTTCGCCGTGCCGGTGGCCTTCGGCTCGCTGCATCGCTCGGCGCTCGAGCTCGCCGCCAAGCAGGCCGGTCTGCAGGGCGTGGCGATGCTCACCGAGCCGAGCGCCGCGCTGCTGGCGCACGGTTTTCGCGGGCGCTCGGGGCTGGCGGCGGTCTACGACTTCGGCGGCGGCACGTTCGACTTCTGCGTGGTCGAGATCAGCGAGACGGCCTTCAGCGTGGTCTGCGCCGGCGGCGACCCGTGGCTCGGCGGCGACGACTTCGACAACGCCATGGCCGAGCACCTGGCCGACAAGTTCTGGCACGACACCGGCGTCGACCTGCGCTCGCGCGCCGTCGAGTGGCAGCGGCTGCTCTTCGCTTGCGAGGAGGCCAAGCGCCGCCTCTCGAGCAAGGGCTCGGCACACATCCGCGTCGACGACTTGATCCACTCGTCGTCGGGGCCGCGCGGGCTCGCCTACAAGATGTCGCGCAAGGAGCTGGTGCAGCTCATCGACCCGCTGGTGGCGCGCTCGGTGGCGGTCGTCGAGCGCGTGATGGCGCAGGCGGGCATCCAGCCGCGCGAGGTCGACACGGTGGTGATGACCGGCGGCATCTCGATGGTGCCGCACGTGCGCGAAAACGTCGGCGCGCTGTTCGGCCGCAAGCCGGTGGTGGGCGACGCCGACGTCGCCGTGGCGCGCGGCACGGCGCTGCGCGCAGCCGAGCTCGGCGGCGAGGCGATGGCCAACACCTCGATGGGCGGGCGCACGCTGCGCGAAGTTTCGGGGCGCACCATCGGCGTGAGCAGCGAGTCCGGCCAGGTGATCACGCTCTTCGAGCGACACACGCCGCTGCCCGCCGAGGCGAGCCAGACGTTCTACACGGACCGTGACGGCCAGACCGAAATGCTGATCACGCTCTACGAAGGCGCCAAGAGCCGCGTCGACGAGCGGCAGGTCCTCGGGCAGCTGCGCTACAAGGGGCTGCGGCGCGCGGCCGCGGGCCAGGCCAAGGTCGAATTCACATTTATCCTCGACGAGGATGGCCTGCTGCACGTCACGGCCCTCGTCGAAGGCAAGGTCTACGACAAGACCATCCGACTCGGCTGAGGAGACAACGGATGCTGAACACGAAGCAGTGGACGATGCTGCTGCTGGCGAGCTTTGTGGCGCTCGCCGGCTGCAAGAAAGAGGACGACGACCCGGTCATCGATCCGGGCAAGGGCGGCAAGGGCGGCGCGGTGGAGAAGGGCGGCAAAGGCGGCGCGGGCGGCGCGGGTGGGGCTGCGGCCGCCGCCGACATGGCGCAGCAAGACAAAGACCGCATGATGTGGGCGAAGCTCAACGGGCTTATCCGCGACTGCATCAACCGTTTCGGCAGCCGCGTGCTCGACTCGCGCAACTACTATCTGCGGCGCCTCGACCCGAAGGTCGGCCCGTCGGGCAAGTACTGCAGCTCGCGCTACCTCTACACGCCGTACACCATCAGCGACCCCTCCTCGTGCGCCAACGCCGTGAGGAAGGCCATCGCCAGCCCGCCCAAGATCGCGTCGCTCGAAAAAGCCGCCGCTGGCTACATCGCCGCGTTGCAGATCCTGCACCCGATCCTCAAGAAGGCCAGCCGCTACTACGGCCAGGGCGACTACAAGGACGACAAGTGCGCGCAGGGCATGGACATGCACACCAAGCTGCTGGCTGGCTGGTCGCAGTTTGCCGAGCACAACGCCAAGCTGCGCGCCGAGATCTCGCGCATCACCGACGAGCTCTCCAAGCGTGACCTGCAGCGCATCGTGCGCCGCTTCGGCAAGGGCCTGCGCTACTACAAGAAGAAGGTCATGATCGAGGCCAAGTCCACGCTGCAGATCATCCGCCTCGACGCCAAGAAGGAGATGGACGGCCAGAAGCCCAACGTCGATCTCGTCACGGCTCAGGTCAAACGCTTCCAGCAGATCGCCGAGGCGATGGAGCAGACCAGCGAGCGCATGGCTGACGCCGCGCGCCGCGCGTTCTGGTGGAGCTCGTTCAAGCGCGAGACGTTCACCTTCCTCAAGTCGTGCAAGGAGTACATGCGCCGCATCCGTTCGGGCAAAGGCTTCCGCCGCTGGGATCGCCGCCGCCTCGGCACGTCTTCGGGTTGGATGGTCAGCGGCAGCTTCGACGCCGCGCTGCGCAACTACAACTCGCTGGTGCGCGCCTCCAACAACGTCAAGTTCCGCTTCGGCCGCTAGCTCGCCTCTTCGATCGCGTGCGACAGGGTGTGGCGTGGGGAGCTGTGGCGTGGGCGCTCGCCGCGAGCCTGACGAACCTGACGAACCTGACGCCAGCGTTGGCGCAGGGGCACCCCTCGGTAACACCCACCAAGGACGCCTGGCTCCGCTCGGTAGATACGGGGGCGACGCAGGGCCCACGGTGGGCTCTGCCGGAGGGGCAGGTGCGGATGGTGCGCTCGAGCGCGCGTTGGCTCGCCGAGAAGAAGCTCGCGCGGCAGTCATACGCCCGCATCACCAACAACGAGCTGTTCCTCTATACCAAG
Source organism: Myxococcales bacterium (assembly GCA_020431405.1). Lineage (GTDB taxonomy): Bacteria > Myxococcota_A > Polyangia > JAGQIK01. Next base: position 3,753 of record JAGQIK010000621.1, read on the forward strand.
ACCACGCCCGGTCGCCGGCGGTTGCTGCGGCGGATGGCTGCCGTTGCCCGCGAACGCGCGCGGGCAAGCCTGCGCACGGCCGCTGATCTCGCGCGCCGCGGGCTAAAGAAGTCCGCGCATGACGAGCGACTACGCGCGGTGCGTCTTCGAGCGCGCGCCGCACGCTACCGACGCATGTCGCCGAGTCGACTGAAGCCCTACGTCGTGCGCGGCATGAAGCTGCGCTGTGCTGGGAGCGTCTCCGTGCGATCGAGCGCAGGCGGGCTGAGCGTGAGCTCGCATTGTATGGGGTCGTCGCCGTCGCCGGCGACCCGCTGGCCCGTGGTGGTGTTTCTCGAGCGGCCGCCTAAGCTCGTTTCGGTTTACGTCAGCATGACGCAGTAGTGTCGCGGCGGCAGCCGTGCTAGCGCGAGGCGCTCTTCTTGTGGCGCTGTCGCCGCTTCCAGCGGCGAATACGCCGCACGCGGCGCACGCGCTTCTGCTCCCAGGCGTTGCGGCGGCCTGCCCAGGTCTGATCGGGCGTGAAGATATAGGGCCGCATGGCGGGCACGGGA
>JAGQIK010000622.1 GCA_020431405.1 Myxococcales bacterium
CTACGCCGCACACGGCCAGCAGCCGGCCTACGCCGCCCACCCGCACGCGCAGCAGCAGCAGGCCGCCTACGCCCAGACAGCGTACGCGCCGGCAGGCCACACGTTCGCGCCCACGCCACCGCAGGGCCACGCCGCGGTGCGGCCGAGCGCGCCCAACCTGCAGACCTGGCCGCCTACCAACAACGCGCCCGCCCAGGTGGCCGCCGCAGCGCCGCCGTGGCAGCCGCTGGCGCCGCCGGGCAGCTTCGCGGTGGGCAACGCGATCTCGTCACCTGAGCAGCTCGGCCTCGAGAGCGACGAGCAGCGCGCGCGTCGGCGGCGACGGCGCGCCGTGATGGCCGCCATGGTGAGCGTGCTGCTGCTCGCCTCGGCCGGCGCCATCGTGCTCTTCGCGTTCTGGCCGTTCGACCGCGGCGAGGCCACCATCGACGTCGTCTCCGTGCCGCTCGGCGGCGAGATCTGGCTCGACGGCAAAAACACCGGCCTCAAGACGCAGGCCTCGGTGGTGGTCGATCCCAACAAGCCGCACGTGGTCGAGGTGCGGCTGCTCAACTACAAGACCGACCGCAAGACCGTGCGCTTCCCCGACGGTCAGAACCAGGTGCGCGTCGTCGCCCTGCTGACCGCCAACTATGGCAAGCTCGACGTCAACTCGAAGCCAGAAGGTGCCGACGTGATCGTCAACGGCGAGCGGCGAGGCAACACGCCGCTCGTCATCGAGGGCCTCTCGTTGCGCGAGAACATCAACCTCGAGCTGCGCATGCGCGGCTTCAAGCCGGTGACGCGCAAGCTCGAGTGGGATCAGCGCACCTTCATCAAGCAGGTCATCACGCTGCGGCGCACGCGCTAGACAGCATCGATGCGGTAGATCGACGGAGAGCAACATGAGTCAGGACCAGGTCGAGCAGACTGTCGAGATCACCACCCTCCTCGGCAAGGGCGCGCACTTCGACGGCAAGCTCACGTTCGAGGGCACGGTGCGCATCGACGGCGACTTCTCGGGCCGCATCGAGAGCGATGACATCCTCGTCGTCGGCGAGGGTGGGCTCGTGCGCGCCGAGCTGCACGTGGGCTCGGTGATCATCGAGGGCGCCGTCGAAGGCGACATCCACGCCTACCGCTCGGTCGAGATCCACGCGCCCGGACGGGTCAAGGGCAACATCATCACGCCCTCGCTGTTCATCGATCGCGGCGTGATCTTCGAGGGCAGCTGCCAGATGATCGAGGCCGCCGACGCGGCGGGCCTGATCCGCGGCGAGGACGAGGGCGGGCTGTTCGACGACGCCGCCCGCCAGGAGGCGCAGACGATCACCGCCGAGCTGCCCGACGAGGGCGAGCACGCCGCGTCCGAAGCCGCTCCCGCCTAGACATCTCGAGGGCCCGAGAGGCCCTGGATTCCCCCACCAATTCAGGAGCTTGCGCCCCCGCCCCGGGTGCGTTGACACGGTGCGGCTAATCGTGTTAGCGGCAGCCCTGCACCGCGGTATTTTCCGAGTCCAAGCGAGAGCTTATCGATGAACCTGCACCTGGTTTTGCTCAGCGGAGGCGCCGGCCACAAGCCACCGCCGCTGATCGATATCGACGCCACCGCGCTGGTCCAGCTCGGTCTGTTTCTGTTCTTGCTCGTCGTGCTCAGCAAGCTCGTCTTCAAGCCGTATCTCGCGCTCAAGGCCGAGCGCGACGAGCGCACCGAGGGCGCGCGCGAGGCGGCAAAGAGCGAAGAGGCTGACGCCACCAAGAAGCTCGACGACTACGAGGTGCGCCTGCTGTCGGCGCAGCGCGAGGCCGCCTTCGGCCGCGCCGAGAGGCGCGAGGAGGGCGAGAAGGCCGCCGCCAAGCGCCTCGCCGAGGCGCGCGCCAAGACCGAGGCCAAGCTGCAAGAGGCCCGCGCGCGGCTCGAGAAGTCGATCCCCGAAGCAGAGGCCGAGCTGAAGAAGCACGCCGAGCAGCTGAGCCTCGACATCGCGTCGCAGGTGCTCGGCCGGCAGCTGAGCTAGCGAGAGGCACCGAGCTCGTGAGAAACAACATGCGATCGTTCCTAGTCGCCAGCTCCTGCGCCGCGCTGATCTTCGTCGGCGCCGGCGTATTGCCCGCGAGCGTCGCGCTCGCAAGCGACACCCCCGATGTCGAGGATCCGCACGCCAAGGGCGCACACGGCGGCAGCGCCAGCGGCGCGCACGGCGGCGCGCACGGCGGCGAGCACAAGGGTCCGCCCAAGCACATCAACTGGTTCAGCCTCGACTACGGCAAGGGCAAGAAGCACGCGAACCCGCCCATCGGCTGGGCCATCGTCAACTTCATCATCCTGCTCTATCTGCTCTATCGCTTCGGCGCCAAGCCGTTCAGCGCGTATCTGCGGCGGCGCAGCGAGGAGACCAAGAAGGCGCTCGAAGAGGCCAAGGAGCTGCGGCGCCGGGCGCAAGAGCGCTTGGCCGAGATCGAAGGCAAGCTCGCCGGGCTCGACGACGAGATCGCACGCATCCGCAAAGACGTCGCCGCCGACGCCGAGCGCGAGCGCGACGCGATCATCGCGCGCGCCGAGCAAGAGGCCGAGCGCATGATCGAAAACGCCGACCGCACCATCGAGGAAGAGGTCAACCGCGCGCGCCATCGGCTCGAGAGCCAGGTGGTCAGCGCCGCGGTGGCGGCCGCCGAGAAGCTGCTGCTCGAAAAGGCCACCGAGGCTGACCGCACGCGCCTCGACGAAGAGTTCCTCTCCGATTTCGCCGGCAGCGCTGAAAGCGCCACGTCGACCTCTCCGAGCGGAGGCAGCAATTGAACGTCGGAAGCCTCGCGCGCCGCTACGCCAAAGCGGTGCTCTCCATCGGCATCGAAGACCATAGCTACGAAAAGCTCGCCAGCGAGCTGTCGGAGCTCGGCGCGCTGCTCGAAAACGAGGAGCTCGCTGACGTGCTCTCGACGCCCACGGTGCCGCTTTCGCAGCGTCGCGCCATCGTCGACGAGCTGCTCGCGCGCCTGCGCCCGTCGGACACGGTGCGCCGCACCACGCTGCTGCTGCTCGAGAAGGGGCGCGTCGCTGCGCTGCCCGAGATCGCGCGCGAGTTCAACGCGCTGGTCGACGAGCACGTCGGCCGCGTGCGCGCCGAGGTCACCAGCGCGCGACGCCTCGCGCCGGCGCAGGTGGCCAAGCTCAAGCAGACCATCGAACAGCTCACCGGCAAGACCGTGCTGCTGAGCGAAAAGACAGACAAAGACCTGATCGCCGGCATGGTCACCAAGGTCGGCTCGGTGCTCTACGACGGCAGCGCGCGCACGCGGCTCTCCGAGCTGCAGCGCTCGCTTCTGGATAATTAGGAAAGAAAACACATGCAGATCAGAGCCGCTGAGATCAGCGAGATCATCCGCAAGCAGATCAAAGAGTACGACCAGAAGGTCTCCGTGATGGAGACCGGCACCGTGCTCACGGTCGGCGACGGCATCGCCCGCGTCTATGGCCTCGACAACGCGATGGCCGGCGAGCTGCTCGACTTCCCGCACGGCGTGCGCGGCATGGTCCTCAACCTCGAAGAGGACAACGTCGGCGTCGCGCTGTTCGGCAAGGACACGCTGATCAAAGAAGGCGACCAGGTCAAACGCACCAACGAGATCGCGCAGGTCCCGGTGGGCGAGGCGCTGGTCGGCCGCGTCGTCGACGCGCTGGGCAGCGCCATCGACGGCAAGGGCCCCATCGAGACGAGCGAGTTTCGCAAGGTCGAGCTCAAAGCGCCCGGCATCATCGCCCGCAAGAGCGTGCACGAGCCGCTGCAGACCGGCATCAAGGCGATCGACTCGATGATCCCGATCGGCCGCGGCCAGCGCGAGCTGATCATCGGCGACCGCCAGACCGGCAAGACCGCCGTCGCCATCGACACGATCATCAACCAGAAGGGCCAGGACGTTATCTGCATCTACGTCGCGGTCGGCCAGAAGCAGTCGAGCGTGGCGCAGACGGTGCAGAAGCTGCGCGACGCGGGCGCGATGGACTACACCATCGTCGTGCTCGCCGGCGCCGCGCAGTCGGCGCCGCTGCAGTTCATCGCGCCGTACACCGGCGTGACCATGGGCGAGTACTTCATGCTCAAGGGCAAGCACGCGCTGTGCGTCTACGACGACCTGTCGAAGCACGCCGTCGCGTATCGCGCGCTGTCCTTGCTGCTGCGCCGCCCGCCCGGCCGCGAGGCGTATCCCGGCGACGTCTTCTATCTGCACAGCCGCCTGCTCGAGCGCGCCGCCAAGCTCTCCGACAAAGAGGGCGCCGGCTCGCTGACGGCGCTGCCGATCATCGAGACGCAGGCCGGCGACGTCTCGGCCTACATCCCGACCAACGTCATCTCGATCACCGACGGTCAGATCTTCCTCGAGAAGGACCTCTTCGACTCGGGGCAGCGCCCCGCCGTCAACGCCGGCATCAGCGTCTCGCGCGTCGGTGGCTCGGCGCAGATCAAGGCCATGAAGAGCGTGGCCGGCGGCCTGCGCCTCGACCTGGCGCAGTATCGCGAGCTCGCCGCCTTCGCGCAGTTCGGCTCCGACCTCGACAAGACCACGCAGGCCAAGCTCGCGCGCGGCCAGCGCATGCTCGAGGTGCTCAAGCAGAACCAGTACGAGCCGATGCCGGTCGAGCAGCAGGTCTTCATCATCTTCGCCGGCAACAAGGGCTACCTCGACGTCATCCCGGTGCCGCTGGTGCAGACCTTCGAGAAGGAAGTGCTGAGCTGGATGGACAAGATGCATCCAGATCTGCTGCGCGAGATCAAAGAGAAGAAGAAGATCGAGTCCGACGAGAAGGACGACAGCGGCAAGGTCAAAAAGCAGAACCTCGAGGGCAAGCTCGTCGACGCCCTCAAGACGTTCTCCAAAGAGTTCACTAAGAAGCACGAGATCGAGAGCAAGAAGTAATGCCCTCGCTCAAGGACATCCGGCGCCGCATCGGCACGGTCAAGAACACGCAGAAGATCACGCGCGCGATGAAGCTCGTCGCCGCGGCGAAGCTGCGTCGGGCGCAGGAGAACATCCTCAAGGCGCGTCCATACGCCGTCGAGCTGCACGAGGTGATCAGCGAGCTGGCGGCGCGCGCCGACGCCGAGGACCACCCGCTGCTCGAGCAGCGCGAGCCGCGCCGCGTGATGATGGTGATCCTGACGTCCGACCGCGGCCTCTGCGGCGCGTTCAACACCAACATCCTGCGCGCCGCCGAGAAGCACTACCGCGAGCACAAGGACAAGCACGAGGTCTTCCAGCTCGCCGTCGTCGGTCGCAAGGGTCGTGACTACCTGCGCTACCGCGGCATCGAGGTCGACCGCTACTTCCCCGGTCTCGACGTCGGCACCGCGCTCGAGCGGGCCAAGGAGATCTCGGACGCGATCCTCGAGGACTACCTCGACGACAGCCTCGACAAGGTCTGGCTCTTCTACAACGAGTTCAAGTCGGCCATGTCGCAGCAGATCATCACCGAGCAGCTGCTGCCGATTCGGCCGATGGAGCTGCCCGAGGGCCACGAGGCGGCGATCGACTTCGTCTACGAGCCGAGCAAGCGCGAGATCCTCGACACGATCATGCCGATGTACGTCGAGGTCGAGGTCTACCGCGCGGCGCTCGAGTCCACCGCGTCGGAGTTCGGCGCGCGCATGACCGCCATGGAGAACGCGACGCAGAACGCGTCCGAGATGATCTCCACGCTCACACTCGAATACAACAAGGCGCGCCAGGCAGCGATCACGAAGGAGCTCCTCGAGATCGTCTCCGGCGCTGAAGCGCTAAAGGGATAGAGATTCAAATGGCAGAGAACGCTAGCGGCAAGGTCAGCCAGGTTCTGGGCGCCGTCGTCGACGTCGCTTTCTCGGGCGAGCTGCCCGAGATCTACACCGCCCTCGCCTGCTCCAACGCCGGCATCGACGACCGCGAGGACAACCTCGTGCTCGAGGTCGCGCAACATCTCGGCGAGCACACGGTGCGCTGCATCGCGATGGACACCACCGAGGGCCTCAGGCGCGGTCAGCCGGTCAAGAATACCGGCGACGTGATCAAGGCGCCGGTGGGCCGCGAGGTGCTGGGCCGCATCATGAACGTCGTCGGCCAACCGGTGGACGAAGCCGGCGACCTCGGCGCGAAGAGCTTCCTGCCGATTCACCGGCCCCCGCCGGCCTTCACGGCGCAGAGCACGTCGGTCGAGACGTTTGTCACCGGCATCAAGGTCGTCGACCTGCTCTGTCCGTACCGCAAGGGCGGCAAGATCGGCCTCTTCGGCGGCGCTGGCGTCGGCAAGACCGTGCTGCTGCAGGAGCTGATCAACAACGTCGGCAAGAAGCACGGTGGCTTCTCGGTGTTCGGCGGCGTGGGCGAGCGCACGCGCGAGGGCAACGACCTCTACCACGAGTTCGTCGAGGCCAACGTCATCGACAAGGTCGCGCTGGTCTTCGGCCAGATGAACGAGCCGCCGGGCGCGCGCGCGCGTGTGGGGCTGACCGCGCTGACTATGGCCGAGCACTTCCGTGATGAAGAGGGCCAGGACGTGATGCTCTTCATCGACAACATCTTCCGCTTCACGCAGGCCAACTCCGAGGTCTCCGCCATGCTGGGCCGCATCCCCAGCGCCGTCGGCTACCAGCCGACGCTGGCGCAGGACCTCGGCGTGCTGCAGGAGCGCATCACGTCGACCGACAAGGGCTCGATCACCTCGGTGCAGGCGATCTACGTGCCCGCCGACGACCTCACCGACCCGGCGCCGGCGACGACCTTCGCACACCTCGACGCGACGACGACCCTCTCGCGGCGCATCACCGAGCTCGGTATCTACCCCGCCGTCGATCCGCTCGACTCGACGTCGACCAACCTGCAGCCCGGCATCGTCGGCATGGAGCACTACCGCACCGCGCGCGCCGTGCAGGAGATCCTGCACCGCTACAAGGACCTGCAGGACATCATCGCCATCCTCGGCATGGACGAGCTTTCGGAGGAGGACAAGCTGGTCGTCTCGCGCGCGCGCAAGATCCAGAAGTTCTTCTCGCAGCCGTTCCACGTCGCCGAGCAGTTCACCAACCGGCCCGGCATCTTCGTCGACGTCGAGGACACGGTGAAGTCGTTCAAGGAGGTCGTCGACGGCAAGGCCGACGACCTGCCCGAGGACGCCTTCGCGTACATCGGCGGCATCGACAGCGCGCGCGAGAACGCCGAGAAGCTGGCGCGCGAGGCCGCGTAATGTCTCTGCACCTCGAAGTCGTCACCCCTCGTGGGATGGTCGTCAAGACCGAGGTCGAGTCCGTGCGGCTGCCCGGCAAGGTCGGCGAGTTCGCCGTCCTCGAGGGCCACATCCCGCTGCTGTCGGCGCTCAAGCCCGGCATCCTGCGCTACGAGCAGGGCAGCGAGCACGTGCGCATGGCCATCGGCAGCGGCTTTGTCGAGGTGGGCGCCGGCGATCGCGTGCTGGTGCTCACCGACGAGCACGCCGATCGCGACGACATCGACCGCGGCGAGGTCGAGGCCGAGCTCTCCAAGGCGAGCAAGGCGCTCGAAGGATGGACCAGCGAGATCGAGCTGCTCGAGGACGGCGAGTGGAAAGAGGTCGCCGACCATCGCGCGCTGCGCGAGCGCATCGACTGGGCGCAGGCGCAGCTCGATCTGCTCGCGTCGAACGATTAGGCAGCGGCGCGGCGCACGCCGCTGCGGCCACGGGCTCAAGGCCACAGGCCACAGGATGGCGCCAACACACAATTGCACCGCGGCTCGCGCCGCGAACAATATCAGATTGATTGGACCGCTGACGCGGCCCAAATGCGCGCTTCGCCGTGGAGCAGATCCTGTGGCCTGTGGCCCGAGGCCCGTGGCCTTGAGACGGTACGCCGGCCCAAGCTGCAATTGCCGGCTAGTAGCCTTCGATTCGGTTGGCCCACCAACGACCGCCCTCGAAGTGGTCTTTGAGATAGCCCCAGCGCCCCTCCATCCGCTTACCGTCCTGTGACATCAGCAGGTAGCCGCGGCCGTGCAGGCGTGGTTTGACCTGAGTCCACTTGAAGAGCAGTCGGTTGCCCTCGATGTCGCCGGTGATCGAGCCGTTGCGGAAGCCCTTGTAGCGACCGTGCACGTGCTTGCCGCGCTGCGAGAGCGTCATCTGCCCCCAGTTGGTGTCCCACTCGCCAGCGAACTTGATGTTGCCGGGTAGCGGGCGTGGGGACGGCAGGCTGGCGCCGCATGACTGCAGCGCGGCCATCGAGAGGGCGAGGGTCGCGAGCGCCAACAATAGACGGCCGTTGTTCACGCTCGCAGTGTTACGCATGTATGTGGAGGTGGGCAACTTCGTGGACCATTCAGAGTTTTTCTGACGACGATCAGCAAACGTCTTATGTCCTTGAAATCTAAGTCTATTCAGCCGTCTACAGGTGGACAACGCGGAACGCAACTGGTATCTCTGATCGCGTTCGACGGACTCTGGAGGTCGCATGTCCACTACGTCGTTTGACGGCATGAAAGTCTTTTCAGCGACCAAGGCCAAGGAGCGCGAAGAGCTCGGCTCGCGCATCACGGCGTGGCTGCGCGAGCGCCCGCAGGTCGAAGTGGTCGACAAGATCATCACCCAGAGCTCCGACCGCGAGTTTCATTGCCTGACCATCACGCTCTTCTATCGCTCGAAGAACGGCTCTTAGAGCGCCAAGCTTTCCAGCCTCTCTCTCCGTCATAATCCGAAGCCATGACGA
>JAGQIK010000623.1 GCA_020431405.1 Myxococcales bacterium
ACCGCACGCGCCGGGTCGCACGCCGCCGCGCGCCAGCACGCGCCGCCGCGCCCCGCGCCACCTTCGCCTGCTCGCTCGACGGCTGCCGCCCGCTCGCCATCAACTAGCCGCAGCGTCTGTTAGACTGCCGCCTCGCACGCGACCTACACAGGAGGTGCAAGGTGATGGCGGTCTTCCCCGGCCTGTTTCTAATGCTGTTTCTGTGGCTGCCCTCGCAGCCCAGCGGACAGCCCACCAAACCCGCCGACGTCTACCGCTACGTCGCGCCGCGCGCCGACGTGGTCCTCGCGTTGGATGTCGGCTCGCTCGGCGGCTCGGCGATGCGCAAGCTCAGCGCGCTAGCCAACGAGCCCTTCGTCAGCGGCTCGGCCAAGCTCTCGCGCTTGCACGCCACGCTGCTGCGCCAGATCAACGGCCAGCTGCAGATGGTGCGCACCTTCTCGGGCGTCGACCCACTGCGCGACCTCAACTGGATCACGATCAGCGCGCGCATGACTGGGCGCAGGCCGCGCATGCTCGCCGCAGCGAGCGGCAACGTCACCCTGGCGGCGATCCAGCGCCTAGCGCAGCGCTCGGGCGCCGGCCCTGCCAAGCGCCTGGCCCGTGGCACGATGTACATCGCGCGCGGCGGCAAGGGCGCCTTCGGCTTCGCGCGCGGCAACGTCGCCATGATCGGCGACGTGGAGCTCGTGCGCGACGCGCTGAGCGGCAAACGCGGCGGTCCGGTGCGCTCGATGGCCATGCGCGTGCATGACAGCAAATCGTTCTTCACCTTCGCCGTCGACCCCACCTCGCGCAGGGCGCGGCGCGCGCTCAAGCGCATGTCGCGCGGCTTTTTGCACTCGCTGTTCGGCCGCTTCGACGGCTTCGCCGCCTCGATGCGCTACGACGGGCTGCGCGTGGGCCTGCGCGCCAAGGGCGGCGGCGTGGTCACGCGCTACAGCAAGCTGCTCGACGGCCTGGGCCACTACATGATCGCCGCCGAACACTTCCTGCGCGGCTCGATGATGTTCGGCGACGGCCTGCTCTCGCCGAAGGACGCGCGCTTCATGCCACGCGGCCTGCGCGGCCTCGCCAGCGCCAAACCAGCGCTGCTGCGCTACCTGCGCAAGCACATCGCGCTCGCGCAGTCTCCCTCGCACAGCGTCAGCCGCCGCGGACGCGTCGCGCTGCTCGACTACAAAGGCAGCCGCCACGCCGGCCTGCTGCCCGTGCTCTTCGGCGCGGGCTTCTGGTTCGCCTCCGCCCGATCGTCGACAAGAGCTCTGCGCGGGCCAGTCGGCGTCATCGCGCCGCCACCGGCGATGGCGCAACCACGCACCAAAGCCGCTCCCAGACCCTAACAGCGAGCGCTACTCGCCGCTGGCCTTGCGCTTGTCGGCGCTGCGCATAGGCGGCGGCGCGATGCCGCGCGTGGCGCGCTCTTCGTACTCGGGCAAGAACCTGCGCCAGCGGCCGGCGCGCGAGTCGTGTGACGGCAGGTCGAAGTCGCGCGGCTCGATCTCGAGCAGCTCGTCGACATCGACCTCGTCGAGCTGGCGCTCTGGCAAAAACTGCTCGCCGTATTCGCGCCACACCCCCGACGTCACGAACAGATCGAAGAGGTCCGGGTCGATGTGGTTATCGCGCTTCATGTAGCCCATGATGCGCATCGCCTCGGAGAGGCTCTTGCCCTTCTTGTAGGGCCGGTCCTGCGCCGTGAGCGCCTCGAAAACGTCCGCGATGGCCATGATGCGCGCCGGGATCGACATGTCGCCGGCAAACAGCCCGCGCGGATAGCCGCTGCCGTCCATCTTCTCGTGATGACCCCCGGCGTACTCCGGTACGCGCCGCAGGTCGCGCGGAAACGGCAGCGCCTCGAGCATCTTGATCGTCTGCACCATGTGGTCGTTGATCACGAGCCGCTCGTCGTGCGTCAGCGTGCCGCGCTGGATGCACAGCGCCTCGACCTCATCGGGGGCCAGCAGCGGGCACGCCGCGCCGGCGATCTCTACCTGGCGTTCGCCGATGCACTGGATGCGCACGCGGTCGCCTTCGTTGAGAAACTCGCCGCCCGTGTTGGCGTGAACGAGAAACTCGAGCTCCTCGTCGAGCGCGGCGAGCTCGGCTTCGTGCTCCGCGCGCAGCTTGCTCTTGTCGGCGCCCCCAGAGCCAGTGGCAGCCTGCGCCGCGTCGCGCAGGAACGCGAGCTCCATCTGCTGGCGCAAGAGCTGGAAGCGCAGCTTGATGGCATCGATGCGGTCGGTGATGCCCTCGAGCTTGGTCGCCTTGTCCATCACGTGCACGGGCGTCGTGATCTTGCCGCAGTCGTGCAGCCACGCCGCGACGCGCAGCTCCTCCCACTCGTCCTCGGTGAGGGCGAACTCGCCGAAGAGCCCCTCCTTGGCGTCGCACGCGGCGCGCGCGAGCATCTCGGCGACGATCGGCACGCGCTCGCAGTGCGCGCCGGTGTACGGCGACTTGGCGTCGATGGCGGTGGCGATCAGGCGGATGAAGCTCTGCAGCAGGCGTTTCTGCGAGTCGATGAGCAGCTTGTTGTCGAGCGCGATGGCCGCCTGCGACGCCAGCGCCTCGACGATGCGCTGATGCTCTTCGCGAAAACCGCACACCTCGCCAGTCTGCGGGTCCTTGGCGTTGAGCAGCTGCAGCACGCCGATGACGCGGTCCTCGGTGTTGACCAGCGGGATCGTCAGGAACGACTGCGAGCGATATTTGTTGCGCTTGTCGAACTCGCGCGTGCCCGAGAAGTCGAACTCGGTCGTGTCGTAGGCGTCTTCGATGTGCACGCGCCGCTTGAGCAGCGCGGCGTAGCTGGCAACATTGGCGACGTTCTCGCGCCCGTCGGGGCCGTGCAGCGCGATGGGCGGCAGCGTGACCTCGCGCCCGCTGGTGCCGCCGACGTGCAGGTCGAGCGAGTCGGTGTGCAGGATCTTGAAGTACAGCTTGTCGTCGTCCTCGTCGCGAATGTAGAGCGTGCCGCCGTCGGCGTTGCACAGCCGTTTGGCCTCGAGCAGGATCGTCTCGACGAGGCGGTCGGTGTTCTTCTCGGCGGAGAGGGCGATGCCGACCTTGTAGAGCAGCGAGAGCCGCTCGACCTGCGCGCGCAGATCGGGCTCGGGCACGTGCAGCATCTCGACGCCTTGCCCGGTGGCCACTGGCTGGATGCGAAGCCCGTCTTTGTTCTCGCCCATGGGCCCTAATCCTAAACCCGGCCGCGCGAGGACGCCACCGCCGCGCGGCGCACCGCCTCGACGAATGCTGCCATAGCGGCGTGGTCCTTGCGCCCCGGCTCGTGCTCCAGCGCGCTGCAGACGTCGACCGCGCGCGGAAGCACGGCCGCGATGGCCGCCTCGACGTTGTCGGGACGCAGGCCGCCGGAGAGCACGAGCGGAACGGCGCGCGCCAGCTCTGCCGCGCGCTGCCAATCGGCGCGTACGCCGCGCCCGCCGCCCGACGGACCGTCGACGTTGACCAGCCCAGCCAGCGACAGCGTGACACCGCTCGTCTGCGGCGGCGGGTCAACGCGCGCCAGCCATCGCCGCGCGCGCTCGAGCAGGTCGGCGCTGTCGAAGAAAACCGCCAGGAGCTCCGCCCGCGGCGTCAGCTGTGGCGTCACCACCACCTGGATCACGTCGAAACGGCCGCCATCGCACAGCTGCGCGACCTCGTCATCGCCCACGCGGCCAGCGACGGCCACCGCCTCGAGGCCGCGCGCGCGCGCGTGCGCAGCGAGGGCCTCCGCCCGCGCCAGCGAGAGGCGATGAGGCGCTGGATCGAGCACCAGGCCCACCGCATCGACGCCCGCGTGGGCGGCGGCGTCGATGTCGACCTCGCTCATCATCCCGCACACCTTGACCGCCACAGCCACAGCTCGACTATAGCGACTAGGCGCTGTTTACCAACTTCTCGCGCGCCGGTTGATCACAAGCGCCCGCGGCCGTATAGAGTCCCTTAGCCATGGCGCACGAACCGAGCCGATCCATCGCGCGCGACAGCGACCGCTTCACCATGCGGCAGACGGTGGCGCTCGCCGAGCAGATGCTCGGCCGCGTGTGGCCCAATCCGGCCGTCGGCTGCGTCATCGAGCGCGACGGTGTCGTCGTCGCGCGCGGCGCCACGCAGCCGGGCGGCCGTCCACACGCCGAGGCGGTGGCACTGCAAAACGCCGGCAGCGCAGCACGCGGCGCCACGGTCTTCGTCTCGCTCGAGCCCTGCGATCACTGGGGCAAGACGCCGCCCTGCAGCGAGGCGCTGATCGCGGCCGGCGTCGAGCGCGTGGTCATCGCCGTCGAAGATCCCGACCCACGCACCAACGGCGGCGGCGTGCGGCGGCTGCGCCAGGCCGGCATCGACGTGATCGTCGGCGTCGATCGCGAGCGCGCCCACCAGGTCAACGCCGGCTTCTTCACGCGCATCGCCCGCGGTCGCCCGCTGGTGGCAGCGCTGCACGGTGAAGCCGGCGAGCAAGCGAGCCGCCAGGCAGTGATCGGCGGCGAGCTGCGGCGCGACGTCGTGCCCCTCGAGCGCTTCGACGCGCTGCTCGCCGACATCCAGGCGCTGCGGCACAGCGAACCGCTCGCGCGCGCGCCCTCGCACATGCCGCGCGTCGTGCTCGAGCCGCTGGCGCCGAGCGAAGCCGAGCTGCGCTGGCTGGCGGCCCAACCGTGGCCGAGCTGGATCGTGCTCTCTTCGCGCGAGCGCGAGACGGCGGTCGCGCTGCGCGCGCGCGGCTTCGAGGTGGTGCTCGCGTCCGACGAGCAGACGCTCGCTGCTGCTGCCGGCCTCGCCAGCGTAGACAGCCCGCCGCCGGTCGGGCTGCACAACCCGCATCCGGTGCTCGCCGCGCTCGGCGACACAGGCCTGACGCGCGTTGCTGTCGATGCCGCCACCGATACGGCGCGCTGGCTCGACGACGCCGCGCTGCTCGACGCGTGTTTGATCTGAGCTAGCGCCGCGCTAGCGCGTGAGCGAGGGCACGACCTCGAGCTCGGGCGAGCGCGCGTAGCGCACCGCACAGCGCGTCAGATCGCCCGTGAAGTCGCCTTTGCCGGTGGTGTCCAGCGCGCCGGTGATGTCGCTGGGCGCCGTGCCGCAGGCCGTGGCGTAGCGCGATCGGATGAACCAACCACCGAGCTCGTTGAGGTTGAACGTCTCGCTGAAGCGCGCGCCCGGCGCGATGCGCCGCGGCACGCTGGCGAAGCCGCAGTGGCTGGCGGGCCCGATCTCGGCCCAGCCTCCGCGTTCGAAGTGCAGCAGCCAGAACGCGCTGCAGCCCTCGACCCAGATCGCTTCGCTCGTGCCGTTGACGATCGTCGCGACGACCTCACCCATCAGCTTGTACGCCGAAGCGTCAGTGATGATGTAGACGCCGCTCTGGTCTTCACGTGGTCGCGGCTGCGTCTGGTCGACGGGGTCCTTGCCTTGCTCTTCGTCGTCGACCGCGCGGCCTCCGCACGCTAGCAGCGTCAGGGTGGCGAGTAGCAGCAGGGCACTCTTCATGCACTGTTATTCTACAAGCTTTGTGCCAGGGCTGCGAGTCCATATCTCACGCATTTTGCCGTGCGCGCGTCAAAAATCTGAGCACCGCGTGCGTCGATTGACGCTCGGGTGTGCCGAAACGCTCCGCGCGCCGATTCACCCCTTCGGGCACTTTCGGCGTCGGAGGGCCAAAACCGACCGGATGCTGGGTCGCGGGCCGCGCGCTAGCGCTTCTTGCGCTTCTTTTTGGTCTTGGTCTTGACGACGCTGGAGGACTTGCCGCTGCTGTCCTGCGCCTCGGGCCCAGCAAGATGAGGACCAACGGGCTTGTCGGGCGGTGTGCGGATGTTGTGCGTCTTGCTGAAGAAGAGCATGTACACGCACAGCAGCACCACCGGCAGCGACAACATCTGCCCCATGGTGAAGGGGAAGCCGGGAGAGATCGTCTGGTACTCCTTGACGTACTCGATGAAGAAGCGCGTCACGAAGTAGATCAGCAGCAGCAGATAGAACAGCGCGCCCGGGCGCATCTTGTCGAGCCGCGTGCGTTCGAGAATCCAGCCGGTGAGCACCAGACCGAAGGCCAGCGCCGCCTCGTAGACCTGCGACGGGTGGCGCGGTTTGGTGAAGCCGCGCCGTACGAAGATGACGCCCCACGGCAGCGTGGTGGGCCGCCCGTAGATCTCGGAGTTGAAGAAGTTGCCGACCCGCACCCAGGGGATGACCCAGATCGCCGCTGCCATCACGGCGTCGCAGTAGGCGTGCACGTCGGCGCCCTTGCGCTTGGCGTAGATCGCCACGGCGACGATGGCGCCCAGCCCGCCGCCGTGGCTGGCCAGTCCCTTGCCGATCTCGAAGATGCGGATAGGGTTCTCGATGAATGCGCGAGGCTCGTAGAAGATGAGATGGATCAGGTGGGCGCCGAGGATCATGCCGATGGGCGTCCACAGCATCAGCGCCGAGGCGTGTTTGGCCGGAAAGCCGCGGCGCTGGAATGTCAGCGCCAGCTGTCGAATGCCGAGCGCCAGGCCGATGGCGAAGAACAGCCCGTACCAGCGCAACGTGATCGGGCCGAGCTTGGCGAGGATGGGGTCGACGTTCCAGCGCATGCGCGGCATGACCATGCCATGCTGCGCCGGTTTTCGCTATGCTGCCGCCCTTGTCGATAACGCTACCACCGCGGAGCCTCTACATCCGCGGTCCTCGATGGAGCCGTTCATGAAAGCCATTGCCGTGGTCCTCTGCAGCGCGCTGCTCGTCGTCGCAGCCGGCTGCGCCAAACCGTGCAACTGCAAGTGCGACACGAAGACCGCCATCGCGGCCAAGCGCACCGTGGCGGGCGCCTCCGAGAAGGTCGCGCTGCAGATGTACGTGATGAGCAAGTGCCCCTTCGCTGTCGAGGCCGAGCGCGCGATCAAAAACGCCATCGCCGCCCTCGGTCAGGACCGCGTCGAGCTGAGGCTCGACTACATCGTCGACCGCAAGGTCAGCGGCGAGTTCGAAGCGCTGCACGGCCCGAGCGAGGTCAAGGGCAACATCGTGCAGCTGTGCGTGCAGCAGCATGCGCCGGCCAAGCTGCTCGACTTCATCGACTGTCAAAACGGCGACCCCAAGGGCATCCCGGCCAACTGGGAGCGCTGCGCGTCGGTGACCAAGCTCGACGTGGCGCGCATCAAGACCTGCTACGAGGGCGCCGAGGGCAAGTCGCTGCTGGCGGCGTCGATGAAGCGCGCGCAGTCAGCTGGCGCCACCGGAAGCCCCACGATCCTGCTCGGCGGCTCGGCCTACGAGGGTGGCCGCGGCGTACGCGACTTCATGCGCGCCATGTGCGGGCGCTACCTGCAAAGCAAACGTCCCAGCGCGTGCAACAACATCCCCGAGCCCGTCGAGGTGCGCATGATCGCCCTCACCGACAAGCGCTGCGGCAAAGGCTGCGCGGTCGACGGCCTGGTGGCCAACCTGCGCGCGCGCTTCTTTCCCAAGCTCGCCGTCAAGACGCTCGACTACGGCTCGGCCGAGGGCAAGAAGCTCTTCGCCGCGCTCGGCATCAAGCACCTGCCTGCGCTGACGTTCGACAGCAGCGTGACCAAGGCCGAGAAGTTCGCGCTGCTCAAGCGCTGGATGAGCAAGCACGGCGACCGCTACATGCTCGCCTTCCCGGCGCGCTTCGATCCCACCGCCGAGATCTGCAACAACAAGAAGGACGACACCGGCAACGGCCTCGTCGACTGCGCCGACCCGACCTGCAAGCAAACCAAGATCTGCCGCACGGAGATCAAGGGCAAGCTCGACGTGTTTGTCATGAGCCAGTGCCCCTACGGCGCGCAGGCGCTGCTCGCCATGGACGAGGTGCTCAAGAACTTCAAAGGCAAGATCAAGCTCGACGTGCACTACATCGCCAGCAAGAAGAAGGATGGCAGCTTCGACGCGCTGCACGGGCCGAGCGAGGTCGCCGAAAACATCCGCCAGCTGTGCGCCAAGAAGCACTACGGCAAGCGCGACCGCTACCTGAGCTACGTCTGGTGCCGCGCCAAGGACTACCGCTCCAACGACTGGAAGAAGTGCGCCACCGGCAAGATCAAGGCGAAGGTCATCGAGCGCTGCGCCAAGAAGCTCGGCGACAAGCTGCAGGGATCCGACGCCGATCTCGCGTCGGTGCTGCAGATCGACGCCAGCCCGACGTTTCTGGCCAACAATCGCTACACCTTCAGCGGCATCACCGCCGAGCAGATCAAACAGGGGATCTGCAAGCGCAACCCCAAGCTCGCCGGCTGCAAGAACAAGCTGAGCAACAACTCGGCGGTGCCGGCTGGATCCTGTGGTGGCGGAAGCTAGCGCTCGCCTGCCAAGCGCCTGAAATGATGGTGCCTTACATGTCGGGCGATTGGTGCTAACGCGAATCGTTCTCATTTGTGATTGACAACGATTCTCATTACGGCTACCTGTTAAGAGTCAGGCCGATCTGACGATGTACGGACAGACATCGGTCCTGACGCGCAACAGGAGCGGCCCATGTACGTCTGCCTCTGCAACGGCTTCACAGACAAAGACGTTCGAGAGTGTGCGAACCGCGGCGCTGACCGCGTCTCTCAGGTCTACCGCTCGCTCGGCCACCGCCCCCGCTGCTGCAAGTGCGTCAAGACGATCCGCGAGACGCTCGACGAGCACCGCGAGCAGCGCGAGGCGCAATGCCCCGCCGACGCCGCCTGACCTCTCGCGTCCCGCTCCTGCCCTCCCACGCCCTGCCTGACCTGACCACCTCGCTCTAGACTCCCTCGACCTCAGCAACGTCTTGTACCGTCGGCTGATTGCGGTACTGTCCGACTGCTAGATCTCATCTCACGCTAACGTTCAGATCGCGAGGCCACCCATGAAGGGCGACACCGACGTCATCCGCCACCTCAACACGGCGCTGCGCAACGAGCTGACGGCCATCAACCAGTACTTCTTGCACTCCCGCATGCTCAAGGACTGGGGCCTCGACAAGCTGGCCGAAAAAGAGCACGCAGAGTCCGTCGACGAGATGAAGCACGCGGACACGCTGATCCAGCGCATCCTGTTTCTCGAGGGGCTGCCCAACCTGCAAGACCTCGACAAGCTGCTCATCGGCGAGAACGTCAAGGAGATGCTCGAGTGCGACCTCAAGCTCGAGCTGAAGGCGATCCCCGACCTCAAGGTCGCCATCGCGCACTGCGAGAAGGTCGGTGATTACGTCTCGCGCGATCTGTTTCGCCACATCCTCGACGACGAGGAGGAGCACGTCGACTTCCTCGAGACGCAGCTCGACCTCATCGACCGCATCGGCATCGAGCGCTACTCGCAGTCGATGATGTAGCCGGCGCGATCAGCGTCGAGCAGCGCCGCCGCGACCGTTTCGAGACCGCGCGCGTCGATGGGCGGATTGACCAGCCCGCTGCGCACGTCGCGATAGGCACGCTCGAGCTTGGTGCCGCGCCGCAGCGCCGCGCCACCCACCACGCGCAGCGCCGCGTCCACCACCGAGACCGCCGCATTGGTCGCCACCAGCTTGGCGGCCGCGAGATCCGACTTCATCGCCACGCGCGCGCCGACGCCGGCCGCGTCCCAGGCGCTGGCGGTGGCGAAGAGCAGCTGCCGCGCGGCGCGCAGCTCGAGCTCGGCGCGGGCGAGGCGCTCGCGCACGGCCGGCAGGGCGCCGATGGGCTTGGGGTAGCCGGTGGGCCGGCGCGTGCGCGCGAAGTGAAGCGCCTCGTGTTGCGCTGACTCGGCGATGCCGAGGCTCGCCGCGGCGACGAGCAGCGGAAACCAGGCCATCGGCGTGTCGGCCTCCGGCGCTGACAGCGCGCCGACGGTCAGCAGGGCGTCGGCGTCGACCACCACGCCGTCGAAGCGCATGTCGTGCGACGCCGTGGCGCGCATGCCGAGCGCGTCCCAGGTCTCCTCGATGCGCAGCCCTGGCGCGTCGCCGGGCACCGCCACGCGCGCTACCAGCGGCTCGGCGTCAGTGGCCTCTGTCGCGGCGCCCGCGGCGTCGACGAAGTGGCCGTAGACCACGAGGTGGTCGAGGGCCGGCGCCAGCGTGCAGTACGTCTTGTGGCCGTCGACGCGCAGCACGTCGCGGCCATCGCGCCGCTCGCGCGTGATGCGCGTCTGCGGCAAGCCGCCGCCTTTGGGCGAGCCGAGCGCGGGCTCGGCGGAGATCTGATTGATCAGCGCGCCGCGCGCCACCACGTCGCCGAAGATGCGCGCGCGCGCCGCTTCGGGCCACAGCTTTCGCTCGGCCTCGGTGCCGCATGTCATCAGGTGCATGCCCACCGAGAGCGCCGTCGAGGCGTCGCCGCGCGCGATGAGCACCTGAGCGCGTGTGATGTCGGCGAGGCCGTAGCCGCCGCCGCCGTGCTCGCGCGGCACGGCCGCGGCGAGGTAGCCGAGCTGGCGCAGCGCCTCGAAGTTTTCGTGCGGGAAGGTCCCGTCGCGATCGTGCGCCTCGGCGCGCTCGGCGAAGCGCGGCACCAGCGGCTCGAGGCGCGCGCAGAGCTCGCGCTGGCGCTCGGTGAGTTGATCGATGCTCATCGAAGGGCCGCCTCGATGACCTTGCCTTCGGCGCCCGTCGGCGGCGCGATGCCAAGCAGCTTGCAGACCGTGGGCACCACGTCGATGGCGCGCGCGCTGGCGATCTTGGCGCCGCGCGCGACGCCGTCGCCGAACAGATAGAACACCCCGGGCATGTGCGGGTGGTTGGGATCGTGGCCGTGGTGACCGCCGGCGGTGGGACCGCCGCTGAGGCCGGCGAGCTTGGGCTGCAGCCGGTAGCCCGCCTCGGCGACGAGCACCAGGTCCCCGCTGCGCGTCGGGTGCTGGTAGCGCGGCAGCGCGTCGGGCAAGCGCACGGCCAGATGCGGCAGCTTCGCCAGCGCGACGCGCGCGCGCTCGAGGTCGGCCCGCGCGTCGAGATAGACGTGACCGATGGGGCCAGCGCTGAGCACCTCGCCGCGGATGCCGGCGGCGTCGAGCGCGCGCTGCGCGTTGATCTCGCCGAGGGTCTTGGTCATGCCGTGATCGGAGACGATCACCAGCGCCGCGTGCGCCGCGCTGACGGCGGAGACGAGGCGAGCCACGCGCTTGTCCGTCTCGCGCACGCAGCGCGCGACCTCGGGCGAGTCGGGCCCGTGATCGTGGCCCTCGCGATCGCAGCCAAAAAAGTACGACATGATCAGCGCGGGGCGCGTGGCCGCGGGACGTCGCAGCCAGTCGATGATGGCGCCAACCTTCTCGTCGTCGCGCACGTGGCGGTTGAAGAGGCGCCAGAACGCGGGCTCCGTGCCGTGCCAGGCGCCGCTGCTGGATGGCCAGTGATAGACGTGCGAGCGCAGCCCGAGGCGCTGCGCGTGGATCCACAACGGCGGCGCGTCGTACCAGCTCACGTCGTCTTCTTGGCGATAGCGGCCTCGGCGACGGTCGCGGAAGCTGTTGTTGAGGATGCCGTGCTTTGCGGGGCGCACGCCGGTGGCGAGCGTCGCGTGGCTGGCGAAAGTCTGCGACGGAAAGGGCGGGATCAGCCGCTTCGCGCGCGCCCCCTCGCGCTCGATGCGCGCGAAGGTGGGCGCCGCCGAGGCGCCCGCGCGTTCGGCGTAGTCGTGGCGAAACCCATCGAGCGAGATCACCACCACGGTGCGCAGTGGCCGGCGCGACGGCGCGGCCGGCGTGGCAGGTGTGGGGCAGCGGCATCCCGCGAGACCGAGCAGCAAAAACACCAGCAGCGGCAGCAGCAGCGAAACGCGCGTCACCCGGGCTATCATCGGCGCATGCTCGACGTTCTCAAGAGATTCACTCCGCGCTGGCCTGCGGTGCTGCCCTTCCTGCTGTCGCCCAAGGCGCGCCACAAAAACGACTCGAGCGCGGCGAGCGACACCAACTGGCGTCACTTCGATGTCGAGCTGCCGCCTGGCCTCGAGATCCAATGGCTCGGTACCGCCGGCTTTCGATTGAGCTATCAGGGCACCGATATCGTCACTGACCCTTACATCTCGCGCGCCAGCTTCACCGATGTCGCGCGCCGCCGCGCGCTGCTTCCTCTGCCCGAGCGCGTCGAGCGCTTCATCCCACGCGTCGATGCCGTGCTGGTGGGTCACACCCACTTCGACCACGCCGTCGACGTGCCCTACCTCGCCGAGCGCTACGGAGCCACCATCTACGGCTCGCGCTCGATGGTCAACCTCCTTTCGATCTACGGGCTCGCCCACAAGGGCGTGCACGTCGAGCACCACAAGACCTACGAGATCGGCCCCTTCGAGGTGACCTTCGTGCCCAGCTTGCACTCCAAGCTGGTGCTCGGCCTGCAGGTGCCGTACGAGGGCGAGCTGTCGTGCGAGCACGTCGAGGCGTTGACCGGGCCGAGCTATCGCTGCGGCCAGGTCTACGGCATCCACATCAAGGTCGGCGGCGTGACGTTCTACCACCAGGGCAGCTGCAACCTGATCGACGACGAGGTGCGCCACCACGGCATCGACTACTTCCTCGCTGGCATCGCCGGCCGCGGCTTCACCGAGCGCTACTGGACACGCATCCTCTCGCGCCTCGAGCCGCGCTTCGTGGTGCCGCACCACCACGACAACTTCTTCCTGCCGGTGGACGAGCCGATGGGCTTTTCCTTCAACGTCAACTACGGCAGCTTCGTCGAGGAGATCCGCGCCGTGTCGTCGGACTTCGCCATCCGCAGCCTCGATCTGCTGCAGACCGTACGCGGCCCCGAGCGATAGCGACCCGCGCTAGATCAAGCGCACCAGCTCGCCGATGCCAAACGACAGCAGGTTGGCTACGACGATGGCGACGTAGTCGCGCACGCGCTGGCGCTTGCTGATCGCCGCGGCCGCGTCGCCGCGGTGAAAGGCGAGCGCGAACATCGCGCACTCGGCGACGGGCGCGAAGATCTCGGCGACCACGATGTAAAGCAGCTGCGAGCGCGCCATCAGCAGCGGCGGCAGCACCAGCACCACGACCGGATAGGTTACGGCCGTCAACCACACGCCGCTGACCACACGCCGCCGCCACGAGTGCGGCGCCGAGAGCCCCACCAGCAGCACCGGCGTCTCGATCAGGATCGTGAACAGGTAGCCGAGGGGTAGAAAGCGCCACAGCGCGGCGATGTCAACCAACGGGCGCCCGTCTCTCAGAGCGTCCGCAGGAGGAACGGCACTTCGGCGAGCACGTGCAGCATCGCCAGCGTGAAGTAGAGATCGCGCGTCACGGGGTAGTTGGCGGCAAAGCCGAGCCACAGCGCGACGCAAGCAGCGGCGCCGATAACAATGAACCACACCACCGCGCGGCGCCAGCGCGGGCCGCGTTGCGCCAGCGGCACCGTGCGCACCTTCCATGGCGCCGCGCGTATCGCCAGCGGGATGGCAACGATCCACACCGCGTAGTGCAGCATCTGCAAGAAGGTGTGCAGCGAGACGAGAAAGCGCGGCGAGACGGCGCTGATGATGTCGGAGCCGGCGTGTAGTGTGATGCGCAGCGCCAGCGCGTCGCGACCGGGAAGCGGCGGCGCGTCGGCAAGCCGCAAGTAGAGCACCGCGATCGCCAGCGGCACGAGCGCCAGACAGAGGCGCAGCGCCGGCACCCAACGCGGCCGCTTGCGTGCCACCACGCGGTAGAG
Source organism: Myxococcales bacterium (assembly GCA_020431405.1). Taxonomy (GTDB): domain Bacteria; phylum Myxococcota_A; class Polyangia; genus JAGQIK01. The sequence goes on from JAGQIK010000623.1 coordinate 13,613, forward strand.
AAACACCAGAGACAGCAGCGGGTGCAGGTAGACCAGCAGCAGGTCCCAGCCGTTGGGCCACATCCAGGCCGCCGCGATGGCCAACAGCGCGAGCGGCCAGATGAAGCTCCAGTCGCGCTCGGCGCGCTCGCGCCCGCGCATGTGCACCAAGGTCGCCGTCCACAGCAGCACGGCGCTGTTCCAGCCCGCCGTGGCGCGCGTGTAGTCGACGATCGAGAGGTTCAGCTCGCGGCCGACGATCGGCAGCAGCATGTAGAAGCCCGCTAGCGCCACGGTGCCGCCCAGGCCGAGCGCGAAGAACGGCCACAGCCGGCCCCAGCGCGGCGGCATGCGCGACAAGAAGTAGCGCGCCTCGAACCAGTTATGCGGGCCGGCGAACAGAAACACGATGGCGATGGAAAAGCCGATCGGCGCGAAGCCCGACAGCAGCGCCGCCGCGGC